>JAISLB010000104.1 GCA_031260685.1 Oscillospiraceae bacterium | reverse complement strand
TGTCCGACCTCCGCGAATACGACAGCCATTCCCGTGTCCTGACAAATCGGCAGTCCGGACTCCGCGGCATACTTGAAGTTGTCGTTGAGATCCTCGAGAGCAGCCCGTGCAGCCGCGTTAGACTCGCTCTCGGAAGCGCACTCAAGCGCCATAGCAACGTCCGGCGGGAGAAAAGTATTAGCGCGGAGAGCAAGCGCGTGTACAGCGTCGGTAATCCGCGCGGTAGTGATAGTTTTCATAGTTACAGCACTTTCAGTTGTTTTTGTGTTATCAGACTGCCTTAAATTCACGCAAAATCTGCGTAGGGGCGACCGCCCTATTGGTTTTGCGGTAGATATGTCAATGGTATAACCTTTTACCGTCCGCTGCGGCGGGGAGACCACCCCCCGCCTGCGGGCGTACCCCTCCCAAGAGGGGAATGGGGCTTGGACGCGGGTTGCGCCCTGCGGCGGATTCGTTCCCCGCAATTCTCGTCCTATTCCCCTCTTGGGAGGGGTGCCGCCGCAGCGGCGGGGTGGTTTCCCCGCGCCGTGCGCGGACGGTAGAATGAAAATAGTTACATTTAACTAGCCCGCTGTCAGCAGTTCCGCCAGCATTAGGTAGACGCTTGCGGGCCAAGCGGAGAACGGAAACGTTACGCTCCCGCCGCCTTTGAATTCCGGCACGGGACTGTTGTCTCGCGGCTCAAAACGGTACGGATTGACGGCTAGCGCAAGTCCCTCTTTGTTGAGCGCATTGAGGTATCTCGCGGCGATGAGCTTTGCGGCGTCCTTTTCTCCTCCGTCGTATAGTCCGTAGCAGATTAGCGCCTGCGCGGGAGCCATAACGGGACCGCGCGAGAAGCTCAGCATACGGACGTCCGGGCTTTTGAGGTTCTCGCCGGTAACTCCGTAAGCCGAAAAGAATTCGTCGGGGTCGGTGAGCCGCTTAGCCAAAGTCTTGACGACGCTCGAGGGCAGCCGGTGACCGAGCATTACCGCTTGAAGCTGAGCTACGGAGCCGCATTTGTGCTTTTCGCCGACTAGCGGAGCGTACGCGAGGAATTGTTCGCCGTCCCACAGTTCGTTCACCAGGTACTCAAGCGTGTGCTTAGCAAGCGAGGTCCAATAGCCGAAGTCGTCTCTCCGCGAGAGCTTGTCGGCGAGTTTCGCGCAGGCTTCGCAAAGGCAAGTCGCGTAAGCCAGCAAATCCGGGGAAACGAGCGGCAGTCCCTTGTCGAAAAGCGTCGATTCGTCGTAGCCTGATTCGTCGATGTGGTAATACTGCGGAACCCCGAGCTTCGCGTGGTCGTGGTGAGTATACCAATAGCGCGTATAGCCCGCGAGTTTCTCGTAGATGTTGCGGTAATCGGCGGTAGTAAGCCCCGAAAGGTCGAAGTTGTCGAGGATATAGCACGCGCTCCAGCCGAAAATCGGCGGCTTGCTCGAAATCCACGTCTCTTGGTGCCGGTCGGAGAGATTGTCGGGGAAAATGCCGTATTCGTTCTGATAATCGAACATAGCGAGTAAAGTCGTAAACGCCGCTTTAGCGTCGTTTCGCATAGCCATAGCGTGGAAGCCGTGGTGCCAGCCGAAAGCCCGGTCGAACCAGATTTTTTGCATATAGACCACTTTCGACGTGAGCGCTCCGCGCGGACCGAGCTGACTGTGCCACACTACCCACTTTGCACGTTCCGCCATTTCGGCATATGCGGGAGCCACCGCGGGATAACGCTTTGAGAACGCCGCAAACTCCGCGCTCATCTCGCGTACGCATACGTCAAAGCCTTTGTAAAGCTCGGGGGTTGCGAGATTCGAGTAATACTCGTGGATTGCAAGCTCCGCGGTTCCGTCAGAATCCGGGAGCAGTTCAACCGCGTTAACCTCCGAAATCGTCAGAACCGCCTGACCGGTGAGTCCGCGGAATAGCAGCTTACCGATAAAGTTAAACGCTGCCTCAATGGAAGAGTCGGAACGAAGCAGCACGCTCTCGTTCTCTTGCGGAGTCCACTCGAAGCGCAGACCTATGCCGTTTGTCCTGATTCTAAGCGTTTGAGAGTTTTCGTAGGTGAATTCGGCGGTTCCCTCGGGAGCCGTGAGCGTTAGCTTCGCCTCGTCGCAGCTATAGGTGTATACAAGCTCTTTGCCGCCGATAACGGGCGTGAGCTTCACAAGCGCGGGACGCTCGTTGATAACCTGAACCGAGCGGCACATATTGAGGTATAACGCGCCGTCAGTGTACTCCTGATAGACGTTGAGGAACGCTCCGGCACGAGAGAACGGTACACGCTGTAAGTCGAATTGCTCGGCAGTTCCGAATAGTTTCATTTTGTCACCCACTTCTCACGGTTATCGTCGTATTTTTGCTGAAGCTTGTCGGCTTCGGCGGTTTTGCCGAGTACGAGCGCAAGTTTTGACGCGGCAAGTATGCAGTCGTTCAGAATGTCGGAGGTAAGATATTCAGCTTCGGCGGGACGGAAGCTGAACCACCACTCAATCCAGCGTATGAACGGTTCGTAGAGCAATTCCGCGTGAGTGCGCGTAAGCGCCGACAAACCGGCTTTCTCAATTATTTGCAGCAGCGCCCAGCCCTGCATCGGGAAGCTCGGCTTTGAGTATTCTACTCCCCACGCAGTCGCGTCAACGGGGATTTGTCCGTACTCGTCCTGTAAGCTGAACGCCGTATAGAGAAATTTTACCGCGAGGTCAACGTCCTGCCAAAGTTCCGCGGCGTACATACATTGCATAGACGTATCACCGTTGCCGCCGACTTTTACGTAGTCTCCCGCGGGAGGGTTGCGGAAGCCCGTACCGATGATAAAATCGGTCTTGAGGTAGCCTTTCGGGAACATACAGCCTATCCACGTTTCATAGGGCGAGCTTATAGGCGACTCAATATCCTCAGGGTACTTAGCGCGCCACTGACGGTAATCGCTGTAATTCGCGCCGGCGTGAGCGTCGAAGTCTCCGAGCGGAGCCGCGGGACGGTTAACGCAGTAGTCCGCGTGATGTATATAGCCGTATATGTCGCCTCCGGCTTCCGGCTCCCACGTTAGTTCGAGCGGTTCGGGCTTCATAGCTATCGCAATCCAGCGGTAGTTGTGGGTTTGAACCCCGCTGACGGCTTCAAAGAGGAATTCGCCGAGCATTGAGAAACCCGCGTAAACAGTACCGTCCAAACGGTCCATAAACTGCTCGTGAGCGTCGAACTCAATACAAAAGCGCAGTCCGAGACCTCCGGAACCGCGAATGAGAAGCGTTTCACCATTGCCGTAGACGAGTTCGAGCGTCCCGCCTCCGCGCTCCTCCGTGAGCGTAAGCTTGCCGGGGTTGCAGACCGCGGAGTAACGTACAGCGCAGCCGTTACGCGTAGGAATAAGGCGTATAAGCTCCGGACGCTCCTTTGCCCCGGTGTAGTTCAGCCAAAGCGCTCCGCCGCGCTGCGCAATCAGCAAACGCGTGTAGCGGCGTCCAAACGGTAAAGCCCGAAAGTCGATGTTTTCAATATTCATAAAAACCTCTTGACAAATGTAGTTGGAGTGTGTTACAATAAGGGCGGAAGGTACGGGACAGCAACTGACCACTCCGCTGCCATACTTCTCATTCGCCGGAGTATTGCTGCGACTTCGCTATTGGTTAATTGCTTATGGGAAAGAAGTAGGAACTTTGTTAGGGTAGCTACTTCTTGTGATTATCGAGGGTCGTAACCACATCGATTAACCCTTTGATTATGTCAAACGTGAATTTGACTAATCGCAGCGCCAAGCAAATGGCTTCGAACACTGTCATTACACACCATCTCCCTTCCGAAAGATGGCTTAGGAGTAGTCCCCGCTGTCCCGTGATTCTGATTATAGCAGATTTTGTCGTAAACGTCAAGTACGCAATAACGCTTTCGGCGCATTTCTTTCGCGCCGCCCGACCTAAAAGTTCGCCGCGGAGATGAGGTTTTACTGCCTCGTCTCCGCGCGTTTTTACGTCGTTATCATTTGTCCGTTGACAAGTGTACAAAAAAGGTTTATAATTGTAATTATGCTAAATGTTGTATTACACGAGCCGGAGATTCCCGGCAATACCGGCAGTATAGCGCGAACCTGCGCAGTTACAGGGAGCCGCCTGCACCTTATTGAGCCGCTCGGCTTCGATATCTCCGAGAGCGCGGTCAAACGCGCCGGGCTTGACTACTGGCGTTTGCTCGACCTTTCCGTCTACCAAGATTGGGGAGCGTTTCTCGCGCGAAATCCGGGCGCGAGACTATGGCTTGCGACCACCAAGGCTCAACGCCGCCACTGGGACGTTAGCTACTCCGACGGCGACTACCTCATTTTCGGCAAGGAAACCGCGGGACTTCCGCTTCCGCTTATTGAGGAATACCCGGAGCGCTGCGTGCGGATTCCAATGCTCGACGTTCCCGAGGCTCGCAGCCTCAACCTCAGCAACTCCGTATCAATCGTACTGTACGAAGCGCTCCGGCAAACTCTTGCGGATTTCGCGCTGTCGTAAGTCTACTGACCACTAACCACTAACCACTAACCACTAACCACTGAAACCACTGACCACTGAAACCACTGACCACTAACCACTGACCACTGACAACAACAATGGAGGAACCCTTATGAGCTACAACAAGAAAACTGTCCGCGACATCGACTTTTCAAAAGGGCCGCGCGTACTGCTGCGCTGCGACTTTAACGTTCCCATTGAGAACGGCGCGGTTACTGACGATACCCGCATTACCGCGTCTCTGCCTACGATTAAGTACATTCTCGAGCACGGAGGTTCCGCGGTACTTTGTTCGCACCTCGGACGTCCCAAGGGCAAGGTCAGCCCGGAGTTTTCACTTGCCCCGGTAGCTAAAATCCTGTCGAAGCTTCTCGGGTTCGACGTTCCGCTTGCTACTGACGTGGTCGGACTCAGCGCGAAAGCTCTCGCGGGGGCTTTGCAGCCGGGCAAGGCGATACTCATCGAAAATTTACGCTTTCACGCTCAGGAGGAAGCCAACGACCCGGAATTCTCAAAATGGCTCGCGGAGTTAGCCGATGTATACGTCAACGACGCTTTCGGAGCTGCTCACCGCGCTCACGCGTCCACAGCGGGCGTAGCGTCCTACCTCCCGGCATATTGCGGGCTGCTCATAGAGAAAGAGCTTGCGGCAATAGGCGGCGCGCTCACGGAGCCTAGACGTCCGTTTACGGCAATTCTCGGCGGTTCGAAAGTTTCCGACAAGCTCGGGGTTATCGAAAATCTCGTCAAAATCGCCGACAACCTTCTAATCGGCGGCGGAATGGCGTACACCTTTATTCAGGCGAAAGGCGGCAAAATCGGTAAATCGCTTCTTGACGCCGATAAACTGGACTACGTTACGGAGCTTCTCAAAAACGACTCCGCAGGCAAAATCCACCTCCCCGCGGACAGCGTTATCACCTCGGAACTCAAAGCCGGGGCAGTTACCGAAATTGCCGCGTCCGGCGCAATCCCGGACGATATGCTTGGCGCGGACATCGGTCCCGAAACGTCCGAGGCTTACGCCGATATTATCACGAATAGCGGCACCGTCATCTGGAACGGACCAATGGGGGTTTTCGAACTGGACGAATTCGCGGCGGGTACAAAAATCATCGCGGGAGCTATGGCTGCTTCCTCCGCTTTTACAATAGTCGGCGGAGGCGACAGTCTCGCCGCAGTAAACAAATACGGCTTAGCCGATAAAATGAACCACAACGCTACGGGCGGAGGAGCAACCTTAGAGTTTTTAGAGGGCAAAGTCCTCCCGGGAATTGATTGCCTTTTAGACAGATAGACAGTTATCAGATAGCAGATAGCAGATGTTAGTGGTCAGTGGTCAGTGGTCAGTGATCAGTGGTCAGTACGCGGGGGTTGGACGTTGGTTGCGGACGGGGTGGTTGGACGTTGGTTGCGGACGCGCTCGGCGCGGGGACACCACCCCGCGCCGTGCGCACACGCATCCAACGTCCAAACCCACGCGGCTGACCACTGAACACTAACCACTAACCACTGAACAACCACTAAAACAAGGAGACTAACTATGAACAAGACACTTCGCAAGACTATCATCGCGGGCAACTGGAAGATGAATCTTCTCTTGCCGGACATTCGTCCCTTTGCGGATACGCTCCTTTACGCGTTTCCCAATATCAAAAGTATACCCGCCAAGGCTGTTATTTGCGCTCCCGCGCTTTTCCTCGGAAGCCTTGCGGAGGCATTTGCCTTTTCGGAGGTTTCTACCGGCGGGCAGGACGTTTCGGCGTTCAATTCAGGCGCGTATACCGGTGAGATTTCGGCTGTTCAGCTCGCGGGCTTTAACGTTGAATACTGCATCGTCGGTCACAGCGAACGTCGGCAGTACCACGCTGAAACTAACGAACTCATAGCCGAAAAGACGCTCCGCTGCCTTGAGAACGGCATTACGCCAATCGTTTGCGTAGGCGAAACGCTTGAACAGCGCGAAGCCGGTCAGACGTTTACGCTTATCGGCAAACAGGTTTCGGCAGTCCTCAACGCGCTTACGGAGGAGCAGGCGGGCAAAATCGTTTTCGCCTACGAACCTATTTGGGCTATCGGAACCGGCAAAACCGCTACCGCCGAGCAAGCCGAGAAAGTTTGCGGAGCTATCCGCAACCGTATCGCTAAACGCTATGACGATGAGAAAGCCTGCGGGATAAGCATACTTTACGGCGGCTCAATGAACGATAAAAACGCCGTCGAACTGCTCTCGCAGCCTGACATAGACGGCGGACTAATCGGCGGCGCTTCGCTTGACCCGGTGAAATTCGCGGCAATCATCAGCGCGGTTGAAACAGCGGGGACGAGAGTATGAAGCCAACCGCGTTATTAGCAATCCTTGACGGTTTCGGGGTTTCCCCGGACGCTGACCCGACGCTTCACGGTAATGCCGTCAAACTCGCGAAAACGCCTACTGTGGATATGCTCGACCGCACCTGTCCGCGGGTTAATATCGCAGCCTCCGGTACGGCAGTCGGGCTTCCGCCCGGAACTATGGGCAATTCCGAAGTTGGTCATATGAACATCGGCGCGGGGCGCGTAATCTACCAGAACCTGCTGCGTATCAACAACGCCATAGACGACGGAGAATTTTTCCGAAACCCGGTGCTCTCGGAGCTTGCGAAAAGCAAGGGGCGCGTACATATCTTCGGCTTACTCGGAAACGCCGGAGTTCACTCGATTGATAAGCACCTCTACGCCGCAGCGGAACTGCTGAAAGGCGCGGGAGAGGTTTACCTGCACCTTTTCACCGACGGGCGCGACACTCCGCCCGAAAGCGCGGCGGGATTCCTGCGCGAAACGCTTGCGCGGCTCCCGGGCAACGCTAAGGTCGCTACGCTTATAGGGCGTTTCTACGCTATGGACCGCGACACACGCTGGGAGCGCATACAGATAGCTTACGACGCTCTTATCGGCAAGGGCGATTACGGCACCGCTCCGGACGCTTTGTCCGCAATCGCCAAAAGCTACGAGCAAGGAGTAACCGACGAATTCGTAAAACCAATCGTGATAGCTCCGGAGGGGCGCGTACAACCCGGCGATTCGGTGTTCTTTATCAATTTCCGCACGGATAGAGCGCGGGAGCTTACGCGCTGCTTTGTTGACCCCGGGTTTGAGCTTCCCGAAGCCTTTGAGCGCCGCTTCTTCCCGCTTGCTAAGTACGTCACGATGACGAGTTACGACGCTGAAATGCCGAATGTCGAGGTAGCTTTCCCGCCGGAGGTTCCCGCGAATACTCTCGGCGAGTTGCTGTCGCATATGAATAAGACGCAGCTCCGGATTGCCGAAACCGAGAAGTACGCTCACGTAACGTTCTTTCTCAACGGCGGCGTAGAAACAGTTTTCCCCGGTGAGGACAGAATTTTGGTTCCAAGCCCTAAGGATTTCCCGACCTACGACCTAATCCCGCAGATGTCCGCGTATACGGTCTGCGAAAAGCTCGTCGACGCGATAAAAAGCGGCAAGTACGACGCGATAATCGTAAACTTCGCGAATTGCGATATGGTGGGACACACGGGGGTTCTCGAAGCCGCAATCCGCGCGGTGGAAGCCGTAGACGAATGTCTCGGAAAGGTTCTCGAAGCCGTAAGCTACGTCAAAGGCAGCGCGATTATCACAGCCGACCACGGCAACGCGGAGCAGATGTTAGCCGAGGACCGCGTAACTCCTTACACTAACCACACCGTGAGTAACCCCGTACCGCTCTGGCTCTATAACGCTCCCGAGGAAATAAGCATAGCGGGAATGTCAAAGCTGGCGGACATAGCGGGAGTATTCCTGAAACTGGTAAGATGAAACGCTTGACAAAACAACATATTTGTTGTATAATAAAAACGCGGCACAAAAGGAGTGAAATCGCTTGACAGTTCATACGTATAAAACAACAAGCGGGCGGGATTTAATCTATGAATACATAGACAGCCTAAGCATTGACGAAATAGTTGACGGCTATTCCGTGATTGAAAAATTGATACAGAACAGAACTGACGAACTGCACATAAAACACTGGCAAGGTAAGATATCAGAAGTATATTTTTACAAACATAACCGATTATTCTATGTTACAATCGAAAACAGCGATATACACATTCTTCACGCCTGCCGCAAACAAAAGAACCGGACAGAGAAAAAAGACGCTGAAATAGTTCTTAAGCGTGCAAAGGAAATATTTAGTCAATAAAGAAATTCGAGGTGCTTACAATGCCGTTCCACGTGGTCAATTTTGAACAAAAGCTTGCTGAGATGAAGCGGAAAAGTCCCGAATTTGCCGCCGCTTGGGACAGAAGCCGAACCGAGTACAAAATCCTCGGTGAGTTAGTCAGTATCCGGAAGCAGAAGGGGATTTCGCAGGCGGAGCTTGCGGAACGCGCCGGCTTTAAGCAGCAGACTATCTCGCGTATTGAGAAGCGGGAGAGCAGCCCGACGCTGAAAACCCTTTGCGGCTTGCTCTACGCGCTTGACCTTGACATTCAGTTCGTCCCGAGAGGTTCCTGAAACTGCTCAATAGCCGCGGAGGGTTTCGCTTGCAAAGTTTTGCGATTTGTGTTACAATAGACGAAATAACATACGGAGGTGTCACGCTATGGCAAAAGTTTATCTCGTTTCCGCCGATGACCGCGCAGAGGGTTCACGCCGCTGTCTTGACTATTTCGGGCTGCCTGACTATTCCGGCAAAACCGTCTATGTCAAGCCGAATTTCAATTCCGCGGACCCCGCTCCCGGCTCCAGCGATAAGGCTACGCTGGACGTATTACTCGGCGCAGTACGCGCTAAGAACCCCGCGCGGCTAATCCTCGGTGAACGCAGCGGTCCCGCGGTAGCAGCGCAAGTTTTCTCGCAAAAAGGTATCGGCGAATTGTGCGATAAATACAACGCCGAATTTCTCAACCTCGAAGAAACCTCCACCGAATGGGTTAAGTTCGAACGTTCCGACTTACACTGGGCGGGCGGAAGCTTCGAATATCCGAAAGCCCTCGCGGAGGCTGACGCTGTTGTCGCCACCTGCTGCCTTAAAACTCACGGTTTCGGAGGCGTCTACTCAAACTCGCTGAAACTCGCGGTCGGGATTACCCCC
>JAISLB010000088.1 GCA_031260685.1 Oscillospiraceae bacterium | reverse complement strand
CACGAGATTACGGGTCTCGAACGTATGGAGATTATACGCGATTTGCGGCTCGGCGGCTTCGACTGTCTCGTGGGAATAAACCTGCTGCGCGAGGGACTCGATTTGCCGGAGGTGTCGCTCGTGGCTATTCTCGACGCTGACAAAGAGGGCTTTTTGCGCTCCGGAACTTCGCTCGTTCAGATAATCGGCCGCGCTGCGCGGCACATTTCGGGTTTGGTGATTATGTACGCCGATAACGAAACGAAGTCAATGCGCTACGCCATTAGCGAGACTAACCGCCGCCGCGCCGTTCAGAAAGCTTACAACGAGGAACACGGGATTACGCCCGCAAGTATCGTCAAAGGCGTCCGCAACGTTCTCGACATCTCGTCCTCCGAATTTGACGCGGTAAACGTAAAGCAGGACGGAGTGACGATGACAAAGAAAGAGCGCGAAACCGAAATAGCGAAAATCGAAAAGGAAATGCGGAAAGCCAGTAAGGCGATGGAATTCGAATACGCCGCGGTACTCCGCGACCGGCTGATAGAGCTGACGAAAGAAAACTACAAGAAGTAGAAGCGCGGGACTTGACAAGGTGTACGTTTTGCTGTATACTAATGATGTAAAGCAATTTGGGAGGTGTATACTATGACAGAAACAAAGATTGATTATTCGAAAATGCGGCTTGAGGACAGACCAATAGAGCAGATTCGCAAGGAAGCGCTGGAAGCTTTGGAAGCTATCAATATGCGCGCAATAGAAAACGGCACGTACTTGATGACTGACGAAGAAATCGAGGAAGAAATCGCCGCGGCAAGAAAAGAACGCTACGCAAGAGAGGCTTTGGAAAGAACTTTCAAAGAGATATTAAGTGCATAAAGTAGTCCTTGACACAAACATTTTGGTATCCGCTTATCTTAAGACAGGCAGTGTTCCGTGGCGTGTTTTGCAAACCGCGTTATATGGAGCTTACTTTCCGCTCTACAATGAGGGAATATTTTCAGAATATACAACTGTCCTGCAAAGGGCGAAGTTTAGCTTTGGAGCAACGGAATTGCGGGATGTTTTTGAAGGACTTTTTCAAAAAGGTATTTATTTCAACCCAATTGCCAGTACATTCCGTATGCCGGACGAAACTGACAGGATTTTTTACGATACCGCTAAAAACTGCGGTGCGTACTTAATAACAGGCAACAAGAAGCATTATCCGAATGAAGCTTTTATCGTTTCAGCTGCGGAATTTATTACGGGTACATAGAACACGAAAGATAACCGAGGGCGGCTAAAAAACAAGCCGCCCTCGTAATTGTTATTCGTTCACTGTTCACTATTCACTGTTCACTGTCCTACCGGCATTAGGGTGTCGAAACCTGTCTGCAAGTATTCGTCGTCCGGTATGAAGTCGGTCATTGTGCCGTTGCGGTAAGCTTCGTACGCCGCCATATCGAAGTTGCCCGTTCCGGATAAGCCGAAGAGAATCGTCTTGGCTTCTCCGGTTTTTTTACATTTGAGAGCTTCGTCGATTGCAACGCGGATAGCGTGCGAACTTTCAGGGGCGGGAAGCGTTCCCTCGGTTTTGGCAAAGAGCGTAGCCGCGTCGAATACGGAAACTTGTCCCACGGCTTGCGCCTCAATGTGGCCGAGGTCGTAGAGCTGCGAGAGAATCGGGTTCATACCGTGGTAGCGAAGACCGCCCGCGTGGTTCGGGTGAGGCATATAGCCGCTCCCGAGCGTGTACATTTTGAGCAGCGGAGTTGTACGCCCCGTATCTCCGAAATCGTAAGCGTATTTGCCGCGTGTAAGGCTCGGACAGCTTACAGGCTCGACAGCGATAAAGCGCGGATTAGACTTGCCGCTTAGTTTGTCCTCCATATAGGAACACATCAAACCGCCGAAGTTTGAGCCGCCGCCCGCGCAGCCGATTATTACGTCCGGGTATTCTTCAAGCTCGTCCATCGCGGCTCTCGTTTCGAGACCGATAACCGATTGGTGGAGCAGTACGTGGTTAAGTACGGAGCCAAGGACATAGCGGCAATTTGGAGTAGTTTGCGAAACCTCGATAGCTTCGGAGATTGCGCAGCCGAGCGAGCCGTTGGTGTCGGGAGTTTCAGCCAAAATCTTGCGTCCCGCGTCGGTGGTGCTGCTCGGAGAGGCAAAGACTTCCGCGCCGTAGGTTTGCATAACGAGCTTGCGGTAGGGCTTTTGCTGAGCGGAAACTTTAACCATAAAGACTTTGAGGTCAAGGTTGAAATACGCGCAAGCCATTGAGAGCGCGGTTCCCCATTGTCCCGCCCCCGTTTCGGTCGTGAGCGAGGTCAGTCCCTGCTCCTTAGCGTAGTAGGCTTGGGCAACGGCTGAATTGAGCTTGTGGCTGCCGGAGGTGTTGCCGCCCTCATACTTGTAGTAGATTTTAGCGGGGGTTCCGAGCGCTTTTTCGAGGTAATAGGCGCGGACAAGCGGCGACGGACGGTACATCTTGTAGAAACCGCGGATTTCCTCCGGGATTTCGATGTACTTTTCGCGCGATAGCTCCTGTTTGGCGGATTCGTTGAGGAAGATGTGCGCTAAATCGTCAACGCCGAGGGGCTGAAGCGTCCCCGGGTGAAGAATGGGCGTAGGCTCCTGCGGTAAGATAGCCTGCAGGTTGAGCCAAGCTTTGGGCAGTTTGTCCTCGGACAGATAGAGCTTGTAGGGAATGTTTTTCATCTGGTCGGTCTCCTGTAAATATTATTGTTGACAGAATACGTGATAAAAGCCGCCGCGCAAGGCTTACGAAAGGACAAATTGAAACACTGCCGCTATTATACCATACATATCGGCAAAGTGCAAGCGCGTTTTCACTTCCGGCGCGTTATATTTCGCGCTTACGATAAATGATATTTGACAAACTAAGCGTTATGGTGTATAATTGAGCGAGAAATTTTAATTTGCGGAGATGTGACTATTATGAAGCAGCCATTTGCAACGCCGAAACAGCTTTCTGACATTGCCGGCGAATACGGTACGCCGTTTCACCTTTACGACGAGCGCGGGATTCGCGAAAATGCCCGCAGACTCTACCGCGCGTTTGCCTGGAACCGCGGATTCCGCGAGTTTTTCGCGGTTAAAGCAACTCCCAACCCGGCTATAATCTCTATACTCCGCGAAGAGGGCTGCGGAGCCGACTGCGCGTCGCTTACGGAGCTTATGTTAGCTGAAAGGTCCGGCGTTAGGGGCAAGGGCGTTATGTTCTCGTCAAACGTAACTCCCGCCGAGGAGTTCCGCCTTGCGCTGAAGCTCGGGGGGATAATAAATCTCGACGACATAACCCACATAGACGTTTTGGAGCAAGCCGCCGGGACGCTTCCGCCCACTATCTGCTGCCGTTTTAACCCGGGCGGAACTTTTCAGGCTTCGAACAGCGTTATGGATAATCCCGGCGAAGCTAAGTACGGTATGACGCGCACTCAGCTCACGGAGGCTTTCAATATTCTGAAGTCGAAAGGCGTAAAACACTTCGGCATCCATTCGTTTCTGGTGAGTAACGCGCTTACCGCGGAATACTACCCGAAGCTTGCGGAACTGCTTTTCTCGGTAGCGGCGGAGCTGAAAGCCGAAACGGGAGTTTCGGTGGAGTTCGTGAATCTCTCCGGCGGAATCGGCATACCGTACAAACCGGAGGAGGAAGCGGTAGACATAAACGCGGTGGGCGAAGGAGTACGCGCGGCGTTTGAAAAAATTCTCGTACCGGCGGGGCTTGGGGACGCTGCAATCTATACGGAGCTTGGACGCTATATGCTTGCGCCCTATGGCTGCCTCGTGGCGACGGCGCTGCGCGAGAAGCATACGTACCGCGAGTACATAGGGCTTGACGCGAGTGCAGTTGACCTTATGCGCCCCGCGATGTACGGCGCGTACCACCATATCACGGTCGCGGGGAAAGAAAACGCCCCCGCAACTGAAACCTACGACATAACGGGCAGTCTTTGCGAGAATAACGACAAATTCGCCATAAACCGCAAGCTCCCGAAGATAGAGCTCGGAGACTTGCTCGTATTGCACGATACCGGCGCTCACGGCTATTCTATGGGCTATAACTATAACGGCAAGCTGCGCTCGAAAGAGCTGCTGCTGAAAGAGGACGGTTCCGTGCAGCTTATTCGCCGCGCCGAAACTCCCGCAGACTACTTCGCAACGTTGGTGTAAGGCACGAAGCCGCGAATTGGCTGCGGACTGTCAGATAACTATATCACAATAATCAATACTATCATATATATATTGGAGAACATATGTCTTTTCTCAACAAGCTCCTTGGGACTAACAGCAATAAGGAGATACGCAAGCTCGAACCTCTCGCGGACGCTGTCGAGGCGCTTGACGCGCAGTACAGCGCGCTTTCGGACGAGGAACTCAAAAGCAAAACGCAGGAGTTCAAAGCGCGGCTGGAACGCGGACAAACTCTTGACGATATACTGGTCGAAGCTTTCGCAACGGTGCGCGAAGCCTCAACGCGGGTACTCGGGCTGAAACCCTTCCGCGTGCAGCTAATCTGCGGCGTCGTACTGCACCAGGGGCGGATAGCGGAGATGAAAACCGGCGAGGGTAAAACGCTCGTAGCCGCGCTCCCGGCTTATCTCAACGCCCTTGCGGGAAACGGGCTGCACATCGTCACCGTCAATGACTATCTCGCGAAAATCGGTCACGACGAGATTGGCAAAATTCACCGCTTCCTCGGGCTGACGGTGGGCTTGGTAGTTCCGGGGCTTACTTCCGCGGAGCGCAGACTTGCCTACGCCGCGGATATAACCTACGGCACTAACAGCGAAATGGGCTTTGATTATTTGCGCGATAATATGGCGCTCTACAAGCAGGATATGGTTCAGCGCGGTCACATCTTCGCTATTATCGACGAGGTTGACTCGATTCTAATCGACGAAGCCCGTACGCCGCTGATTATCTCGGGACAAGCGGACGAAGCCACTGACCTCTACGTCAAAACCGATAAGCTTGTCAAGGGGCTCAAGCGCGAACTTATCAAAGAGGTTGACGACAAAGAGGAGGAAGCTCCCGACACCGACGCCGACTACATCGTGGACGAAAAGGCGCGTACCGCGACGCTAACCGCGAAAGGTATCGCAAAGGCTGAACGTTACTTCGCTATTGACGACCTCTCGAATGAGGAACACTCCGCGATAAGGCACCACATTCATCAGTCTATACGCGCCCACGGAGTTATGCGCCGCGACGTGGACTACGTAGTTCAGGACGACGAAATCATCATCGTTGACGAATTTACGGGACGCTTGATGTACGGCAGACGTTACAGCGAGGGACTTCATCAGGCTATCGAAGCGAAAGAGGGCGTGGACGTAGCCGCGGAGAATAAAACTCTCGCGACCATTACGTATCAAAACTACTTCCGTATGTTCAGTAAACTCTCGGGAATGACCGGAACCGCGCTCACGGAAGCCGAAGAATTTTCCGCAATCTACCACCTTGATATAGTTGACATACCGACTAATAAGCCGATGATTCGCGTAGACAACCCCGACGTGGTGTACAAGAGCGAAGCCGGTAAAACCCGCGCTATCGTCGCGCAAATCAAAGACTGTCACGAAAAGGGACAGCCGATACTCGTCGGAACCGTCAGCGTCGAGAAATCCGAACAGCTTTCGGCGTTTCTCAAAAAGGAGAAGATTCCGCATACCGTATTGAACGCTCTTCACCACGCCAAGGAAGCCGAAATAGTGGCTCAGGCGGGTAAATTCGGCGCAATCACTATCGCGACGAATATGGCAGGGCGCGGAACCGACATAAAGCTCGGCGGCAACGCGGAGTTTTTAGCCCGCGCCGACCTCGTAAAAGAGGGGATACCCGAGGAAATAATCATCGAAGCCGTAGGACACTCCGAAACCTCCGACGAAGCGATATTGGAGGCGCGGAGGAAATACACGGAGCTTGAACGTCAGCACCAAAGCGCAATCGACCTCGAAGCCGCTCAAGTCGTAGCCGCGGGCGGACTTTTCGTCCTCGGCACGGAGCGTCACGAATCACGCCGTATCGACAATCAGCTTCGCGGACGTTCGGGACGTCAGGGCGACCCCGGGGCAAGCCGCTTCTTTATCTCGCTCGAGGACGACATAATGCGGCTATTCGGCTCGGAGCGCGTAATGGGAATGATGGACGCGCTCAAAGTCTCCGAGGACGAACCTATCGAGCAGAAAATCCTCTCAAACGCTATCGAATCGGCGCAGAAAAAGGTCGAGAGCAGAAACTTCCAAACCCGTAAGCAGGTGCTTGAATACGACGATGTAATGAATCAGCAGCGCGAAATTATCTACGGTCAGCGCCGCAAAGTTCTCGACGGTGAGGATCTCAAAAGCTATATACGCGGTATGCTCGACGATGTTGCCAAGAGCGAAATCACTAAGGACAACGATAAATTTGACTACGAACTGGACGAGGAACGCGAAAAGTCAGTCGCAAGCTACGAAGAACGTTACGACGCGAAAGAAGCCGAAATCACGGCAGCCCACGCCGATATGCGCGAGATAGAGCGTGTAGTCCTGCTGCGCGTCGTTGACGAATACTGGATGGAGCATATCGATTCAATGCACGAGCTTCGGCGCGGTATCGGACTGCGCGGCTATGGCAATACTAAACCTATTGACGCGTACAAGCAAGAGGGCTTCGAAATGTTCGAGGCAATGGTAAACGGCATAAAGGACGAAGTAATCCGCCGCTTGCTTACCGTAACAATCAGGCGCGAGGAAGATATGCAGCGCAAATCAGCCGCAAGAAATATGCAGGCTCAAGCTGTCGGCAGCGATACAGCCGCTAAACACATAAAAAAAGACAAACCCAACGCCTTCAAAAAGAACAAACGCATTAAGTAAAGCGCGGGCAGAAGCCCGCAAGGATTGGAGCGGATAACAATGAATCGAAAACGGCTGATAGCACTGTTCACTGTTATCTGTTTACTGTTAAGCGCGCTGACAGGCTGTGAGCTTGTTTCGGACTGGTTTTCGTTTGCGGTTCCGTCGGCTCCCGCCTCTCCGTCTCCTACGGGAGAAGCGGAGGAACCGGAAATTCCGGACTTTCCCGGGGAAATTCCGGAGGAAGCGGCATTTATTGACGACGGACGCTTCACGCTTTTGTGGGATTCTGACAAAACGCTCAATCCCTACACCTCCGGCAGCAAGTACAATCTCGCTATCGGCGGCTTGCTCTATGAGGGGCTGTTCTCAATAAACGCCGATTTTTCGTGGGAAGCGGTACTTTGCGACAGCTACTCCACGGAGGACGGTATAACGTGGCTATTCGCCCTGAAAGACGGCATCAAGTTCTCGGACGGTTCGCCGCTTGGGATTTTTGACGTTATAGGCTCTATTAACACGGCTCGGGCGGCTGGACGCTTCCGCGAACGGCTTCGGGACGTTCGGGGAGCGGAGGTAGCGGAGGACGGCAAAATCCGCGTCACTCTCGCTCAGCCGAACTACGACTTTCCGGCGTTGCTTGATTTCGCTATTGTCAAGGATTCTACCGCCTATACCGAGCAGCCGACCGGAACCGGCGCGTATTTCTTTGTGGCGGCTGATAACTCCGCGGAATTTGTAGATGGCGTTGCAAGCGCGTACCTCTCTGCAAACGGCAACTTCCGAGAGTTTGCGGAGCTCTCGCTCTCTACGATTTATCTCGCTCATTACGGCCGCGAGGACCTTATCGAAGCTTTTGAGTCGGGAGCTTTGGACGCGATAGTGCAAAATCCGAGCGACGTCGGAAGCTTATCATTCGGCGGGGATAACGAGAAGCGCGCCTATACGACTACGCGGCTTCACTTTGTAGGGTTCAACACAAGCTTGACAAGCGCTTCGGGATTTTGCTCGGAGCCGGGACGCAGAGTGATTCTCGCGTCTCTTATTGACCGTTTGGCGCTTACGAACTCCGTACTGCCCGATTGCGTACCTGCGAATCTCCCGGTTCCCGACACTCACCGCTATTATAACGCGGCAGCCGCCAGAACCGCGCTCTACGGTTCGGAACAAATCCCCGAGATGTCCGCGCGATTGATGATCGGCGATTTCGACGGAGACGGCTATATAGAATACTTCGAGAACGGCACTCAGCTTCACGAATTCAAGCTTACGATGATAGTTCACAAGGAGAATTTCATAAAAGTCGCCGCGGCAAAGCAAATTGCCGACAAGCTGAACTCTTTGGGCTTTGAAACGGAGCTGCTGGAGCTTGACTGGGATTCGTACAACCTTGCGATAAATAAGGGCGAATACGACTTGTACTACGGTTCGATACAGCTGACAAAGGATTTTTCGCTTGCGGCGCTTTTTTCCGCAAACTCGGATTTGCGAACTCTCAACTCCGAGTTTCTCGCTGCCGGTTGGGGGCTTGAAAAGCTTGTAGCCGCGCAAGAAATCTATATCGCAAGCGGTCAGGCCGCGGAGTGGACGCCGGTAGCGTTCGAACGTGCGGGTGTAATAACCCACAGGCTCTCGCTCCCCGCGGAGGACGGCAAATGGACGATAGACGACTACGCAAAAAGGCTCTACCGGGCGCTGTATTGAGCCGCGGCGAAAAAAATAATTGACAATCAGCGGGCTATATAGTACAATATACATAGAAAGGCGGTGCTATGCAATGGCTGTCACGACAAACCTGAACATAAAGATAGATAAGGAACTGAAAGAACAAGCCGAAATGTTCTTCGGAGAATTGGGATTGAGTTTTTCGGCGGCGGTAGGATTATTTGTGCGGCAATCTTTGCGGCAGGGTAAAATCCCCTTCGAGCTTACGGCATATTCGGACGCGTTCTACAGCGAGAGCAATCAAACGGCATTAAGACAGTCAATAAGCGAAGCGAGCGAAGGCAGGTTCGTAACTAAGACACTCGAAGAATTGCGGGCTATGGAACAATGAGAATTGATTTCACCGAAACAGCTTGGCAAGACTACGTATATTGGCAAACGCAGGACAGAAAGACTCTGAAGCGGGTCAATAACCTTATTGAGGACATCACACGCAACGGCTATGTCGGAATCGGCAACCCGGAACCGCTTGCGGGTGATTTATCAGGTTGGTGGTCCCGGCGCATTGATTCTCAGCATCGTTTAGTTTACCGTTTGGCAGACGCAAGTGCAGCTGTTGAAATATCACAATGCCGTTGGCATTACAAACGGAAGTAATTTTTCTCACACAGAAAGGACGTTACGTTATGGCAAATACATTTACTTTTACCGCCAAACCGCCGATACTGTTCGGTTCGGGAGCGGTTTCGCTTACAGGTTCCAAAGCCGCTGAATTCGGATGGAGCAAGGTTATTCTCATCTCTGACAAAGGTATCGCGAAAGCCGGACTAACGGCAAAAGTCGCTGAATCTCTCGCGGAGGCTAAGATTGATGTCGTTGTCTTTGACGACGTACTCCCCGACCCTACGGACCTTATCGTTGAAGCCGCAGCCGAAATCGCGCGCTCCGAAAAAGTCAGCGGCATTGTCGCGATAGGCGGCGGGAGCGTTCTAGACACCGGCAAAGCCGTCAACGTCCTGCTTGCTAACCCCTCGCCGATTAGCCAATATCTCGGATTCGTACCGGGCGTTAAACTCGGTCCCGGCGCGATACTCATTCCCACCACCGCCGGAACAGGCAGCGAAGTCTCGGACACCGCAATTATCACCGATACCTCGCGCGGGATAAAGGTCGGAGTAGGCGGAGAATGTTCCAAGGCAAAGCTTGCGATTATCGACCCGGAGCTTACGTATAAGCTTCCCGCGAAGCTTACCGCGGAGACCGCGCTTGACGCTTTCGCTCACGGCTTTGAGGCATTTACCGGAACCGCTCATAATCCGCTGTCCGATATATTCTGCAAGGAAACAATGCGGCTTGTTGCGGAAAATCTTTTGGTTGTACTCGACCAGCCGGACAACGTTTCGGCGCGCAGCAATCTGGCTCTCGCGGCTACTCTCGGCGGTATAGCTTTCGGGGATTCTTTAACGCATTTAGGTCACAACATCGGGCAAAATATAGCTACGCTGACGCATATGCCGCACGGACTAAGCTGCACGCTCGGGCTGCTTGCGATTATCGAGTTCTTAGCGGACGCTGTACCGGCACGTCTGCGCTGGGTCGGCGGACTCTTCGGGCTTAACGTCAACGAGGAATTGACGGACGCGGAGCTTGGGCACGAAGTCTCCGAACGGTTCAAGGCGTTTGCGGCTCACGCGGGAATCCCGACAACGCTCAAAGCAGCCGGAATTCCGCACGAAGTTCTCGCGAAAGCCGCTCCGCTCATTGAAAACGACCCGGTACTGCAAATCACCGCACCGAAGAAGCTCAACGCAGCCGCCGCCCTCGAACTAATGGAAAAAATCTACGAATAGAGGACGAGAAATGGATGTACCGAAGATTTACCTCGAAACCACAATGTTCAACTATTATTTTGACCGCGACCGCGATTTTCACCCGGATACAGTAGCGCTATTCGAACAATGCGCAGCCGGGAAGTTTGTACCCTACACGTCAACGTATGCGTTAGACGAACTGGAAGCTGCGCCGATAGAAAAGTATAGTAAAATGATAGAGCTTATAGACAGGTACAAGATAAACGTCTTACCTACTTCCGATGAGGCAATTTCTCTTGCCAATCATTATATCTCGGAAAATGCTTTACCAAAAAGTTCATTTATTGACGCTCGTCATATTGCGACAGCAACCATTGCAGGACTTAATATGATTGTTAGTCTTAATTTTAAGCATATTGTACGAGAAAAAACAATCACACTAACCGGAGCGATAAACCTACTAAACGGTTATCAACCAATAAAAATCAAATCACCGCAGGAGGTAATAGATTATGAGGAAACCTGACACTATTGTCGATGAGATACACGCGATACGTCTCGCAACCTATGAAAAGATTAAAGATATGACGCAAGATGAGCAAATTGAATACTTCAATTCAAGAGGCGAAGCCGCAGCCGAAAAATACGGCTTCAAGCATTTGCTTCTAACACAGGAGCAAGCACGAGAACTCAGCGTACGCAACCGCGCAAAGGCGCAATAACCCGCGTCTAACTCTCGCATATCTGCTATCTGCTATCTGCTAACTGTAATCTGAAAATGAAAGGGCGGCTGATAAATGACTGATAAAGCCCGAATTCGCCTTGTAGACGTTACAACGGCGTTTGACGGTGAAGTTGTTTTAGACAACATAAACCTCGAAATCAAAGACCGCGAGTTTCTCACGCTCCTCGGACCGAGCGGCTGCGGCAAAACTACCACGCTCCGCATTATTGCGGGCTTCCTGAAACCCGATTCGGGCGACGTACTCTTTGACGATGCGCGGATAAACGACATTCCGCCGAATAAGCGTGCTGTCAACACCGTTTTCCAAAAGTACGCGCTGTTCACTCATATGAACGTTTACGAAAACGTAGCGTTCGGACTGCGAATAAGTAAAACCCCGGAAGCTGAAATCCGCAAGCGTGTCACCGACGCGCTTGCGTTAGCGGAGCTTACGGGTTACGACAAGCGGCGTGTACATCAGCTCTCCGGCGGTCAGCAGCAGCGTGTGGCGATTGCGCGGGCTATCGTCAACCGTCCTAAGGTGCTGCTTCTTGACGAACCGCTCGGCGCGCTTGACTTGAAGCTGCGAAAAGAGATGCAGCGCGAACTCAAAAAGATTCAGCGGCAGGCGGGAATCACTTTCGTCTATGTAACCCACGACCAGGAGGAAGCGCTCACGATGTCCGATCGTGTAGTCGTTATGAACCAAGGCAAGATACTGCAAGTCGGCTCTCCCGTGGATATTTACAACGAGCCGCGCTGCGCTTTTGTGGCGGATTTTATCGGAGAAAGCAATATTTTCAGCGGCGTTATGCCTATGGACAAGCTCGTTACCTTTGCCGGGCAGGATTTCCGCTGTCTTGACGGAGGCTTCGCGGCTAACGAAGTCATAGACGTTGTTATACGCCCGGAGGACATAGACGTCACCGCGCCCGAAGCCGGAGCAATCGCGGGAACCGTCAAGTCGATAATATTTATGGGCGTTCACTACGAGATAACCGTTACGGGCGATACCGGCGAAGAGTGGCAGATTCACTCTACGGACCCTCAAACCGTCGGCGATAGAGTCGGTCTGACGCTTACCCCGGACGATATTCACATTATGCACAAACCCGTCTCCCCCGAGGAGGAACCTATTGACTACGACGCAGACGATGACGACCGCGATGAGGAGGACGGAGATGACTAAAAAGCTTCCCGCTATTCCGTATGTCGTTTGGATGGCGATTTTTGTTGTTGCTCCGCTTGTTCTCGTTGTAGTTTACGCGCTGACAACTCCGGACGGTCAGGTAACTTTTGCAAATATGCTGGACGCGCGGAAATACCTCGGGGTTTTCGGACGTTCTTTCGGTCTCGCGATTATAGCCACTGTGATTTGCCTTGTACTCGGCTACCCTGTGGCGTACGCGTTTTCGAGAGAGGGCGAACGTTTCCGTTCGGCCGCGATGATGCTTATAATGCTGCCGATGTGGATGAATTTCCTGCTGCGTACCTACGCGTGGGTAACGATAATCGAGAACACCGGCTTGCTGAATCAGATGCTGAGCTTCCTGCATTTGCCGACTTTGCGGATTATCAATACTCCCGCCGCGGTAGTTCTCGGTATGGTCTATGACTATCTGCCGTTTATGATTCTGCCGATTTACAGCGTAATAACCAAGCTTGACAACTCCGTAATAGAGGCCGCGCGAGACCTCGGGGCTGACAGCTATCGCGTATTTACGCGTATAATCTTTCCGCTGTCAATCCCGGGCGTAATCTCCGGCGTGACAATGGTTTTTGTACCGTCAGTGAGTACGTTTGTAATCTCGAAGCTGTTGGGCGGCGGCAAAGATATGCTCGTGGGCGACTTAATTGAGCTGCAATTCCTCGGCGGCGCGGGAGCTTACAACCCTCAGCTCGGAAGCGCGGTCGCCTTAGTGATGATGATAATCATACTTATATGTATGTCCGTAATGAACCGTTTCGGCGGCGGCGACGAAGACGCCGTACTGCTTTAATGCAGTGGTCAGTGGTCAGTGGTCAGTGGTCAGTGGTCAGTGGTCAGTGGTCAGTGGTCAGTGGTCAGTGGTTAGTGGTTAGTGGTCAGTGGCGTGGGCTTGGACGTTGGCTGCGCAGTTCATAAGGCAAGCCTCGCACCTACGTCCTGCTGACCACTGATCACTGATCACTGACCACTGACCACTGACTACGCGACCACTGTCTACGCGACCACTGCGAACAAGGAGCGCTTATGAACACAAAAACTCTTTCTGCCGGAAGCCGGATTCCCGGGCGGATACTCTCCGCCTTGGTGTTTGTATTCCTCTATCTGCCTATCGTAGTTCTTGTCGTCTACTCGTTTAACTCAACTAAGGGACGAACGGGCTGGAGCGGCTTTACGCTTAACTGGTACGCTAAACTCTTTCACAACAGCCAGATTATGGGCGCGCTCTCGACAACGCTCCTGCTGTCTGTTATGGCGGCGCTGATAGCGGCAGTGGCGGGGACGATTACAGCTATCGGCTTCTACAATATGCGGAAGCGTCCGCGCGGCTTTTTGCTTGCGGTGAACAATCTGCCGGTTATCAACGCCGATATAGTCACCGGCGTGTCGATGATGCTGCTGTTCGTATCTGCGGGTACAATCCTCGGCTTTTCGCAGGGCTTTGTGACGCTTCTGATAGCGCATATCACGTTTAATATCCCCTACGTGATTCTCTCCGTAATGCCGAAACTCTATCAGCTTGACAGCAATCTGTTCGAAGCTGCGCAGGACCTCGGAGCGTCGTGGTTTCAGACCTTTATGCGCGTGATAATCCCCGAGATACGCCCGGGAATCGTCAACGGCTTGCTGATAGCGTTTACGATGTCAATCGACGACTTCATAATAAGCTACTTCACGGCGGGAAGTCAGGTTCAGACGCTCTCAATGACAATCTACTCAATGGCAAAGCGTCAGGTAAGCCCCGAGATAAACGCTCTCTCAACGCTGCTGTTCGTAACAGTCCTGCTGCTGCTGCTGATAGTAAACATACGCCAAATGAAAAGCAGCAAAGCGAGGTAGAGACTATTTATTTTTTGAAAGCAAAGAGTTAATGATTCAATGACAAGACAAAACAACGGTTTCCTTTTAGGAACTTTGAATCCGGAGATTTTTTCTTTCCCGGTATCAACAGCCGAAGTGATTATCACTGATGAGCGAATACAGCATATAAACGAAGGACATCCCGGCGATTACACGAACTATTCACATCTGATTCCGCAAATAATTTCTGACCCTGACTATATCCTGACTGCTAACCGACCTGATACTATACTGTTAATTAAAAAATTTACGATGGAAGCCGTTCATTTGGAACTTGTGTTAAAGTTGAAACTCACTTCGGACAATCCGGAATATAAGAATTCGATATTGTCATTCTGGAAAATTGACCGGAAAGAGTATAATCGTCTTAGCAATAACAAAAAAGTGCTTTACAAACGCGGATAAATGTGTTATACTATTAGTATAATAAGTTTGGCTGTTGAGGTGGTAAATTTCGTACAGACCACACGCCGATGGTAGGACAGAAGCTTTCGGGTTTCGAGAGATGCAGGAGAATTGTACGCCTGCCGATAGCCTTACGGCAAAAGGAATTGCAGAAATGCAGTTCCTTTTGTGTATAAACCGCCGCTTACAGGGCAATACTTCCTATGTAACTTAACACACAGGAGGTATTTTTCAATATGCAAAACAACAAAGACGACGGCAAAGACGCCGGGTTCGGGAGCGAACGACGCGTAACCTTTGGAGAGCGCGTTTCAGCGTTCGTTGGGGGTAAGGGCTTCTACATAGTCCTGTTCCTCTGCGTTGCGGTTATCGGAGTTTCGGCGTGGACGCTGAACCTGACAATGCAAAGCGTGGAGACGGGGCTAAGCAGCGGTCTGCACGACCTACTCATCACTCCGCCGCCCGAGGGTAACGTCTCGAACGGGGTTCCGAACGATCCCTCGCAAGGCGCGGCGGCTCCTATCGCAAGTCCGGAGGTTTCAGCTAAACCGTCGCCCGTGAAAGTTATCGCAACTCCCAAGGCTACGCCTAAACCCTCGGAGAAGCCCGCCGCGGCTCCCGAACCTCAGCCCGTTCAGGAGGTTATTGGCGACGCGGACTTCGCGGGAGAAATCCCCTCGCTGTTCGTCTGGCCGCTGGACAGCTCCGCTCACGATGTCGCGAGAGTCTTTTCAGACCCCGCTAAGGGGATTCTCCCCGTGATTAACGGCACCAGACAGGCTCACAAAGGTATCGACATTCCCGCTGCTCCAAACGCCCAGGCTAAGGCTATCGCAGACGGAGTTGTTACCGTTATCGAACCTGACCCGCAGTACGGAACAAGGCTCGTCATCGAACACGGCGGCGGATTGCAAAGCGTATACTGCTACCTTGTCTCAAAGCCAATAGTCGGAGTCGGCGAAGAAGTTCGGGCAGCGCAGCCGCTGGGCGGTCTTATTAAACCCGCGCCCGGTCATAAAGAGTTCCCCGATATGGAGCATCTCCACCTCGAAACAATTCTCAACGGAGTTCAGGTAGACCCGAGAAACTATATATGTAACTGACAGCAGCGCAAAAAGTCGCGGACGGAGGAAAAGTACCCTCCGCCCGCGGTGTTATTATACCGAGCTGACAATTTCGCCGTCGGTTTTGTTGCTTACATATGGTGATAGGCGTTTGCCGCCCTCGTAGTTCGCGAGTTTCCGAGCCGCGCTCTTGCTGATTGAGCTTACGTCGAGGGTAATACCGCGTACAGCAGCCGCGCGTATGTTGCAGCCGCCGCGGTTCTCCGTAAGCCTGCGTATTGACGGCGCGGAGTAGACGAACCTAAGCGGGACGACAACGTCCCGAAGCTCTCCGTCTGTTTCAACTATAAGCGTCACACTGTTGGTCACAAGCTCCCGGCGAATAATTTCCGGCTCGGAGCGCGAATACTTCTCAACGGGGATATTCAAAAAGCGGCTGTACGATTTGTAGCTTTCCAGCCCGCGCCTGTTGTTGACAGCTCCGATACAGTCGGCGATTAGCGCAGGAATGTCTAAGTAGCCTTCAATTGTCAGCGGCACGCGGACTTCTCCGCGGCTTGAAACTCGCTCCGCGCGGTAGCAGGTAATTTTCTCGGAATTGTCAAGGCACGACATATCGTAAAGCACCGACCAAAGGCTACGTGTCCCCGATTTTATTAAGTGCCGGGCGCGGAATACTTTGTCCGCGGTGACGCTTCCGCATTTTGTCAGTAAGCGCTCGGTGTAAGCACCGAGCCACTCTTCGCATTGCGTTTCGATTGTCATACGCCGAACCTCCCGTATGACGTACAGGACTAGTGAAAACGCTAGTTCCCGGGTAGGGAGTAGTCAGCTTGCGTAGAGTAGGAGCGCCGTCAGGGCGCGAACACTCTACCCATAGCGACGAAAAGTACCGCTCTGCGGTATGACGCGCCGCGTCAATCCAGCATATGGGACTCGCGCATTGATACCCAGTCGGTTCCCGCGATTATTATGTGGTCAATCAGCTTAATCCCGACGATTTTAAGCGCGGTATTTACCATAGCGGTTGCGGCAATATCTTGTTTTCCGGGTATCGCAACGCCGGAGGGATGATTATGCGCTAATACCACTCCAACCGCGTTACCCTCGATAGCTCTATGGAGGATGTTATACGTATTTAGGTCAGTTGCGGCCGGATTGCCCTCGAAAATCTTGCGGCAGCTGATGACTTTACCTACCGCGGTTAACAGCAGCAAGTACGTCTCCTCTTTGGCGGCGGTAACAAAGTACGGCAGCAGAAACCGTCCCGCCTCGTCAGAGCTTAGGATTCGCGATTTCACCGCCATATTCGTTTTTTCTATTTCGTAGCGTCCCGCAACCGCCAGCGTTAGCTTTAACAGCAGCGCACTGCTGTTGCCGACGCCCTTTACAGTCGTTAAGGCATTAGCGGAAGCTTCAAAAACGCTTGTGAGAGAGCCGAAATGGTTAATCAGCCGGTGCGCAATTTCGTTAGTATCGCCCTGCGGAATGGTGAAAAACAGCAATAATTCGAGAACTTCGTGTTCGCTGAAATTGTCAAGTCCGTACTCGATAAATTTTTGCTTTACCCGGGATCTGTGCCCGGAGTGAAGCTTGCCAGCCATTTTTCACTCTCCGTATCTGTTGTCCCGATGATTACCGGAGCAACTACTTTTTGCTTAT
This sequence comes from Oscillospiraceae bacterium, assembly GCA_031260685.1. Classification (GTDB taxonomy): domain Bacteria; phylum Bacillota; class Clostridia; order Oscillospirales; family Oscillospiraceae; genus JAISJH01. The sequence goes on along the minus strand of JAISLB010000088.1, from coordinate 1,796 downwards.
CTCAATATATCCCTCATCGGCATTGACAAAAACCATATCGCCGGTTTCGATAACGCTCAAGGGGTCACGGTCAAATTCCGACATAGCGGGAATATGCGCGGCAGCGGCAGCGGCAACGTTTAGCGGACAATTTTCGGTATGTATGAACGCAGCGGCTTTTGCTTCGCCCCCCATTCCGTACATCAAAAATCCGCCCGAACCGCGAGCCGAGGGATACACGAGTACTTTTCCCGTGTACGGAATCTTGCGCAGCGGGTGGTTACGTTCCGTAGTATAACCCTTAGCGGGATTGACGTTCGCAAAACCCTCAAGCGGTTTCGGAGAAACTAACGCCTCCGCGGTAACTTTTCCGGGGTAAAGAGTACGCCCGTAAAGCCGAATCGTATCGCTCATTTCCACTCACCTCTCCACGTTCCCGTCAGCGCGGCGTCAATACAGTCGTCTCGGGTCCCGTAGCATACGTCGAGTTTGCGCTCCTCCTCATAAGGGTAGCAGCCGGTGATATAGTAGCTTTGTTTCGCGCTGTCGAGAGCTATCGTATTAACGTAGTCCGGCACTCCGCCCATAGCTGCGGGACAGGTACCGTCAAAAAGTTTCGCGCCGGCAGCTTCAAACGTTGCCAAATACCCTTGGTCGCGCGCAACTTGGTACAGCCACGGAGCAGTCATTATCCACAGCGGAATCTTGACGCGTTTGCCCTCGAGCTTTCGCGCTAAGAGCATTAGCTCCACGGCGTTCATATGCGGACAGCCGAGATAGACCATATCGACCTTATCAGTAGTGCGGTAATTGAGCTTATCGTAAGTTGCGCGAAGCGCGGCTTCGTCGATTGTAACCGTTCGCGCAGGCTGATAACCGTGGAACGCGGCGTTAATATCCGGAGCTTCGGGGGTAGAACCGGGGATATGGTACATACGAATCGCGCCGCCGGTGTTCATAGCGCTGTTCAGCTTACAGAACTGCGTAGTAGTGGGCTTAGCGGTTCCCGTGAGGCACGGTACGGCAAGTCCGCACTCTTCTCCCACGGCAAAGCCGAAAACGTCCCACTCGGTATCGCTCTTAATCAGCCGTTCGCTCTTGACCAGAACGGTAGCGCGGCGGTTTTCGGTAACGTGCATATCGTAGTAAGGCGCTTTACCGAGGTAACAGGTAGCGAAGCTACCGTCAATATTCGTCCTCGCGCCCAAAACCGCGTTACAGTAGGGAATTGCGCTGGATTCGTTCCACGAACAGTGCTGCCCGATACTCGGCAGGTAGGACGCGGTAAGGTAACTCGCGCAGGAATGGGTTTGCAGCATCCCCATTTTGCGAAGCTCACGGTAAAAGTCCTCGTGCATAGCGATTTCGTGGAACGCGTCATCGTCGAAACGTCCTATCGTATCGCCCCAGTGCGAACACATATCGCAGCCTTTGTAGCCGTGAATCGGCGACTGCTCATTAAACGGCGACTTATTGGCAAAGGTCGGGACAGCGAATTTCGCCCCGGTTGCGGTAAATTCCTGCAAATCTTTCAGCGTAAAGGCGTAGTTGAGCGTCATACAGGTTTGAGGAGTATGAAAATCGCCCGTACCGTCAAGCTCAATAATGCTGTCGGTACCGGCAATCTGGCACATTTCAACTAGCCACTCCATACAAAGCCGCGGGACAAGCCCGTTACCGCCGTCCAGCATCCGTTTTTCGCTGTCGCTGAGTTTGACCGTTACCATCCAATCGCACCTCATAAACCCTCAAAACTTACTCCGTAAGTATACCACATTTCCCAATCTTTGTCAAGAGATATTTTCGGGCATTGTGAA
>JAISLB010000160.1 GCA_031260685.1 Oscillospiraceae bacterium | reverse complement strand
CGGAGCTTACTTACCGCGAGACCGCCGATATACTCGTTCCGTATCTTGTTGATATGAGCTATACTCATCTCGAGCTTTTGCCCGTTATGGAACACCCCTACGAAAAAAGCTGGGGCTATCAGACTTCGGGGTATTTCGCTCCGACAAGCCGCTGGGGAACCCCGGAGGATTTGATGTATCTAATAGACCTCTGCCACCGGAATGATATCGGCGTTATACTCGACTGGGTTCCGTCGCACTTTCCTAAGGACGCTTTCGCGCTGGCTTCGTTCGATGGAGAGCCGCTGTATGAATGTCACGGCTGGGACAGAATCGAGCAGCCGCAGTGGGGAACGCGCTGCTTCGATTACGGACGTACGGAGGTTCAGTCGTTTCTAATCTCAAGCGCGTACTTCTGGCTCGGTTACTATCACGCTGACGGACTTCGCGTCGATGCAGTCAGTTCTATGCTTTATCTTGACTACGGTAGAAAAGAGGGCGAATGGCAAAAAAACGCCTACGGTGACAATAAAAACCTCGAAGCCATAGCCTTTATCAAAAAGCTCAATAAAGCGGTTTTTGACGCTTATCCGAAAGCTCTTATGATAGCGGAGGAAGCTTCCGCGTATCCTATGGTTACGAAACCTATTCACGACGGCGGACTCGGCTTCAACTATAAGTGGAATATGGGCTGGATGAACGATATGCTCGAATACACGGAGATTGACCCGCTCTACCGCAAACATAAGCACAGCAAGATAACGTTCAGCCTGTTCTACGCGTTTTCCGAGAACTTTGTGCTGCCAATTTCTCACGATGAGGTGGTACACGGTAAAAAATCGCTGCTTGAAAAGATGCCGGGCGACTACCGCTCGAAGTTTGCGGGTTATAGAGCGTTTCTCGGGTATATGTTTACGCACCCCGGGAAAAAGCTCAACTTTATGGGTACCGAATTCGCGCAGTTTATCGAGTGGAAAGACGACGACAGCCTTGACTGGCACTTGCTCGATTACCCCGCCCATAAGGAAGCGTTTACCTTTACTCACGACCTTAATAAATTCTACCTCGAAACCCCCGCGCTTTGGGAACAGGATTACAGCTGGGACGGTTTCAACTGGATAAGCGATAACGATTCCGCGCAGAATATTATCATCTTTACGCGAACCGCGCTTCCGAAGCCCGACGATGCCGGTCAGCCCGGCGATACTCTTATCGTTGTTCAAAACTTTGCTCCGGTAGAGCGCGGGAACTACCGCTTTGGAGTTCCGGACGGCGGAACCTACGAATTGGTATTTAACTCCGACAATGAAAAATACGGCGGTTACGGCACCGAAATTATAACGCTGACTGACAGCGAGGACGTCGCAATGCACGGACATCGCCAAAGTCTTAACGTAACTATTCCTCCGCTGTCTACTACGATATACAAGTTATTCAGATAGCAGATATTAGATATTAGATAGCAGATAGCAGATAGCAGATATGCGGGGGTTGGATGCGAATCGTAGGTTGATTACGTTTTTTATAACGGCTATAAAAAATATCGGGAAAGGAGAAATAGTTGCAAATAACTGATATCTGGTATCTGATATCTGGTATCTGTTATTTGTTGACTGTTATCTGAAAAATGTTTACAACGGGAAAAGAATGTATAGCAATGCTGCTTGCGGGCGGACGCGGTTCGCGGCTTTATCAGCTGACAGACAATATCGCTAAGCCCGCCGTCACCTTTGCCGGGAAGTACCGCATCATCGACTTTCCGCTTACAAACTGCGTACACAGCGGCATTGACACCGTCGGGGTACTCACGCAGTATCGTCCGCTGCTGCTCAATAGCTACATCGGTAAAGGTCAAAGCTGGGACCTTGACCGATTAGCCGGAGGCGTGACAATCCTTCCGCCCTATCACGGGGAATCCGGCGGAGCGTGGTACAGCGGAACCGCTAACGCAATCTACCAAAATATCCCCTTTGTTGACAGCTATTCGCCGAAATATGTGCTTATTCTCTCCGGCGACCACGTTTATAAAATGGACTACGCCAAAATGATTGCGCAGCACAAAGCTACTAACGCCGACTGCACAATCGCCGTAGTGGACGTACCCACGGAGGAAGCTCCGCGCTATGGCATTATGCACTGCGATGATGAGAAGCGGATTCTCGAGTTTGAGGAGAAGCCTAAGAAGCCTAAGTCTACTCTCGCGTCAATGGGAATCTACGTTTTTACTTGGGACAAGCTGCGCGCCTATCTCAAAGCCGATAACGAGGAAGTTGACTCCGACAATGACTTCGGCAAAAATGTCATTCCCGCGTACATAGATTACGGTGAACGCTGCTTTGCGTATAGATTCGGCGGTTACTGGAAAGATGTGGGGACAATCGAAAGCCTTTGGCAGGCGAATATGGATATGCTGACGAATCTGTCGCTTGATATGCCCGAGTGGCAAATTCTCTCGCGTACCGTCGGAAAACCTCCGCAGTATATTGGTCCGAGCGGTGAGGTCACGAACTGCCTGATGACCGAGGGCTGCGAAATCTACGGCACTGCCGCGAACTGCATAATCTCCGGCGGAGTAGTGATAGAAGAGGGCGCCGAAGTTCGCGACAGCGTGATAATGTTTAACTGCCGCATAGGAGCCGGAGCAAAAGTTAACCGCGCAATACTCAATGATAACGCGCAAATTCCTCCGAACGCCGAAATAGGCGGCATAGACGGGAAAATAGCCGTGGTCACGGCGTAGTGCAGTTATCAGATAGCAGATAGCAGATAGCAGATAGCAGATAGTAGATAGCAAATAGCAGATAGCAAATAGCAGATATTCAGTTATCAGATAACAAATACAGATACAGCTAACAAACAGCAGACACCGCAAGACGCGGGTTTGTGTTTATCTCATTCAGGTAACATATGAAAATAGTCAATCTTCCGAATATGCTGTCAATATTCCGGCTGTTGCTGGTGCCGGTGTTTATAATGATGTACTTTGACGGAGCCGACTACGCCGGGCTTCGCGCTGTCTGCGTATACGCGATAGCGGGAGCTACGGACGTAATGGACGGTATGATAGCCCGCAAATATAAGCAGGTAACGCGTCTCGGACGTATACTCGACCCTCTCGCCGATAAGCTGATGACTTTTGCCGTGCTTATCTGCGTGACAATCGACGGCGTAGTTCCGCTGTGGGCGGTTGTGGTATTCTTCATTAAAGAGGGCTTAATGGGTATCGGCGGTTTGTTATTATACCGTAAAATAGCCGATATGCCACCGTCAAACATCTTTGGGAAGATTTCAACTGTTGTATTTTTCATAGTTTGTGTTATACTTATAATAGGCAAAGGCTATATAACAGAACTGTGGAGCAGCATAATGATTGGCTTCGCGATAGTGGTAACGCTGCTTGCTTTCGCGTCGTATATTTTCAAATTTGCCACAATTCAAAACAGTAATCGAAAGAAATAGGCTTTGCGTTGGCGCGGTTTGTTCATTAGCAGTTCATTTTTATCGTTTATAATGGGAAACATAGGATATATTGCAGCGGACAATTCACGTTCGCTAAACCCGCGCGCCGCGCGGAAATAGTTGTTTGAAAACTGTTATTTGAGAATATATGGAGGAGACGCTATGCCATTACCTATTTGTGAACGCTGTAAGAAAAACATTGCGTCGGTGATTGTCCAGCAGGTAGAGCGCGGAGAAGCCACTCAGCACAGCTACTGCCTGAAATGCGCAAGTGAGCTTGGGCTGAAACCCGTTCAGGACGTTATGGATATGATGGGTATGTCCGGCGATGACTTTGACGCGATGAACGACGGAATCCGCGAACTAATGGAGTCCGGGACCTTCGACGGAATGGATATGAACGAAATGCCGGAACTTGATGGCATATCCGGAGACGACGACGATGATTTGATGTTTCCCTTTGGGAAGCTGCTTCAAAACGTGTCCTCCGGAAGCCGCGAGAAAGCGCCTAAGAACGATAAAGAGCCTAAGGCGCCTGTGCGGAAGTTCCTCACGCAGTTCTGCACCTCGCTTACCGAACGCGCCAAAGAGGGCAAGCTCGACAAAATTGTCGGACGCACCGCCGAGACCGACCGCGTCGTCCAAATCCTTAACCGCAGAACTAAAAACAATCCCTGCTTAATCGGTGAGCCGGGAGTAGGCAAAACCGCTATCGCGGAGGGACTTGCGCAGCGTATCAACGACTCGGAAGTGCCTGTGAAGCTTCGTAACCGCGAAGTCTGGCTTCTCGACCTTACCGCCGTGGTAGCCGGTACGCAGTTCCGCGGACAATTCGAGAACCGTATGAAAGGCTTAATCGAGGAAGTTTCGAAAGCCGGCAACATTATTCTCGTTATCGACGAAGTACACACCTTAGTCGGCGCGGGCGACTCCGACGGAGCTATGAACGCCGCCAATATCCTGAAACCCGCGCTTTCACGCGGTGAGCTTCAGGTTATCGGCGCGACCACGTTTAACGAATATCGCAAATACATAGAGAAAGACGCGGCTCTCGAGCGCAGATTCCAGCCCGTAACCGTTGCCGAACCGTCTATTGACGACGCGATTGAGATAATCAAGGGTATTGCTCACTACTACGAAGATTTTCACGGCGTCCGCATAAGCGACGAAACCGCTCGGCAGGCCGTTCTATTGAGCGAACGCTACATCACCGACCGCTATCTCCCCGATAAAGCCATTGACCTTATTGACGAAGCCTCCTCCGATTTGAATCTGCACGACAAAGGAATCGAGGACATAGCGTCAATCCGCAAAGAGCTTGACGATTTGTCCCGCGAACGCGAATACCTCCTTTCGCTGAACGAAAGCGACGACACGTGGCGGCGGCTCTCCGAGATTCAGACTGACGAAATGCGTCTTAACGCCGAATTCGACCGTTTAGCTCGTATCGGCGCACCCGAAGTTACCGCGGAGAACCTCGCGAGAGTTATCGAGCTTTGGACGAAGATTCCCGCAAGCTCGGTTCGCGAAGATGAATACGAAAAGCTCTCGCGCTTAAATGAGCGGCTTAAATCTCACCTTATCGGTCAGGACGAAGCGATTGACAGCGTTTGCTCGGCTATTCGGCGCTCCCGCGTTGGGATTTCCGCGAAACGTAAACCTGTATCGTTCATCTTTGTCGGTTCGACCGGCGTCGGTAAGACCGAACTTGTCAAGCGGCTTGCGGAGGACCTTTTCAATTCCCCCGAAGCTCTGATACGTTTCGATATGTCGGAGTTTATGGAGAAACACAGCTCCTCGCAGCTGGTAGGTTCGCCGCCGGGTTATATCGGTTACGACGAAGCCGGGCAGCTTACGGAGAAAATACGCCGCAGACCCTACTCCGTTATCCTCTTTGACGAGATTGAGAAAGCGCACCCCGATGTGCTTAACGTCCTGCTGCAAATTCTCGACGACGGACGGCTGACAGACTCCCACGGACGTACCGTCAGCTTTGAGAATACGATAATCATTATGACTACTAACGCCGGAAGCGATAAATCCGGCAGCGCAATCGGCTTGAACCGTACCTATACCGAACAGGATAAAGAAAAATCACTCAAAGCGCTGAAAGACTTCCTGCGTCCCGAGTTTGTCAACCGCGTGGACGAGATTATCCACTTCAACAAGCTCTCGGAACCGGACTTCGTAAAGATAGCGGGAATAATGATGGACGAGCTTGCGGACAATATGGCTGAAAAAGATTACACGCTTACCTACGACCTTAGTTTGCTTGAATATCTCGCCAAAAAGTCGTACTCGCTGACTTACGGCGCTCGTAACCTTCGCCGCCTTATACAGAAAGAAGTTGAGGACGGTATCACCAGCGTCGTAATCTTAAACTACGCAAATCCCGTGCGCGCAATGCGCGTGGTTGCTGAGGGCGACGCGGTAATAGTAAACTCGGAGGTTAGTGAAAATGAAAATCCGTAAAGCCGTTATACCCGCCGCGGGGCTTGGGACCCGTATGCTCCCCGCTACTAAAACTATTCCGAAGGAAATGCTTCCGCTGTTGGACAAGCCGGTAATCCAGTACATTATTGAGGAAGCCGCGGCTGCCGGAATCGAGGACATACTGCTGGTAACTAACCGGCAGAAGTCCGCTATGGACGATTACTTCGACTATTTCCCGGAGCTTGAGCAGCGGCTTGAACGCTCCGGCAAAGCTGAACAAGCGGAGGAAATCCGCAAAGCCGCTGACCTCGCTAATATCTTCTACGTCCGGCAAAAGGAAACCAAAGGTCTCGGACACGCTATCTACCGCGCTAAACGCTTTATCGGGGATGAGCCGTTCGCGGTTCTTCTCGGCGATGACGTTATGTTTGCGGAAGTTCCCGTTATTAAGCAGCTTATGGACGTTTCGGAAGATCGCGGCGGTTTGACCGCGCTCGGGGTTCAGGCAGTCTCGGACTCTGCAATCGCGAGCTACTCCTCGCTGAAAGTCACTGACACCGAACAGCGCGGGATTTTCAAGGTTGAGGACTTAATTGAGAAGCCCACAGCCGCGGAGAAGTTTTCAAACTATGCCATTCTCGGGCGCTATGTGCTTACCCCGGGGATTTTTGACGCTCTGGAAAATGTCAAGCCCGGTTACGGCGGCGAGATACAGCTCACGGACGGTATACGCGAACAGCTCAAAGGCGAAGCGATGTTCGCGGTAGACTTCAAAGGTAAACGCTACGACACGGGCAACCAGCGCGGCTTTCTCGAAGCTACCGTAGAGTTCGCGCTGCGTGATAAGGAGCTTGGAGCCGGGTTCCGCGAGTATTTGAGCGGGATAATCAACAACTGACAGCGAGGGCGACAAATGAAAAATAGTCTAATGAACCCCGATATGGCGAAAAAGCTCCGTAAGCTGCGCGTCAAATACGGTTATACGGTTGAGGCTCTCGCGAAAGAGATTGAAGTCAAGCCCGAGGAAGTCAACGACTGGGAGGAGTGCAAGCGCGCTCCCTCGCTGGATAATCTTATCTACATAGCGGGATTGTATGAGATAAGTCTCGAGCGTTTGCTCAAAATCAACGGGCAGCTCCCGCCGCATATCAATGCCGAGAATATCAATATGCTCGTAACGAGCAAAGCGCGTAAGATTGAGACTTTCGCGCGGTTTCCGTTTTTGCCGGTTGTGCTTGGCTTCTACCTTTTAGGGAGCGCGTTTTTCAATATTTGGCGTTACAGCTGGATTTTTCTGCTTACGGTTCCGCTGTGGTACTTCTTTGTCGGACGTATGCAAAAGAAATCTGAATACGACTGGAAGCAGAAGATTGACAATCCTCCGAAACCGGAGAAGATTCCTCCGATTTGGCGGCGGAACCGATA
>JAISLB010000145.1 GCA_031260685.1 Oscillospiraceae bacterium | reverse complement strand
CTCAAAGCTGACGGCAATACCGTGGCGATGACGGGCGACGGAGTTAACGACATTCTCGCGCTCAAAGAAGCCGACTGCTCGGTGGCAATGGCAAGCGGAAGCGAAGTCGCGGCTCAGGTATCGCACCTCGTTCTCCTCGACAGCGATTTTTCGGCGATGCCCGGGATTGTCGCCGAAGGACGGCGCGTTATCAACAATATTCAGCGCGGTGCTTCGCTGTTTTTAGTCAAGAACATCTTTTCGTTTGTCTGCGCGGTTCTATCTATAATTGCGGGCTTTGCGTATCCCGTCACTCCCGCCCAATTGTCGCTTGTGAGTATGCTGACTATCGGTTTGCCGAGCTTCGTACTGGCTCTCGAGCCTAATACGGCGCGGGTTACGGGGAAGTTTCTGCGCGGCGTACTCTACCGCGCGTTACCGGGCGGACTGACGGCAGTTGTCGTAGCTTTCGGCGTAATGTTCTTCGGAGTAGCCGGTGAGGGCGCGGCATACCTTATTGACGATGGTACGGTCTCGGCGGTACTTCTCGCGATTGTCGGCTTCATTGTGCTGTACAAAGTCTGCAACCCGTTCACGGCTTTGCGGAGAGCTTTATGCGCGGCAGTCGCGGTACTGCTCGTTCTATGCTCCACGCTGTTCGGAACCCTGTTCTCGCTTACGGCAATCGGCTACCGCGAAGCCCTGATAATCGCGCTAATGGGTTTAGCCGCAATCCCGATTATGAACCTCCTGACACAAATTGAGGAAAAACTGGCGCACTGGACAAATCTTCTGAAAACCGCAAACCGCCTAAGCGATAAATCCTAAGCCGCCTGAGAAAACGAAAAAGCAGCTGCGAAGAATACACTTCGCAGCTGCCGTCTCTTTATTCGTCACTCGCAGACGCACATTACGTAACCATCATACGGTTCGGAGAAGCGTAAGCGCGTGTCGCCGATTGTAAGCTGTTCACCGAGTTTATACGCGGCTTCCCGCGCAGTCCATACGTAGTAGAAAGCGTTGGGATTGCCGAAGTTTTCAGCAAGCCAACGCCGCTCACTTTCCGTAAAAAACCGAGCGGCGATACGTTCTTTATTCAAATTAAGGCGGTCGGTACGTTCAATATCAACAGCAACCGGAGCGTCAGATACCGCAAGAACCGCCCAATCGCCGCTATGCGATACGCTGAAATAAACTCGATTCCCCGGGAGGTATGGTTTTCCCTGTTTGGTATAGCTAAAATCCGCTTCGTCAGCTCCGAGCTTTTCCGCGATTAGATAACCCGCAGCCAAAGAGCGAAGCTTATCAGCTGCAAAGGTAAATTGCTTTACCTTGTCTTTTCGACGCTGTGAAATGTTATCAATCGGAAAAGCTGAATGTATGTTTTGGAAGTAAATCACTTTACACCTTTAGGAAGCTAAAGCGTTATCGGGAATTACCGCCTCGGGAAGTTCAGCGACTAATACGTCCTCCGGGTCAACAGGCGCTCCGCCGCCGGGACGATACTCAAAGTGTACGTGAGGTCCCGTGGAATTGCCAGTGCTGCCCATTTCGCCGATTTGTTCGCCCTGAACTACATAATCTCCGACTTCGCATAGTATTTTCTGCATATGTCCGTAGTAGGTTATATCGCCGTTGTCGTGTTCTATCACCACTAAGTTGCCGTATTGCCCGGACCAATCGGCTTCAATAACGGTTCCGGTGTCCGAAGCAATTATCGTAGTACCGAACGGAGCCGAAATATCAAGCCCTCTGTGCATTCCGCCGTCGCGATGTCCGTAATGCGAGTAGAAAACTCCTTCGGCGGGAATGATGTAGATTCCGGTGGACTGTGCGCCTTTAACACCTAGAACAACCGTCTTTGCGCCCGGCTCAACTATACGGGTTGCCGAAACTTCCTCCGCGCCTATCCATTCGCCGTTGACGTAGATTTCGCTGTAAGTTACAAGTTCGAGACCGTCAGTGCCTTCAATAACGTAACCCTCGCCCTGTTCAAGGAGCGGTTCGTGCTCATATATAGACGGCTGGGCAACCGCGCGGGTTCCCGTGACGAGCCTGGTCTGCAATTCCTGCACAAGCTCCGGACGAACGATGACCGGTCCGTAATCGGTACCATTGGCTAAGATAACCTGAGCGTCAGCCAGCGGAATCTCCAAGCCGCGGATTTCGTATTCCTCCGCAAGACTGCTATCGGCGAAAGCCGCCGAATTGATGTTCGCCGCAAACAAGCATACCGCGCATAACGCAGCCGCCGAAGCGAATCTAAACGCCGGAAGCCCGGCTGTTACAAACCTACGCTCAAAAGCCGGAACTAAGCGTTCCCGAACTATAAGCACCGCGTCTTCAACCTTATTGCGCACTCTGTTTGCGCAGTTGATTATCGAACCCTTGAATCTATTGTCTGAAACCTCAAGAACCGCATCGTTGACAGCGGTAAAATAGGAGCTGAACTTTACGTTAGTAGTTAACATATTTCGGCGACCTCGTTTACATAATTGAGAAAATAGTTACAAATCAGTTACTATGTGACTATAATACCACTATCTTTCAGCTTTGTCAAGCCCCTTTTTGTAATTATTTTGTGTAAGTTTTCCAAATTCGCTGCCGAATCTCAACGAAAGCCGTCGAACATCAATAATAAAGACGCGGACACAAGCCCGCGTCTCTGTTACTATTGGTTTACTGTCAATTGCTTAATCGCTTCGTCCGCTACGCCGACTGTATCCTCAGCCGTGAAAGCCGCCGGAAAGTTATCGGAGAACAGTATCTGAGCCGCCGGAGCTATTCCATCTTCCGCTTCCCCCGCCCACAATATGAAACGCATATACAGCTCCGGCATAACCTCTATATCAACCGCAAAATCGCCGGCGGCGCGGACTTCGGCAGCCGGGAGGCGTACTATACGCTCCCGGAACGTGTCAATATGGTCTCCGAACTTCCTCGCAAGCCGTGAGATACACTTCCCCGTGAAATTCGGGTTATAGAGTGACCCCCAAGGTATATCCCGGTACGCTAAGTAGCCGCCGCCGAAGCTTTTGCGCGTTCCGCTGACCAAATGATGCAGCAGGAGCAATCGAGACGCCGCGGTCTCGCTCCGCATTACGTCCGCGTATTTGGCTTCGTTCTGAAGCTCCACAATGTAATCGGGATAGCTCACGAGGTAGCTGTTGCCCATATACGTAACATTGAAACGTCCTCCGCCGTAACTCAGCCCGCAGCGTTTCGCAATCTCCTCCGGCGCAGCCGCTCTGTATTGCGAGAGGTAAATCCCCATAGGAACGTTGAATTGATTATTCGGTCTGTCCATATCTAACTCCTATTGCTCAAACATATAGCTGTTATAACCCCCTAATTTACGTTCATCAGCAGATTATGCACAGTCTTGGCAGAATAAGGTTTCAGTATACTTTGCACCGCGCCAAGCGATTTTGCGTATTTCGCGGCATTCTCATCGCGGGTTAAGGTTATCAGCCGCGTTTGCTTCGCTATTGAGTCCGATAATTCCTGTAACATATTGTAACCATCAGCCATTGCCGGTTCCGCGAAGATTATATCCGGGGTTTCCCGCATCGCTACCGAGACAGTTTCCTGAGCCGTAGCGGCTTCATACACATAGCACTTGAGTTTTTCAAGTATACAGCGAAGAGCTTTACGCCCTCCGGGTAAATCGTCCGCGACTAAAACTTTGAGCGTTTCGCCCGTAGACGAAATCGCACCTGCCAATTTATGTAAAGGCAGCCACCTATACAGTATCTGATTTAGCATTTCGTCATCGAGCGGTTTCGCGAGATAGTCGTCCAGTCCGCTCTCCATAAAGAATTGTTTTGCCCCGGGCATAGTATACGCCGTTAACGCGATAATCGGAGCGCTGACTCCAATTTTGCGAAGCTCTTTCGCGGCGGTAATACCATCCATTTCGGGCATCATATAGTCCATAAAAATCAGGTCGTAGGAGTTTTCACCTACCAGCTCAAGAGCTTTCGCGCCGGACAGCGCTTCTGTGACCGCAATGTCGTGTTTTTTAAGGAAGCCGCCGATTACGGTGAGGTTAATCGGGTTATCGTCTACCGTTAAGGCGCTTACCGACGGCAATGTCCGAATATACGGGAGATTCGCAACCTCACTTACAAGCGCCGGATTACCGAGAGACAGCGGTATCCAAATTTCAAATACCGCGCCCTCGCCGGGGCTGCTGACAACCGTTATGTCGCCGCCGAGCTTCTCCACGACTTGCTGAGCGTAGGCAAGTCCCAAACCGGCGCCCATTGAACCGCGGGTTTGGATATTCTCCGACAGCTTCAGCGGGGTAAAGAGCTGCTTCATTTGCTCCTCGGCTATCCCGGAGCCCGTATCCATAATAGTCACCGCTAAATACTTTTTGGCTTTGCGCTGTTCGACCTCCGCAACTGCCATTACCTTACCGGTATCGGTGTATTTGACCGCGTTTTCGAGAATGTTCGCTATGACTTTCGTGATTTTGCGCTCGTCGCCGAAGAATACACGCGGTATGTCCTTGTTTATTTCCGAGATGAATTCTACGCCTTTCAGCAAACACTTGAGCGATGCGCCTTCACCGATTTGCGACAAGGCGCGATGCAGGTCGAAGTCCGCGTCGTTGAATTCAGCCTGCGAAGTTGACATTTTCGAGTATTCCAGAATGTCCTGCAAAAGCGCCGAAACCTTAGACGCGTTGCTCAGAATTTCGTCAAGCCATACGCGCTGCTGACTGCTCGGACTTCCGCTCGACGACAGCATTTCGCTCAATCCCTTGACAGCGTTGATAGGAGTGAGAATCTCGTGACTTATGGCAAGCAGAAAGTTGTCTTTGGCTCTTTCGGACTCCTCGGCGCGCTTGATTGCGCGTACAAGCTCCGTAGTTTCGTGGTAGACGGCTACAACGCCGTTAAATTTGCCGTCGTCGTCTTTCAGCGATGAATACGTTATATGGAAGTATCGCGTAACGCCCGAGCTGCGGAGCGTGATATCCATATCTCTTGAAATATTGGCTCCGGTGCGCTCGACGGTATCGAATATTTCGCTCATAGTACTCACGTAGTTTTCGTCGTTACCCGCAAAATACTGCAATACATCGCTTTGCGAAAGTCCCGCCAGTTCGTTTTGCGAGCTTACGCCGAGAACCGGCAGTACGGAGTCAGAACAGCGAAGCAGACGGGCGCTTTTATCATATATAAACATATACTCGTTGTTATGCTGAAGCATAGCCTCGAGGTAGCGTCCTTGCCGGTACATAGTTTCCAGTACCTCTTCGTCAACAGAACGTCGGGCGAGATGTATGGAATCAGAACGTTTGAGGTCAAGCTTCAGCTGCGAGTTAGCACGCGTCAAACGTTTGTTCTCGATTTCAAGTTCGTGTATTCGCTCCCGAAGTTGTTCCTGTGTCATAAATACACCTCTTTCAGATTGTAGTCAGCAGATAACGAGGGCGGCGGAGACAGCGCGGGGGACACGGAACCTCGCAGCGGTCTGCCGCCGACGCTACAGTCTCCATTTTACTCTCTATTATACATTATCCGGCGTATAAAGTCAATTGACAAATCACGTAAGTTATGGTATACTGGGTGAAAAAGTTTAGTGTAGCCTCCGCGGTTCGGCGCTGTCTCTGCTATTTGATATTTGATAACTATACATATATAAGGAGACCACGACAATGCCTTACGTAAAACTCAAAATGCCCGACCCCAATTCACCTATGGCGGCAGGAGGTTTCGCTATGCCGACGCTTGACGTTGACCACATCAAGCGCAAATGGCTCGACGTAGACTACACGCCGTCCAATCCGCACCCAAGCCGCAAGCTCGACATCTACCTCCCGGACGAGGGCGAGGGACCGTTCCCAACGATTATCTCTATCCACGGCGGAGCGTTCTGGGGCGGCAGCAAGGACGATATGCAGGTTGCAGCCTATATGGAGGCTATTCCCTACGGCTTTGCGGTCGTAAGCGTGGAGCAGCGCCTCTGTAATAACCTCGCGGCTTTCGGCGAACCCTCAAACTATAACCCCGAGGGACTTTTCCCAAACGCCGTATACGATTACAAAGCGGCTATACGCTTCCTGCGTGCCAATGCCGCCGCGTACAAGCTTGACCCCGGCAAATTCGCGACAGCCGGAGGGAGCGCGGGAGGCTACCACTCGGTAATCGCCGCGGCAAGCGCAGATGCCGAAGTTCTCTACGACAATTCGCTCGGCTACGCGGACGTTTCGGGCGAAGTACAGGCAGTAGTAGACTGGTTCGGAGTAGGCGACTTAGTGCTTCAGTCGGAATTCACCGAGAACTCGCCCGGTATGGAGTTCAACGGAGTTACGATGAAGATGGACAACTACGCGGATATCTTCCTCGGCGTCAATGCACGCGAACACCCGGAGCTTGCGTACTTCGCGAATCCCGAGAGCTGGATAACGTCAAAAATGCCGCCAACGCTCGTTCAAGTCGGCGCGGCGGACGAGATTGTTCCGTACCTCTGCTCAAAGCATATCGCGGATAAAATCGCGGCGGTTTGCGGACCGGAGCGCGTAACCTACGAAGAGTTCGAAGGTTACACTCACGGCGATATGCGCTTCAACGAAGAGAGCAACATTCTCCATATGATAGACTGGCTGAAGAAAACTCTCTGCTAAGCACGAACCTAAGGGCGGAGCTTGTGACGGCTCCGCCCTGTTTTTTCCCCTGTATATTGAGGTAGCGCATATATGCGAAAGATATTCGCACTGCTGACCGCGCTTGTAATTCTGTGCGCCGCCTGTTCGTCCGGGACTGCTGAACCGGTTCCCGCAGCCGGACAGTCAGACGCCGGAGAGAACGCTCCTCATTTGTACTTTTTCAACGCGGAAATCCTCGAAATCGTCAGCGACGACCGCGGACCGACCGGAAAGCTCCTTGTGAGCGTTATCAACTCTTTCAACGAAGCGGTAGAGCCGGAGGAAACGCTGCTCCTGAGCTTTAGCTATGACCGCAACGCCGCGCTGAACTATATTCTTGATACCGCAAGGGTCGGCGAACCCGCACTCATATCCTATTTTAACAACACAATACCGAACCGCGGCGGGGAAGTCTCAACTCTCGACTGCGGAGGGATTGAAGTTCCGTATACCGAGGGGTTCTTGGCTTTGCCGTCTCCGGAGGCTTAGATTACGTTGCGTCGTTTGCGGCGAACCATTGGCGCACGGATTCCGCGTCGAGCTTGATTTGGGTTTGCAGATCCTACACGCTGTCAAACTTCATTTCTTACCGTATGAACTCCGCAAATTCGAGGGTTACGAGCTT
>JAISLB010000144.1 GCA_031260685.1 Oscillospiraceae bacterium | reverse complement strand
CAAACAACAGAACTATCGGAGCTTTTACAGATTCGGCGCGATAAGCTGAACAAACTGCGCGAGGAGGGACGCGACCCTTACCTCGTTACAAAGTTTGAGCGTACTTCGCGCGCCGGGATTATCCGCGGTGATTTTGATACGCTTGAGAACACGGACGTTACGATTGCGGGACGCGTTATGAGTAAGCGCGATATGGGCAAAGCGTTCTTCTGCGATTTATTGGACGAAACAGGACGCATACAGCTCTACGTCAGGCGCGACGACTTAGGCGTTGAAGCTTTCGCGGAGTTCAAAAAGTGGGATATCGGCGACATAATCGGCGTGACAGGCTATGTATTCCGCACGCAAAAGGGCGAAATTTCCGTCCATTGCAAAAGTGTTCAGCTCTTGTCGAAGTCGCTGCTGCCGCTACCTGAAAAATTCCACGGATTGAAAGACAACGACTTGCGCTATCGTCAGCGTTATGTCGATTTGATTGTCAACCCCGAGGTGCGTCAGGTCTTTGAGACCCGCGCTAAGGTTATACAGTCGATACGGCGGTATTTTGACGAGAGCGGTTATCTCGAGGTCGAAACTCCCGTGCTGCAAACGATTTCGGGCGGAGCCGCTGCCCGGCGATTTGTTACGAACCATAACGCGCTCGATATTACAATGTATCTGCGGATTGAGCTTGAACTCAACCTCAAACGCTTAATCGTCGGCGGACTGGACCGCGTGTATGAGATTGGCAGACTTTTCCGCAATGAAGGTATGGACGCAACTCATAACCCGGAGTTCACTATGATTGAGTTCTACGAGGCTTATACCGATATGTACGGCATAATGAACCGCGTAGAGGAAATGCTTGACAGCGTTATCAAGGCGCTCGGCAAGGAGACTGTAAACTATCAGGGCGACGAATTGAATTTCAACGCGCCGTATCGTCGTTTGTCAATGTCAGATGCGGTAAAGCAATACACCGGAGTAAATTTCGAGAGTTTCACCTCCGCGGAGGACGCAATAGCCGCCGCAAAGTCAATCGGCGTTGAGATTCCCGCTAACGCAACTTGGGGAACGCTGCTGTACGAATGTTTTGACCAAAAGGTTGAGAGCCAAATCATTCAGCCGACGTTTATTACACGGCACCCTGTTGAAATCTCGCCGCTTGCGAAACGCTGTCCCGATGATACGCGGCTGACCGAACGCTTTGAGCTTTTTGTTGCGCGCCACGAGCTTGCGAACGCTTTCAGCGAACTGAACGACCCCGAGGACCAGTACCGCCGTTTCAAGGAGCAGCTCGACCGCAAGAATAGCGGAGATGAAGAAGCCGCAATGATGGACGATGACTACGTAACAGCCTTGGAGTACGGGCTTCCGCCAACGGGAGGCTGCGGACTGGGTATTGACCGGCTCGTGATGTTCCTGACGGACAGCGATACGATTCGCGACGTAATATTGTTCCCGACAATGAAGCCTGTTACCGCTTGATATAGAAAAACGCGGCAAAATACATAAATAATAATCAACAATTCGAAAAAAGGAGAAAAATTATGAAATTTGCACACGTAACCATTTCAGTAATTGACCTTGACAAATCCATTAGCTTTTACCGCGATATTGTCGGCTTACCGCTTCAGAGCCGCACTCCCGCCGGACCGGATACGGAAATTGCGTTCCTAGGCGACGGCGGCACCAAAGTCGAGTTAATATGCAGAAAAGGCGAATCGTCAGTATTTTTCAGCCAAGATATTTCGATAGGTTTTGAGACTGATTCCGTTACGGAACTCTCGGCTTTGCTGAAAGCTAACGGCTATGAGACCGGGGAGATTATCAGTCCGAACCCGCAAGTCGCGTTCTTTTTTATCAGCGACCCTAACGCCGTGAAAGTGCAATTTTTAGAGCATAAAAGCGTATAGGTTTTAGTCAAAAAAAACGGCGCGGCAGCAACGTTGCGCGAAAAATATTCGTTGTTTTTGCGTTCTTAGCGTTTTCGCACGCAACGTATTAAGTTGATGCAAAATACAGGCGCGGTCGTTATACCGCGCCTGTATTTGTGTGGAAATTTTCATCACCGGAAAGAACATTTTTCAATAACTTAAATGCTCTTTGTTGCAAAGAGTCTTGTAAAATATCGCCATAATGAGGTGGTCGAAAATCATATGCACGTCCTCGGTGATTTGCATACTATTTACGGGAGCGTGTAAAGAAATGTCGCAAATTTTTTTAAGTTCACCGCCGTCAAAGCCGGTAAGTCCGATGACCTTGCAGCCGCGTTCCTTAGCATAATTAACGGCGTTGATTATATTCGGAGAATTGCCGCTGCCGGAGATTCCAATTACAATATCACCGTCATTAAGCCGACCGCGCAGTTGAAAGCGGTATACTTCCTCGTAGCCGATGTCGTTTGCAATAGCGAGAACTGTTGGTACGTTGTCGTTCAGACAAACAAAACGGAACTTTTTTTCTGTGTATTCAGAAATGCCCTTATTGAAATCGTTCACGTAGTGCGAAGCGGTTGCCGCGCTGCCGCCGTTACCGAAAACGTATATAGTTCTCTCTGCTTCGAACGTTTTAACCAGCAGGTTCATCACCTCGCTGATTGCGCTTGTGTCAAGCGCGCGCAAAACCTCTATCTCTTTATTGAGATATTCTGAAATCTGTGATTGAAAGTCCATAATCAATTTCTCCTTTTTATAATTTCCTGTACAGCGCAAAGTATGTTATTGCTTTGTTCAAGTTTTATCGGGGTAACGCCCGCTGCAAAAGCCGCTCGTACATCGTTTTCGCTGTCGCCAATCATATATGATTCAGATAAGTCTATATTGAAATCTTCAGCCGTGGTCAGGAGCATACCGGGTTTTGGTTTGCGGCAGCCGCAATTGATTTTCAGTTCCGGAATTTCGCCGATAAAACCGCTGTCGGGATGGTGCGGACAGTAATAAATCGCGTCAAGATATGCGCCCTCTTTTCCGAGCAAGGTCTCCATTTTTGCGTGAATTACGTCTAAATCGTCAAATGTAATAAATCCTTTCGCGACCATAGGTTGATTGGTAACTACCACCGCCAAATAACCGCTAGAGTTAATCAGCCGAATCGCTTCAGCGGTTTCGGGCAACAGCTCAAAGCTTTCAATTGAAATTTCCGCATCCATATCACGGTTAAGTGTTCCGTCGCGGTCGAGAAAAATGCACTTTTGCTTTCGCGATAAATTCTTTGCGTAAACAATTCCGAAATTCAAATCTTGTTCTACTTGTCTGATACGGTCTATTGTGCCGGCATCCTTTATATATTCCGCCGAACGATAACCGTAAACCCTTCCGCCGCGTTCAATCTCTTTGAGTAATACGTCTTTTTCTAAGTCGGTCTTTCCGCTGATTTCCGCAATTATCGACGGATTAAGAATATATAATCCGGCATTAACAAGATTTTTATACCAATAATCGCGAATATTATTCTTAGAATCGAAACGAATAAGCAGATTATCGGAATTTACAAGCACTAAATCCGAATCAAACGGATGCGAGTTCGGATGTACGAATAGTGTAGCAAGCGCGTCTTTGCTCTTGTGAAAACTTTCCATTCGCAGAATGTCAATGTCGAATATTGTATCGCCGAAAACCAACAAAAAATCGTCATTTCCGATATAATCGCGTATCTCGCCTAACGCTCCGGCAGTGCCCAGCGGAGTTGCTTCGCAGTAGTAACGCACATTTACGGCGAATTTTGAGCCGTCACCGAGGAAATCAACAATTTTTTCACCCAAATAGCCTATAACAACGCAAATATCGATGATATTGTTTTCTATCAAGCGCTCAATTTGGCGTTGCAATATCGGCTTTCCGTTAACAGGCGCAAGCGGCTTCGGGATATTGTCGTTTGTCAGTTCGCGCAAACGTGTACCTTTGCCGCCTGCCATAATCACAGCTTTCACGCAAGAACCTCTTTTACAGTTAACCTCACGGCTTCGTCGGAGCTAAAACGCGGGTTCCAACCTGCCTTGTGAATTTTTGTTAAGTCGTATTGAAATTTCGGCACGTCGCCTTTCCAGCCGCCGCGTCCGCCTGTATAGTCAAAGCTGACGTTTTGCAGTCCCAGCTCTTCGCAGATTATTTCGGCTATGCGCGTAACGCGAGTTTGCGAGCCCACGCCGATGTTATATGTTGTCACGCCCTGCGGAACATCCCTAAATCGCAGAATGGCGTTAACCAAATCGCTAACGTGCATATACGGTTTAGACTGTTCGCCGTCTCCGAGTATTTGCAAATGGGAATTATCCGCTTTGAGTTTCTTGATAAAATCAAAAACCGCTCCGTGAGTCAATCGCGAACCTATGACGTTCGGGAACCTAAAAACAAGAGCCGATAAGTCGTTCATATAAGCATAGGCTGAAATTAACGCCTCGCTTCCGAGTTTCGCACCGCCGTAATAAGAAATCGGCGTCAGCAAAGCCGTGTCCTCCGCAACGTTTGCGCCGTCTTTCTCACCGTATACCGCGGAAGTTGACGCAAAAAACAGCTTTTTAACGTTATGCAGACGTATACATTCCAGCAGCGTAAATGTCGTACTGTACGTGTTATAATACTCAACAGCCGGGTTTAACGCGCTCGCCTGAATATCAGAATTCGCCGCTAGGTGAAAAACAAAATCAATGTTCTCTTTTGCGAAAATACCGCTTAATATTCCGAGGTCGCATACGTCGTTCTCGTAAAACTTAAAATTCGACTTGTTATGTAAATGAGCGATATTTTCCCGCGTACCAATAAAGAAATTATCTACGCAGACAACCTCGTTACCCTCCGCCAACAGAGCGTCGCATAAATGGCTTCCGATAAATCCGGCTCCGCCGGTTACTAACGCTTTCATATAAATCTATCCCCCTCAATCCCAATATTTGTCGCCGATATATACAACGCTTGTACCGTCGCGTTCAAACGAAAAATCTACCGGCCGCAGCCCCAATGCTAAGCGCAGCCGTTCCTGTTTTTCAGGTTCACAATAGAACAGCAGAAAACCTCCGCCGCCCGCTCCGAGCAATTTTCCGCCTTCCGCGCCGGCGCTTAGAGCTTTTTTATAAAATAAGTCTATATCAGTATTAGTGATTCCGCTTGCCAGTGATTGTTTCAGCTCCCAACCTTTGTGCAAGAATTTCCCAAAATTCTCAATATTGTCGGCTTGCAGCTCTAACTTCATTTCCTCAGCGAGTTCGCACATTTTCAGCAAATTTTGAGTTTTTACGTTATCGCTCATATTCTGC
>JAISLB010000134.1 GCA_031260685.1 Oscillospiraceae bacterium | reverse complement strand
CTTTAATCAGACTAATTTATCAGCCGCACCCTTTGCGTTCAATGGTTCGGACAGTAAACTCGAGCTAATACTTAAGAATGTCACAGGTAGCCCGATACGCTTATACTTCGAAATTGACGATAGATGCAGTGTTCCGCGAAATCCGTTCACAGACGCTTTTCAAGTCCCGAGGATTATCGAGTGGTCAATTAACGGTGTAACGTTCACGCCTGATACAGACGAAACCCACGCGCTAAGTCAGAGCGGTTTTGTAACCTTTACCCCGGAAGAAAGTGCCGAACAGCTTACCGTAATGCTTGACCTACGCGAAAAGGGCTGCGAGGAGGAAGTGCGGCTCCGCAATATCTCTGCCCGAACGGTAACTGCGGTTCAGCGCAGAACGTATACGGAACCTTTGGCTTTCGATGTTGACGGATTGCCGAATTTGTCGCTCCCGCTGCCTGTTACGGACGGCTATGTTCTGGCAAATGAGCTTGTGCTACGGGTGCGTACAGGTTCCGGGTATGAGCGGTGGAACTACACCGATGATTTGAATTCCGCGGCTTCCGGAGAAAAGGTTTTTACTCTTGACGCAAAGCGTGAAAACGTCTTATTCGGAGACGGAGAGTACGGAGCGGTAGTCCCGAAAGGCGAGGACATAGTAGTAATCGAAAAGCTCCCGGTTTCGTACTTAGAGCGCGGCAATATTCCAGCGGGAACTATGCGGATTGACGATAGCGAGTTTTTTGCGGAAAACTCTGCGGCAAGCGGAGGCCGAAGCACAGAAACAGTTCGCGAAACAGCGCGGAGGCTCGCGAAAAGGCTTAGAAACACCAATAAATGCGTTTCCGCAGACGATTACAAACGCGCGGCTTTGAACACTCCCGGCGTAAGAGTTGCCGCTGCGGAGGTTTATGTAGGCTTCGACCCGGACGCCCCGACTGAAAAAAGTACACTGCCGGTTGTGACCATAAACGTACTTCCCGCAAATGAAACCGGTTCAGGGCTACCGGATGAGCGATTTATAGATACAGTTTACAGATATTTGAATTCAAAACGTCCAATCGGCGTAACAGTGAAAGTTATTTAAGTCGCTGAGGGTAGAGTACGGTGCTCCTATTCTACGCAAGTTGTTTACTCTCTGCCCGGGAACGAAAGTCTTATAAATTGTGAAGGGGTTTATCGGAAATGCACACTCAACTCGTGATTGATAACTTTCAAAGCTATCAGTTAGAAGCGGAAAACAATATCAGTTTAGACGGCGGTTATATAACGCTGGCTTCGCCTATTCATTCAAGCGGCTTTGCAAGTTTTACCGCTTTTGATTCGGGAGAATACGGCTTCGAGTGGGGGCGGCTTTCCGTTGACGCCGATATTCCTTTAGATTCGCAGCTCCGGGTTTTTGCTATTGCTGATGATATTGAGCCTATGCCGGGTGAAGCGACAGGAATTTTCACTCTGCAAGGTACCGGCACCGATTTGTTGCTGAACGTCATAGGGCGTTACTTGAGTTTACGGATTGAACTTGTTTCAGGCGATAATTTCCCGACAGTTTACGCGCTGCGTTTGTATATGTCCGGCGACCATATGGTTGATTACTTGCCGGAAATATACCGTACGGAGGGCGGAGATTTCACTAAACGCTTTATCTCGGTCTTTGACAGCTCCGTAAGTGATTTAGAGCGCGATATATATCACCTATCGTCGACGTTTGATTATAATACCGCCGCCGGAGCTTCGCTGAAACGCTTAGCCGACTGGGTCGGTGTAACGGCAAAATCCGATTTGCAGTGCCGCAGTTTGATTTCTACCGCACTTGACGATTACGAAACAATGTACACAGTTGACGGAATTAAACGCTCGGTGCAGCGTTTTACCGGAGCGGAACCGCTGATTATCGAGTACGCGGCTATAAACCCGAACGCCCGTGACTGCCCTGACTCGGAGCTCTATCGAAAACTTTACGGCGATAACCCTTTTAGGTTTTTCATTCTGCTTGATACTAATACCTTTATAGACAGAGCAGACCGCGAACGTTTTATTGAACGAATGGAAAACTTTATCCCGGCAGGTATGGAGTTTGAAACCGTAATGCTCCGCCACAGTATAAGACTTGACAATCATAGCTATCTCGGTGTAAACTCGTATGTAGATGACTTAATTCCCGCCGCGCTTACCGGAAATATTAACCTGACAAACTATGTCGTATTATCCAGCTGAGTCCCTTACCTGAATAAGTCTAAGTACCCGGGTAGGGAGTAATTAGCTTACGTAGAGTAGGAGTGCCTTCAGGGCACGAGTACTCTACCCATAGCGACGAAACACCGCGAACGCGGTTAGGAGATGACAAAATGCTTATTGAACGTAACCGATACTTCTACGGAAAACTGCTGACAGTACGTGATTTCAAGTTAGAGCAAACGTATAACGAGCTGAAGCGACGATTGCTGAACCGGGTCGCTATCGGCTCCGGCGTGCTTTGCGGGCTTGGCGTTACAGTAAGCGATGACGCGACTTTTGTGCTGGAGAGCGGTATGGCTATTGACTATCTCGGGCGCGAGATACTGGTATCGGAACCATTGGTTCGTAAACTCGAGATGATTGACGGCTACGGGACTTTGGCAAACTGCGAAAGCGCATACCTGTGCCTATCTTACGACGAGTACGGAGCGGAACCTGTCAACGCGGCCGGGAGCAGTTCCGACAGCCGCGAGAATAATCGTATCCGCGAGAGCTATAAGGTTTCGCTGACCGCCGAAGCTCCGGATTACGTTAAGATACTACAGGCGCAGGGACACGAAAACGTCAGCGTTCTGTATTCTACCGATGAGCTTACGCTTGTACTCTCCGCTCCGAACGCTGTTCTTGCGGGTGAAATGCTTGAACTTTCTGTTTTGATTGTTAAGAACCAAAATACGTCCCCTGTTCATTTTTCCCTTGAGTGGGAATGTAACTTAATCGACAGCGGCGGCAAACGTATTATCGCGGACTTCGCGGAGTCCTCCACTGATACCGCAACCGTCAGAGAAGTAAAGTTCAGCTATCCGGTAGAGCGGCTGTCAGAGACTGCCGTAATGCTATTCCCGGTTGGGATTGAAATGAACATACAGCTGGGAAACTGGAAATATAAAAACTTCATACAGCCGGAGATTGAACTCCACATTTGCGCGACCCCGGACAGTCTTCGCGAGTATAAGCATATCAGCGAAAATCTCGGAAAACTGCTTATAACGGAAACACTGCCGATTTACCTTGCGAAGCTTGAGCTTATTACGGTAACCGACCGCGTTTTCCTCAATTCTGCGGTTAACCTGCCGTTTGGTCAGAGCTTTGCGCGGACGGCAACTCCCGAAGTAACGGCGGTTCATCAGAAGCTGGATATTACGACCTCCGTCAAAGCCTTAGAGTATTGGCAAAGCCCCGATGTGAAAGCGACTAACGGCGACAATGCTGTTCACCTTGAATTTGCGCTCCCGCGCCCCGAAAGCTATGATTATCGTACAAGCCACGGCTACGTAGATATAGCAATGCCGGGAGGAATAAAAGTCAACGCGAAATACTTTAGCGATGAAATAGCGCACGGGCTGGGTCCGGGTCACATCAATATACGTTTAGCAATAGAGTTCCGCGAAACTGACGGGGAGGACGGCAGCGCGATAATCTTCGGCAACAGCGAAGTATTCCGCGCTAAAAACTCCGAAGAGATGCCGCCGTGGGCTGAAGCCGCGGCAGTAGTGTATCCCAGCCGGGGTACTATGCGGATTGGGGTTTGGACTCACGATACCGTTGACGGAAGCTCACTCCGCGTCCACTACTTCGCGGATAAACCGGACCACGATACCCGCCCGCTAATTGAGGGCGCAACGGTCAGCATCACGATATTGCCGGAGATTTCGAGGGTTTTCTGCCGCGAGCAGGTACGTTTTAGAGCGGAGGTCAAAGGTGCCGCTGACAAAAGCGTTTTGTGGTCGGTCAAAGATACTAACGGCGGGGAAGTTGACGCTAACGGAACCTATCAGGCACCCGAAGTGCGCGGAACTTATGAGATTATAGCAAAAGCCGCAGCGGACGAAACGGTAACAGCAAGCGCGTTTGTAATAGTAGAGTGAGCCTATGGAAATGACTATTTTCCCCGTCATCAAAGCCAAATATAAGGTGACGCAAATTTTGGGCTTGCGAAAGGATTACGCTACGCTGTCCGCAGTGAACATTATGGAGCGCGAGCGCGGAGAGTACATTCTAAACGTATACGAGAGTGACGCATTGAGCCGCCGTTATGCCGCTATATATGACGAACTGCTGCATTGCCCTGATTTTATTGAGATTTTCCTGTCGGACAACGCGCTTATAGCTGTTTTCAAAGCAAGCTACGGAAAACCGATAGATGATGTATTCTACAAAGGAGCAAATCTTCCGGCGGTTGAAAAGGGTGAAGCCGCGTGGGAAACCCGTCTGCACTATGCCGAAGCTTTAATGCACCTCGCGCTAACGATTTCGGATTTCCCGCTTGAGATTTCCTGTGCCGCGCTATTAAGCGAAAATTTGTACATTGATAATAATACGTTTCAGGTTCGTTATGCCGTTTCTCCGCTTGCCGCCGCTGATAAGCGCGAGTTTCGCTATCTCCTTGGCGACCAGATGTTCAAGATTTTGCTGCCTGCCGTTTCCGCTCCGAAACTGCTTGGCGCGTTTCTCGAAAAGTTCTACAGCGAGGAAGCGGACAGTATTACAAAACTATACTCCGAATGGCGCGAACTTTTGCCGGAGATTACCAATGCGTACAAGGAGTTCTTCGCGAAAACGCTACTTGCGCGCGGAATTGCAGTCATTACGAACACGCTGAAAAGAGAAAGGAGAAAGAAGTGAAACGAAGCTCGAAGATTATAACGTACCTACTGTTCTTTTTCCTTATTTCCGCAACGCTTTATTTGTGTGCTAATGACGCGCTCAATAATCTTGTTTTTAGACTGATTGACCCCGCAAGACCGCGCGATATTCTGATTCCGCTGGCAATAGTGGTCGGGCTGCTTCTTGTCACGTACATATTTTACTATGCTGTATGTTACCGAAGAAGAAAACTGCTGCCGATTTTCCTACAGGCATTGCTGCTGTTCGTGCTGTCGTTTGAGGTTTTGCTAATCGCCGTGTACGACGTGCTAGCTCCGCTGTCGGAAATGGGGCTGATAACTATCCCTCACGACCCCTTTTTCCCGGCTATTACGTTGTTGCCGCTTCCTATGGCTGTGTTTGCCTATATAGTGGCACTCCTTTGTATTGCGAGTGTCGTCCGCAGTATCCGCAAGATACAGCGGACTATTTACGCGGCTATCGCTCATAAGGAGTACAAGCCGTCCGTAATAAGGAGCGGGAACGAACTGCAAGCTCTTGCGCGGGAGGTTAATGAACTAACCGAAGCGGCTCTCGGCTTTGATACAACAACCAAACGGCGAAGCGATGCGTATTTGCATTTTATTCCCGAAAGGTTC
>JAISLB010000018.1 GCA_031260685.1 Oscillospiraceae bacterium | reverse complement strand
ACTTCTATGATTGCCTTATAATAGCCTCCGCGTTAGAGAGCGATTGCTCTATGCTATTTTCCGAAGATATGCAGGACGGTCAGGTCATCAATAACCGCCTGACAATCCGCAACATTTTCGCTTAACCTCCGCAGCTTAACTACACGTATACCTAAACATTTACATATTACAAGGAGAACACAACAATGCGCTATTTCACTTCCGAGTCTGTCACCGAAGGACACCCCGACAAAATTTGCGACCAGATTTCAGATGCTATCCTCGATGATTTCATCTCGAAAGACCCCAACGCTCACGTAGCCTGCGAAGTTATCACCACAACGGGAATGGTTCTCGTAATGGGCGAAGTATCAGCCGATTGCTACGTCGATATTCCAGCGGTTGTCCGCAACACCGTTAAGGACATCGGCTACACTAACCCCGAGTTCGGATTTGACTATCGTTCGTGCGCGGTGCTTGTCACCCTCGACGAACAATCCTCCGATATTGCGCAGGGAGTTAACTCCGCGCTTGAAACGAGACAGGGCGGCAAAGACGCCGACGACTTAATCGGAGCGGGCGACCAAGGAATGATGTTCGGCTATGCCTGCGACGAAACTCCGGAACTAATGCCCGCGCCGATAGCTTACGCGCACGCGCTTACCCGCAAACTCGCCGAAGTTCGCAAGAACGGTACGCTTCCGTGGGTTCGCCCGGACGGCAAAGCGCAGGTCACGGTACAATACGGCGATGACGGACGTCCGCAGCGTATCGACACCGTGGTCGTCTCAACCCAGCACAGCCCCAATATCCTCGAGCAGGAGCTTAGAACCGCTATAATCGAGCAGGTGGTCAAACCTACGCTTCCGCTCCTTGACGATGATACTAAGTACTTTATCAATCCTACGGGACGTTTCGTAATCGGCGGACCTGTGGGCGACAGCGGACTTACGGGACGTAAGATAATCGTTGACACCTACGGCGGTTACGCTTCCCACGGGGGCGGAGCATTCAGCGGTAAGGACCCGACTAAAGTCGACCGCAGCGCGGCGTATATGGCGCGCTACATCGCGAAAAATATAGTAGCCGCCGGGCTTGCAGCCTCCTGCCAGATTGAGCTTGCTTACGCTATCGGCGTTGCCGCGCCCGTCTCGGTTCTCGTAGAAACCAAAGGTACCGGGAAGCTCTCCGACAATGAGCTCCGCGATATAGTTCTCAAAGAGTTCGATCTGCGTCCCGCGGCGATTATCCGCTACCTCGATTTGAAGCGTCCGCTGTATCGCGCTACCGCCGCCTACGGACATTTCGGACGTAACGACCTAAACCTCCCGTGGGAAACCACCGACAAAGCCGCCGTTCTAAGCGCCTACGCAAAGTAACAAACGCAGGCTGCGGAGAACGGAGGGGAGCATAGTACGTGTATACGATACATTTCTATAAAGACCGGAACGGTCACGCGCCGGTTGCCGAATATATCGAAAATCTCGGGCAAAAAACAGACAAAAGCAGCCGTATAAAGTACAAAAAGATAAGCGAATATATACAAAAACTAAGCGAAACCGGCTTGCAAACCGGTATGCCCGCTATCAGACACCTCAACGGCAGAATTTGGGAACTGCGTCCTATCAGAGACAGAATTCTCTTTGCGGCGTGGATAAACGGAAGTTTCGTACTGCTCCACCACTTTACAAAGAAAAGTCAACGAACACCTCCGCAGGAAATAGAACAGGCATTACGCAACTTGCAGACATTAGAGGAAGGGGCGAATTCAGATGGAAAATAAAGTAAATCCTCATCTGGGTGAAAGCTGGGAGGACTTCAAAGTCAGGACTATGACTTCGGAGGAAATCACACTTCTACACCGCAGAGTTGACTACTCCAACCGCCGCGAAGCTCTTCGCCTTGAATGGCGGCGGCGGCAGTCCGAACCTTGCTACGAAGCTGTCAACGCTCCCCACGTTCCGCAGCCTGTTACCGAGGAGAACTGATGAACAACGAACACTCGCTTACCGAGCAGATTGAAGGGCGCAACGCAGTTCTCGAGGCTCTCAAATCAGAGCGTGTACTCGACAAAGTGTACATAGCGAAGAGTGAGGGAGCTTCCCCTGACCGCGCCCTTGCGCACATTGCCTCCGCGGCACGCGCCAAAGGCGCCGTAGTCTCTAACGTTGACCGCAGACGGCTCGACGCGATGAGCCTTACGCACGCTCACCAAGGCGTTATCGCTATCGTTCCCGAATTTAACTACGCCTCTATCGAGGACATACTCTCACTGGCGGAGCTTCGGGGAGAAGCTCCGCTCGCGGTAATTTGTGACGAAGTTACCGACCCTCACAACCTCGGCGCAATAATCCGCAGCGCGGAATGTGCGGGAGCGCACGGAGTGATAATCCCGAAGCGGCGCAGCGCGGGTTTTTCAAGCTCTATCGTTGAGAAAGCCTCCGCGGGGGCAATCAGCCACCTGCCCGTTGCCCGCGTAGCTAACCTTAACGCCGCCATTAAACAGCTCAAAGCCGCGGGGCTGTGGATTACCGCAGCCGAAGGTTCCGCCGGTTCGCCGCTTTGGGACTGCGACTTTACGCTCCCCACCGCTATTGTTATCGGCAGCGAGGGCGAAGGACTCCGTCAGCTTGTAGCCGAAAACTGCGATTTCAAAGCGTCTATCCCGCTCTTCGGCAAAATCTCATCGCTTAACGCTTCTAACGCCTGCGCGGTATTGCTCTACGAAGCGGTACGACAGCGCGCGCAGCTGCGGCTGCGCAGAGAACAGTGAACAGTGAATAATGAACAGTGACGAGAGTTTGGACGTAAGCTGCGTAACTCTCGTCCCAACTCTCGTCACTGTTCACTATTCACTATTCACTGTTCACTGTACAACACTCCGGGAGTTTTTATGGATTTCAACACTGAGGACGTTAGCGCAATTCTCAAAGAAGTCCAATCGCCCAATTTTATGGGCGAGGCTTTGCCGTTTCCGGACGACGAAACGCTTCCCGACCCTGACGAGCTTCTAAGCGTTGAAACCTTGCTCGAAATCGACGCGCTTCTCGCCGCAACCTCCGAGGAGGAAGCTTCGGCGGTTCCGGACCCTACTCCCGATGAGCTTGCGGCTGCTATACAGGCTAAGCTCAATCGCAAAAAGCCCGAGATTCCCGCGCTTCCGGACAATCCCTCCAAAGAGGACATCTCGCGCAATATTTTCCTGCACGTGGAAGCCGAACACGGAGAAATACCGCTCGAACCCCGTACGGAGAGCCAATCGGAGACGATACGCCCGAATGTCAAGCGCCGTCCCGGCGATATAATCCGCGGAGGTCCCGCGTCCTCTAAAATCGACAAAGCCAAGCGCAGTCCCGCCACCAATTCGCGGCTTTTACGCAAGATAGAGCGCGAAGAACGGCGCGCCGAGTTTCAGCGCAGAAACGAGCGCAGACTCGCTCTCGAAGCAGCCGAAGCCGAACGTATCCATAACCAATTTTTCGCGGAGCCGGAACTCGACAAAACCCGCGAAATTCCGACCGAAATCGTCAAATCTGTCTCCGCCGTTATCGAAAAACAACGGCTCCGCGAGGAAATCAACGCGGAAACTACCGAAGCCCCGAAACCCTTTGAGCTAAGCGAACAAAACGAATACCGCGAGCCTAACCGCGCGGATATGTCGCTGCAAGAAGCCTACACGCGCTTCGCGGGACACTCCGGCAATATCAAGCTTCGTTTGTACGCGGTCTGCGGACTCTGCGCCCTCGCTATTTATTCCACGATAGCCGCGCAGTTCGGCTTTGCTGGCTTTTTCAGCGATAACATCTTCTCGCGCACGGCGTTTATGTTTATCTTACAAATTATCACCTGCGCCGTGAGCTACGAAATTGTCATCGCGGGTATAAGCGACCTGTTCCGATTTAGGTTCAGCGCGGAACTGCTCGTCACCGCCGGAAACGTTATTATCGCCGCCGACGCTTTTAACGCGCTGCTTACCGCCGATGCACGCTATCTCGGGAGTTACAGCGCAGCCGGAATAGCCGCTATGACAGCCGCGCTTTTTGGTCTCTGGCTCTCTAAAATCGGCTTCAAGGCAGCTTTCAAAGCTCTCGGAAACGCGGAGAAAAGCGGCGCGGAAGCTCCGGAGATTTTCGCCGATTTCGAGAAAGTGGACAACGGCGTCGTACTCTCCAAGCGGCTCGGTTCCCCCGAACTCTTTCTCCGCAAAATCCTTCGCCGCGATTTCTGCGAACGCGTATTCTCGCTGTTAACCCCGCTGCTTCTCCTCGCGCAGGTAGCTTTCGCGCTGCTTGCCTCCATTGAGCAGGGTACCGGGCGCAACTTCTTACATTCGTACGCGCTGTTAGCCGCGGGTTCGCTCCCGCTGTTTGCTATGGCAGCGTTCAATCTGCCCTTTGCGCTTGAACTTCGGCGCACTTCGAAATCCGGCACCTCCGTTGCGGGATACGCGGGAGCGCGGGATTTGTCGAAATCTGTCGGTATAATCGTCCGCGACCTTGACCTCTTTCCGCAAGGTAACGTCGCCGTAACAAACTTCAAAGTAGCCCCGGGCTTCACTACGGAGCGCGTAGCTCAATGCGCGGAAGCGCTCTCCGGCGCGGCAAAGAGCGGGCTGCGCTATCCTTTCGCGCAGCTTCTCGCGGAGTACGGAGCTGCCCCGGCTCACGCGCTCAACCTCGTAAGCTACGAGGGGGGCGGAATCGGCTGCACCATCGGTCAAAACGCCGTGCTGCTCGGCTCCGAAGCCTTTATGAAGCTTATGGACATCGCTTTCGACGATTGGCCCACCCAAATCGCCGGCGCGGCTTTCCTCGCGATTGACTCTAAGCCGGCGGCGGTTTTCGTGCTGCACTATACCCCGAGCGACGCGGTTCAGCAGGCTCTTATGAACTGTACTAAGGCGAAGCTCCTGCCGCTTCTCGCCACCCGCGACTTCAACATTACGCCCACTATGCTTCGCGCTAAGTTCAAACTCGATTTCAACGAAATCGAGTTCCCAGGTTATAACGAACGTTTCTCGCTGTCAGACTACGTTGTTCCAGATAACAGTTATCAAATATCAGATATCAGAGACGATGGGTTGGACGATAGTGACGGGGACGGGGACGGAGCTACGGAGAGTGCGGAGGCTGCGGAGGTTGAGGTTCCGGAGGTTCCTGCTGTTCTGCTTCCGTCCGCGCTTCTCGGCTCGGACGATTTGACTCGCTTTGCCGAAGCCTGCGCTTCCGGTAAAAGGCTCTATTCGTCTACTCGTATCGCTACGTTCTTTACGGCGGGTACGGCGATTCTCGGCTTGATACTGATGTTCGCGGTATGCCGCAACGGGACTTACAGCACCGCTCCTCCGCTCTACGCCTTGCTCTACCAAATCCTCGTTACCACTCCCTGCGTTCTGATTAACCTCATAAAGTGACCTACGATGAATAATTTTTCCGAAGCTCAAAAGTCCGCAGCCGTTGAACGTCCCGCGATATCCGCGCTTTGCCTCGCGCCTATGGCGGGGGTTACGGACGTCGCTTTCCGCGAAGTTTGCGTCTCATTCGGCGCTGTACAAACGTGCAGCGAAATGGTCTCCGCGAGGGCTCTCGTATATCAAGATAAAAAGTCGCTAACGCTCTTACCGCGAGGTAAGGGCGAAACTAATTACGCCGTTCAGCTCTTTGGTCACGAGCCGGAACTTCTCGCGGCAGCCGCCGAAAAGGTTATCGCGCTCGAGAAACCCGATTGGCTCGACCTGAATATGGGCTGTCCGACGGGAAAAATCATCCGCAACGGCGACGGAGCCGCGCTGATGCAAAATCCGCGGCTTGTCGGCGAGATTGTCGCCGCGGTTCGCAGCGCTGTCGGCGGCTCCGCGAAGCTCTCCGTCAAAATCCGCAAAGGTTTCGACAACGGCAATATCAACGCCGTCGAAATAGCGCAAATCGCCGAAGCCAACGGAGCGCAGCGGATTACAGTCCACGGCAGAACAGCTAAGCAGCTGTACTCCGGACTGTCCGATTCCTCGATAATCCGCGAAGTGAAAAAGGCTGTCAGCGTACCCGTCGTTGCCAACGGAGACGTATTCAGTCCCCGCGATGCCGAAAAGCTCCTGCAATATACAGGAGCCGATTACGCAATGGTAGGGCGCGGAGCAATGGGGAATCCGTGGATATTCGCCGGTCTCGAAGCTCCCGGGCTGTACGAGCGCGTAACCGTCGCGCTGGCTCAAATCTCCCGCGCTGCCGAGCTCAAAGGCGAGTACGTAGCTTGTCTCGAAGCCCGCAAGCACTTCGCGTGGTACTTACGAGGGCTCCGCGGAGCTACGCGTCTGCGCGACAAAATCTCGCGAGTGACAACGCTCGGCGAATTGCGCGGGATAGCCGTTGAATTGTGCGGAAATTTGTGATATAATAGGCGTAATGGGGTTCTGCCTTTAGGAAGGCGGTTCTCTTCTTGGCCCTCCCGGGTATTTCGGAAAGGAGGGTGTTGCCTATGTACATCACGTTCGCAGAGCTTATTGCTTTGGTTTGCGCGATTCGTAGCTTTATAGACGGCGTTAAAATCCTGTTAGCCATCTACAAAAAGAAGTAGCCGCTCCCCACTTCCAAGTCGAGCGACTACTTCTC
>JAISLB010000102.1 GCA_031260685.1 Oscillospiraceae bacterium | reverse complement strand
ACCATTATACCACAACCCGCAACAAACTGTCAAGCCCCCCGGATAACCGGGGGGCTGTACGCGTTAGATTGTTCGTGATACTAGTCTAAGAACCAGCCACCGGTTGGAACAAGGATAGCTTGATGTACCACGCTCTCAGTCCGGTGGAAGTATTATTTAGGATTGCACTATTGATGAATTGAGGATCCGTTAAATCAACGGCAACCGCATTCTCACTAGAGTATCCGTCAGTACCGAAAGTAGCCTTTACAACTTGGGCTCCGCTGTAAACGTACACTTGGGCGGTAGTAACAGTTGCCCACTTCGCGACCACTTCATTACCGTTTAGTAAATCGAATTCGTATACTCCGTAGTTAGCAAAACTGGGCGAAGCAGACGAGGGAGCAATTCCGGAACCCGGTACAGCTCTTACGACTACGGTGTTTCCTACTGACAGATTCGCAGTAGCAGTTGCTCTCGCTGTAACCGTTGCGAGTGCTGCTTTTATCCCTGCGGTAGCTTCCACGGGAATAGCCGAATATGTGGCAGATGCCCAAGCAGCAGTAGCCGAAGCAGTAGCTAAAGCAGTAGCTCTTGCGGCAGGTATTTGTAATGCACCGCCCGGTTGCAAGAAGCTAACGTTTACAATTGTTGTACCTTGTTTTGCGTTTATTTTTGTGAGAATTGAGTCGTAAACACTTGCAGTAGTCTCAGCTTTTGCAGTTAAAACATTATTAGGTGATGCCATAGCCTGAGCAAACTCTAACGCTGTCGGTGCAGCCACCGGCAGAACTACTGTTCCTGCCACATCGAAGTTTCCGACGAAGCCACCAGCCGCAGCTGTTGCAACAGAGAAGTCGGCTGTGGCTGCCGCGGCTACAACGAACTTTGCGCCGTCCGGAACGCTTAGTGACTTGTTGTCATCAAATTTCAGCGTACCGCCTGTAATTTCAAGCGTAACGCCTGTCGGAATCGCGATGTTAGCTGTCGCAGTTGCGGCAGCGGCGATCGTAACAGTTGTTGTTCCGCTCTTTGTTGCTATTGGCGTGCTAATCGCTGCGTTTACAGCAGTAAGGAAATTGTCAATGTAATCTTCACCTGTGCTGTTGATTTTTGAGGTTACGGGGTTCGTGTAGCTATCATTTGCAATCGCCGTCGCGAGTGTTTTATCACCGTTACGTGCGGTTATTGCCGGTAGAGCGATTGTTGCGTCTTTGACCCAGTCACCGGCAGCGTTCTTTGTAGCCCACTGTATCTGGGGAAGCAAGAGATAACTGTCAGTTCCATCACTGAACCAAGTTGCACCACCATCGTCCGTCAACACTGTATCAGCTCCGGTACCTACCTTCAGATAATACCCTGCAAGCAAATTAACACCGGGTAACTTTGCGTAAGCCGCAATTGTCAACGACGTACCTGCGTTACCGGCAGCAAGTGCCGCCGAAGCAGACGCTTGCGAATACGTCGCGGTTGCCGCGTTGATTAACGGTACATAGCTGCTCGGGGAGGCGCTTGTGAACGCGGTGCCGACTGCCGACGGGTATACGAATACGATTTCAATCGTTGCCGGCGGTGGCGGAGGCGCGTCATACGCGAGATAGTCTGCTACTTTGACCGCGCTGTTAATACCGTTTGTGCCTACTACCAAAACATATATTTTTCCGGCAGTTGCTCCGATTGTAACAGTCGGATTAACCTCTCCGGCTGCTGCAATTGCTGTGGAGCTTGCAGCTTTTAGCTCATCAACTGTCGGTTCTATTGTAGCTGCCTTGTAGTACGCGGTTCCCGCTAAGTCACTTTTGATTGTAAGCTTCGCAGTCGTTTCAGTTAAACGTTCCGCGCCTGCAATAACTGTCGGAACGGTAGTGTCAGGAGTTGGCGTCGGCGAGGGAGCCGTATACGCCGGAGCGCCGGGTTCGGGAGCCGGTCCGCTGCTGCTTGTATCGCTTGTTCCGCCGGAGCTTCCGCCGCCGGACGTTATAGCGTCAACAGCGTCAACTGCCGCATTCGCGCTCGCTGCCGCCGCTACTGTCGCTACCTCGGTTTGAACAGCTGCAGCCGCGGTTGCGATAGTTGCTTCGACCGCCGTGGTTGCGGTTTTGAGGTCTTCTGCGGAAGCGTTAACTACCGCTGTACCCGTGACAGCAGCCGCAGCAGCGTCACCGGAGACGGTTACGGTTCCGACTGTCGAGGTGCCGCTGACAGCTGTCGTCGCGTCGTCGCCGCTGACGGTGACTGTCGTGACAACGCTGTCCGCAACTCCGAGAGTACTTTCGGGAGCGGCGTTGGTGATTGTTGTAACTACCGAGCCGGAGACCGCGATTTCAGCTTCCGCAGCGTCCTCTGTAACGTCGATAGTCGCGACTTTTGAGGTGGTCACGGTGAGTTCCGCGGCTTCGCCCTCGACTGTTACCGTACCGCTGACTTCCGCGCTTGTGAGCGAGACTGCCGCGGCTTCTTCAATCGTTACACTCGCGACTTTGCCGGTGATAACCGCGGTGACGTCCGCATTAATAGTTACCGCGCCGACTGTCGCTCCGGTCTGAACCGCGATACGAACGGGCGTGCCGATTTTGGCGATGACGATGTTCGCGATATTCGACGTGCCGAGGATTTTGATAGATTTCGCGCCGCCGCCGAACACCGTGAGGGTTCCTTTAACGCGTACGTTTTTGAGGTAAACGTCGCCGTCGCCGACACCCGCGCCGATGATAAGGTTGTCAACCGAACCGTCGGAAATCAGCGTATTGGCTTTCTCAACGGTGATGTTTTTCGTGGTCCAAGTGTTGCTGAGGCTGCTGATTTTAGTCGTACCGGCTTTGTTGATGTAGTTGCCGAGTACGCGGTGGAAAATTCCCGCGTATTCCTGGCGAGTGTACTTACCCTGCGGGTTGAGTACTTTTTCGCCGGTGGATGTACCCGCGACGTAACCGGCTGCTACGAACGCGCCTACTTTGCCTTTGAGGTCCGCGGAGACTTTGTCGCCGTCAGTCCAGCCGACTAAGCCGGCGGCTTTGTCGGGAAGTCCAAGCAGAAGCGCGAGGTTGTAGAAAACTTCCTCGCGGGTAATGGCTTCGCCCGCGTTGCCTGTGTCCACGCCGTATTTTTTAAGCGCGGAGAGAGCAGCGGACTTTTGAGCGTCCCAGTCGCCGGTATTTCCGGAGAGCTTGAGCGCGCGGTCAGCGAAAACGAAAAATTCGTTACCGGTGAGGGTTTGTGTCGAGCCGAATAGCCCGTCCCCCACGCCGGAAGTGAGACTCTTCGCGACGAGGTACTCGACGTCTGCTTTTGCCCAGTCCGGGACGTCAGAGAATTTAGTGTCCGCCGCAAAAGCAGCAGCGGGGAATAGGGACAGGACCAGCGCAAGTGTGAGCGCCAGTGCGAGAGTTTTTTTCAAACTCATAGGTTGGTTCCTCCATTTGTTGACGTATTTTATTTACAAAAGGAAGCTGAGAACTTCCGTTTTGACGAGGAGGTTCCGCCGTTTGAGACAGCCGCGTAACTTAGTAAGTCCACGACATACGGCAGAAGAAAAACCGCGCAAAATGCGTAAAATAACGCATAGAGATAATTTATTACATTATATACTCTATATCCGCGTTTGTCAAGCCCTTTTTTCAAACTTTCTAAAAAAGAACTTCGATATAGCATATCTGCATACTACGCAATAGATTCGTGGCTTTGGAATATGCAGCTCTCGCTATTCCGCAAGCTTCGACCGAATCACGGTCAGCAGCTCGGCTTTTTCGTTAGCTGTTCCGTCGATGACCGCTTCGACGCAGTATTCGAGCAATTCACCGATAAGCGGTCCGGGCGGCAGACTGAATTCGCGCATTATGTCGCTCCCGCTTAGCGCGAGGTCTCTCACGGAATACGGGAGCTTGTTAGCCGTAATATATCGCAAATCCTCACGAATCTGCGCGAGAATTTTACCTTTATGCTCCCGCAAAGCGGGAACGTGCGCCCGAACGTCAGCTTCGGACAAATCCAGCAGCAGCTCAAAGGTTTCAGGCGAAATCTTGTTCAGCAGCCGCTTGGTAAACGCCGAGGTGTGCGAGAGCCGTCCGTCAACCGCGTCGTGATACAGCACAAGCGTGCAGACTAAGTCAATCTCCCGCGTGCTGAACCGCAGCCGCGTCATAATTTTGCGCGTTAAGAGCTCCGAATACTCCTGATGTCCATAGTAATGCGAATAACCGTCGGAACCGCGGGTTTTCGTAAGCCCCTTGCCAAGGTCGTGAAAAAACGCGGCAAGCCGAAGCGTCCGACCCGAGCAGCCGGAGACGACCTTGAGCGTATGCTCATAGATATCGCAGCAGTGCCACTTATTCTCGTGCGGAACATTGATTATAGTACGAAATTCCGGCATAATCTGCTCGACAATCCGTAAGCCGAGTTCGCTGATAAGCGCGTCATCCGCGAATTCGGCTGTGAGCGTTTTTACGAATTCGCCGCTGATTCTCTCACTCGAGACGTTTCTGATTTTTGGCACAAGCGAAATTGCAGATTCGCGAGTTTCCGCCTCAATCTCAAAACCGAGAACCGCACTGAAACGCAGCGCCCGCATTATGCGCAGCGCGTCCTCTGTGAAGCGTTCAGCGGGATTCCCGACAGCGCGTATAATTTTGCGTTGTATATCGGCAATTCCGCCGAAAGGGTCAATGTATTCATCGCTGAAAACGTCGTAAGCAATAGCGTTCACGGTAAAGTCGCGCCGCGAGAGGTCCGCCGCTATGTCAGCTACGAACTCAACCGATTCGGGACGGCGGCTGTCCGAGTATTCGCCGTCAAGCCGGTATGTTGTAACCTCGAAGCTGTTTCCGCTTAGCGGAAAACGTACAGTAAGCGTACCGTGCTTTTCTCCCGTAGGAATAATTTCCACCGCGGGATTCGCGGCAAAAACCGCGCGAACCTGTTCCGGCAGCGCGGACGTAGCAATATCAATATCGCAGAACTCACGCTTCAGCAGCTTATCGCGCACACAGCCGCCCACCATATACGCGGAAAATCCGCGGTTAGTAAGCTCTCGCAAAACTTCCGCGGCTTCGCGCTCCGGCTCTTTACGGGGTTGATTTACAAGTGACAAAAGCGCCGCCTCCCGAATAACTCATTCAATCATACAAATTAGAACAGCTCACGTACAAAATCTACGGTATCAGGCTCAAGCGCGAATGTTTTCCCGTTCAGATAGTCAAGCGTTCCCGCGGCGCTTGAAAACGCGAAAGTCAGCTTATACGAGTAAAGCGCCTGACGGCTTTCTTTCGCTCCGCCGTATTTTCCGTCGCCCGCCAAGGGGAAACCGGCTGCCGCAAACTGCGCGCGGATTTGGTGCGTGCGCCCGGTGAGAAGTTTACACTCCGCTAAGGCGTATTGACTGTTTCTTTTCAAAACTTTGTACTCCGTAACAGCGAGTTTAGCTCCCTGTCCGGGTTTTTCCTTTATATACACGCGATTAAGTTTAGCGTCTTTCCAGATATAGTTCTCAAATCTGCCATTTGCGGGGAGCGTTTTGCCTTTACCGAGTTTTACAGCCGCGAGGTAATATTTGTCAATCTCACGGAGCCGGATTCGCTCC
This sequence comes from Oscillospiraceae bacterium, assembly GCA_031260685.1. Taxonomy (GTDB): domain Bacteria; phylum Bacillota; class Clostridia; order Oscillospirales; family Oscillospiraceae; genus JAISJH01. The sequence goes on along the minus strand of JAISLB010000102.1, from coordinate 12,920 downwards.
GTAAGTTCGCGGAGCGCGGAACCTGTCTTAGCCGCGATGACTATTCCGCCGGTATTACGGTCAATACGGTTGCACAGCGCGGGACGAAACGAGTTTTCGTCAGCCGGAATCCACTCTCCGCGCTGATACAGCAGCGCCTGAATATTCGTCAGCAGCGTATGCACGTATTCACCGCCGCCCGGGTGCGAGAGCTGCCCGCTCTCCTTTGCCGCGAGAAGTATATTTTCGTCCTCATAGACAATATTAACCCGCGGCTTATCAAGCGCGAGATACGCGTTGTCGTCATTTGGTTTCGCGAAAAGCTCGTCATTGATATATACGTCAAAGCTATCCCCGGAGACGGTTTTGTAATCTCCGGAGACCGCTTTGCCGCCCGAAAGTTTTACGCGTTTCTTGCGAAGATACCGCTGAAGCTCAGAGCTGCCCACTAACGGGAGCTTGTCCGCAAGCCAACGGTCAAGCCGCCGGTTAGCGTCGTCAGCGGAAACGGTCAAAACCCGCATTACTGCGCGGCAACTGCGGGAGCAACTTCGGGAGCCATAGTTTTCAGCGCAAACGCCAATTGGTCAGCGCAGGACGTGGACTTACGCCCGCACTTTATGCCCTCAAGCTTCGAGATTGCGTCCTCGACACGCATACCCTTGACGAGTATAGATACAGCTTTTAGATTACCGTTGCAGCCGCCTTCGAACGATACATCGTTGATAGTATCGCCCTCGGTGTCAATGGAAATTTTGGTCGGACAAATCCCTTGCGGCGTATATGACAGTTTCATAGTTACTATCTCCTTAAATGTTGATACAAGCATTTTCCCTATTCCAGCCAATATTATACACAAATCACACAAATTTGTCAAGCCCCGCGCTCCCTCGGATTCAGATTGTCAAATATTATAGCTGTTACGTTTTTTGACTAATCTGCAACTTAGCTCTTGACAAGTTGCAGATTTTATGTTATACTGTCCAAGACACTGTTGAATACACATACCGATTTTCACAAGCAAGGAGGGTTACGCATATGACTAAGAAGCTTACAATTGAGGGGATGTCTTGCAAACATTGCGTCAAGACTGTCACGGACGTTCTGTCCTCAATGCCGGAGGTCGCTAAAGCAAAGGTTGACCTTAAAACCAACTCGGCTTTCGTTAAGCTAACCGCGGAAGCGTCCGCGCTTGACGGATTGCTCGAACAAAAATTCAAATCAGTCATCGAAGAAGCAGGTTACGAACTTACGGCTGTTGAGAACGGAGGATAAACGATATGAACACCGCTATCATTGAAGAAGAACAAATAGGCTATTCAAAAGAATTCGTCTCTGCCGTTTGCAACGAATTTATGGAGCATAACAACAAAATCCCTTTCGAGCTTTACGACCGCTACGACATTAAGCGCGGATTGCGCAATGACGACGGAACCGGCGTTATGACCGGCTTATCACTTATCGGCAGCGTTATCGGTTACAGTGTAATCGACGGCGAACGCACTCCGCAAGAGGGCAAGCTCGTCTACCGCGGTATCAACGTCAAGCACCTGATAGCCGGCTTCACTGCCGAAGACCGCTTCGGCTATGAGGAAACTGCGTACCTTATTCTTTTCGGTTCGCTGCCGACCCCGACGGAGCTTGCGGATTTCCGCAGGATACTAAGCGAGTGGTCCGCACTCCCGCAAGGCTTTACGGAGGATATGATACTCAAAGCGCCCTCACGCGATATAATGAACAAGCTCGGGCGCAGTATTCTCGCGTTGTACAGCTATGACCAAGAGGCGGAGCGCCAAACGCTCGAGGCGGAACTCTTTCAGGCTATGCGGCTTATCGCGCGCGCTCCGATTATCGCGGCTCAGGCGTATTCAGTCAAACGTCACTATTACGATGACGAAAGTCTGTACATTCACCGTCCGCAGCCCGATTTGAGCATTGCCGAAAACTTCCTCTATTCCGTTCGCCACGATAAGAGCTTTACCAATGAGGAGGCGAAGCTGCTCGACCTGTGTATGGTGCTGCACGCGGAGCACGGAGGCGGTAACAACAGCGCGTTCGCCTGCCGGGTTCTGTCAAGCAGCGGTACCGACATATACAGCGCAATCTCCGCGGCTGTCGGCTCACTTAAAGGTCCGAAGCACGGCGGCGCCAACCGAAAAGTTATGGAGATGTTCGGCTATATTAAAGAGAACGTCGGCAACTGGAAAGACGACGACGAAGTTCGCGGCTTCCTGAAAAAACTGCTCTCCGGAGAAGCAGGCGACAAGAGCGGAAAAATCTACGGTATGGGACACGCTGTCTACACTCTCTCCGACCCGAGGGTTGACGTACTCAAAAGCGCGGCGCGTCAGGTAGCTGAGGAAAAAGGTATGCTTGCGGAGCTTGAGCTGCTCGAATCAGTCGAGCGTCTCACTCCTGATGTATTCGAAAAGGACAAAGTACTTTGCGCTAACGTCGATATGTATTCGGGACTGATATACTCAATGCTCGGAATCCCCGAGGAGCTGTACACACCGCTGTTCGCGATAGCTCGTATGGTAGGCTGGTGCGCCCACAGGATTGAGGAAGTGTATAATTCGTACCCGCGTGTAATACGTCCGGCGTACAAATCAGTTTCCGCGCCGACTAAATACGTACCGCTATCCGAACGTACACACGCGAGTTGGTCGATAAATAATTAACATAGTAAAAATACTAAAATATTCGGATATAGTGCTTAGGACGGTTTATAGGTTCTAAGCACTGGGTTTTTATGTCAATAAATGGTAAAAATAGCGATATTTGTAGAGTTTGTTCACACTTTTTACGTTGTTTGTTAAAAGTTTGTTAAAAAGTTCGTAAAAACCTCTTGACATTTGCGTAAAGTGTGTTAGAATATAAGAGTATAAAAAGTTGCGGGAATAGGAACTTCCGGCGGACGGTGTCAATCGGCGCCGAAAACACCGTTCGGACGGTTCCGGGTTCCGCAAAAACCGAAAGGAGCAAACTCTATGAAGAAAACACTGGCATTAGTCCTTGCGCTCGCACTTGTTTTCGCGCTGTTTGCCGCCTGTGGTTCGTCCTCCGAAAGTAACGCTACCCCGACAACGGGTTCCGAAGCTACTCCGGCGGCTGACACCGGCGACACTACCACGCCCGATACAGGCGACGCCGCTACACCGGCTAACACCGCGAAAACGCTTACGACACAAGGTCGTGACTATGCGGTAGACGACTACGATTATCCGTTAGAGCCTTTCACGTATGATATGCCTCTGACAACGGAAGACAAGGTTTTCACCTACTTTACGCTGAACTTCCTGGCGGCGGCAATTCCTCCCGAGGGCTTAGGCTCTATGCCGTATCAGACAATGCTTCGCGACAAAACGGGCGTACATATCGACTATCAAGTAGTCGCAATTGCTGATATGCAGCAGTCGCTGACACTTATGCTCGAATCTGACGCTCTTACCGACATCGTTACTTGGGCTTCCCTGTATTGGACTCAAGGCGCGACAAGCAATATGGTATCCAGCGGCTTCTACGCTAACATCGCTGACTACCGCGAGGACGTACCGAACTTTATGTATCAGGTAGTTCGCTGGGATTATAACCCCGAGCTTATCGCATCGCTTTGGCTTAACCCTGAAACAGTCATTGTTATGGCGAGCTACATTGATAATAGTCTCCCCGGCACCGGATACTTTATCCGCGGCGACTGGGCTGACGCAGTCGGCATCCCGGCAAGCTCCATCAAAACCTATGACCAGCTTCACGAGTACCTAGTTGCTGTAAAGAATAAATACAGCACCCCGGACAAAGAAGTATACCCGATTGAATTCTTCAAGACTATTGAGCTTGCTGCGGGTTCGTTCTTCGGCGGCTTCCAGACCGGTATCGTTTCCACAGCGCCGATGACCCGCGTTGTTGACGGTAAGGTTCTGTACACGCAAACGCAAGACGTTGACTACCAAGCTCTTAAATTATTCCTCGACTGGCGTGATGAAGACCTTGTTGACCCGGGTTATACCGGTTATGAGCTCACCTCAGACTACGCAAGCAAGCTCACGACAAGCGTAACGGCAGTAACCTCCGGTAACCCCTCCGAAATGCCGGGTTATGAAAAAGCCTCCGAAGACCCGGGCGCGCGTTTCGACTATATCTCTTTCCCGCTTCTCAAAGAGGGCGACACACTTAAATTCGGACACGGTAACCCGGCGTACAGCTACATCGGAATGGGCTGGAGCTTCTCCGCGAAATGCTCTAACCTCCCCGTTATCCTCAACTACGCTGACTACTTCTATACCGAGGCAGGTTCTTTCGACGCTTCCTATGGTGTTGAGGGTACAGGTTATGACGACCCGAACGCTACTTACTACTACGATGACGACGGCGCGGTACAGCACACCGATTTCTGGCTCAACGGCTGGCAGAAGTACGCTTCAATGGGCGCGAACTCCTCCTCGTGGCTGATGCTCGGACTGTACGGAAACGCTTCGTTCTACGAGCCGGGACTCTCCAACCACCTTGCAAACTACGCTTTTGAAGGCGGCGAACGCTTTGTAGAAGCTATGTACGCGTGGTCAGAGCAAGGCTACATCTCCCCGAATCCCGACGGTTCGAACTATGACTGGCCGTCCGCACAGGCTAAGATGACCGACGAGCAATCGGCGGAATTCAACAGCTTCTCCTCCGATATGAATACGTGGATTGAAGAAAACTACGGCTTCTTCCTTAACGACACCACCATCTTAACGCCGGAAACTTGGGACGCGTGGACAGACGGTTTGCAGACGCAAACTCAATTCCCGCGCTATAACGCGATTATGCAGCAAGTATACGACGACTATATGGCAAACCGCGGATAATTGAAATAGCACTAAAACCTGCGGAGCCGAAAGGCTCCGTAGGTTTTTTATTTGAAAGCCGTCCGCTCTATGTGTCGATAGTAAGTGAAAAGGTGAATTCCGTTACGCCCTTATCGCTTGTTACGGTGATAAGCTCGCCGTGTGCGTCGATTATCGAACGTACTATGTGAAGTCCCAGACCTAAACCTTTTTTATCGAGAGAGCGGGATTTGTCCGGCTTGTAGAATCTGTCGAAAATATGCGGCAAATCCTCCGCGCTGATAGGCACTCCGGTGTTTCTGACCGATACGTACGCTTTGCGCTCCTCTTTCCACAGCTTCACGCGGATTACGGAGTCTTCGGCGGAGAATTTGACTGCATTGTCAAGAAGATTGTGCAGAACCTGCGAGATAGCGTCCGCGTCTCCTCTCACGCGAATTGGGTCGGAGGGCAGCAGCGGCGAGATTTCAATAGGCGCACCGTCCATAGCAATCAGCGTCCTGCGGATTAACTCATTTACATCGAATACGTCGTCGCGCTTTTTAACGTAGTTCAGCCCGTCGTAGCGTGTAACGTCGAGAAGCCTGCCGATGAGCCGGTTTAAGCGCGAAGTTTCGTCGGAAATAGCCGCAAGATAGCGCGGAATCTTTTCCTCCGGCACAATCCCGTCTTGGAGAGCGTCGGCAAAGCCAGCAATCGCGGTAATGGGAGTTTTCAGTTCGTGCGAAACATTCGCCATAAAGTCGCGTCTTGCGTCCTCAGCTTGCGCAACGGCTTTTTGCATATTGAGAAACGGCTCAACCTGTTTCTTTGTCAATAGGTACGAAGCTCCGAGAGCTACCATAAGAACTGTCAGCGAAGCTATCAAGAACACCTGAACGATTGAACGCCAGTAGATGTCCGCGCCGAAAGTCAATCCCGGTAAGTGGTACGCAACTACGAAACCGCGGCTGAAAGCCTCCGTATAGGCGTTATCGACGAAATCATAGTACGGACGTCCCAGATGTTCGCAGACAAGTTCCGCGTCCGAACAGGCTATCACAACGCCTTCAGCGTCGGTTATCTGTATTCTGTTGCCGGAAATTCTCGCGAGAGCTACAAGCCCGATACGCATATTTTGGTCGTCAAGCGCGGAACCATTGGCGATAATAACCTCCGCGATGTCGATAGCAACTCCCGCTGTACGCTGTGCGAGAGTTTCGTGTTCCATTTTGAGTCCGCGATACGAAAACGCAAAAAACGCCGTGCCCAAAATCAAGAGCGACAGCAAAAGCGTCCCGGCAAGTATAAGGAAGTTGCGGCGAAAAATATTATGCGGCATAGTAAGACCATTAGATAGTTAATCTATACGCGGAAAATGACGGCTGTCAGTTCCCCAGCCGTTTCCGGTACCACGATTCGGTGTGAACGTCCCCGACAGCCGAGAGTGCCGTACTGCCGGTTCCGTAGGCTTTGCGGATTGCCGACAGTACATCGGCTTCGCTTACCGCAAGGTAACTCGCGATAGTTTCCTCTACCGACGTTTCAGTGCCGTGAACTAACTCCGAGCCGGCAATAAGCTGCATATGGTTGTTTGTGGCTTCAAGACTCATAAGGATACTCGACTTGTACTGAATTTTAGCGCGTTCAAGCTCTACCGCAGTTACTCCGTCGTCGAGTAAGCGCGATATCTCATCGCGGTAAGCCGCAAGAGCTTTTTCCTCGGAGTCGGGGGACAACGCGACCGAAGTTCCGATAAAACCGCAGTCCGCCATTGCCGAAAGATAGCTGTATATTGAGTAACACAGCCCCAAATCCTCGCGCAAACGCTGGAAAAGCCGCGACGACATTCCGCCGCCGAGAATACTCGCAAGCAGCCGAAACGTGAAACGCTCTCCGTTTACAAGCGATACGCCCGGATTCCCGAAAGCTATATGGTTCTGTTCTCCCGGTTTGCGCTTAACTTTTACGCAGGGAGTAAAACGCGGGATTTCGGGAGTAACGTTAGCACCGCCGGGAATCGTTCCGAACGCTTCCGATAGCTGCGTTAAATCGCGCTTCTTGAAGGAGCCGGCTATCGCGATAACGATATTGCCGCCGGTAAAACGCGATTGGTGGTAGCGGTTCAAGGCTGCCTGACCTACTCCGTTGACTTCGGTCTTAGTCCCGAGAACCGGATGCGCGAGGTTACTCTTTGCGTAAATAGAGCTGAACAGCCGCTCGTTCGCGACTTCCTCCGTGCTGTCCTCGTACATATCAATCTCGTCGAGTATAACTTTACGTTCGTTAACAATATCAGAACGAAGCAGCTGCGAGTTAATAACCATATCGGAGAGCAGCGCAATCAGGTGCGGCAAGTGTTCATCTAATACTTTCGCGTGGAAACAGGTCTGGTCCTTACTGGTGAAAGCGTTGATGTTACCTCCGAGGTCGTCAATCTCGTTTGCGATATCAGTTGCGGAACGGCTGTGCGTACCTTTGAAGCACATATGTTCGAGAAAATGCGCGAAGCCGTATTCCGAACGCGCTTCGTGCCGCGAACCGTTAGCGAACCATATTCCTAAGCTGACAGATTTAACGTGTGAGAGCGGCTCGCTGACAATGCGAACTCCGTTCGGGAGCGTGATTTTTTTGTTAGGCACCGATTATACCTCGATATCAAATATTTATAGCCGTTCGATGAGCGTCATACAGCGTTTTTGTCACGCAGATAAATGTGCTTGATGTTTGGGTCACGGGTTTTACGGGCGTCAATCTCAAAGCGCGGAATCGACTTTATCAAGCTCGTAAGCTTGGCATAGCCGAAGTTTCGAGGGTCAAAGTCCGGCTGCTTTTTGAGAAGCAGGTTTCCGAGTTCCCCCATAAAAGCGTAGCCTTCTTCGTCCGCGATGTCCTGAACGGAACCCGCAATAAGCTCTATTACGGCATCCGGGAGTGTAGATTGCTGCGAAACAACCGCTTGCTCGGCGGGTACTGCTTCCGCGATAGTCTCCGGAAGCGGAACGGCTGTATGCGCCTTAGTCCGCGAAGCAGCAGGAAGCCTCTCGGGAGGCGCCATAATCGCGGGTCGGGCGGCTTGCTTGAAAGCGTCGCGTATTACCTCAATGTAGATAAATTTATCGCAGGCTACAATGAAGCTGTTCGGAGTTTTCTTCTCGCCGAAACCGAGAACTTTCATTCCAGCCTCGCGAAGTCTTATCGCTAACCTTGTAAAGTCCGAATCACTTGATACTATACAGAAGCCTTCGACACTTTTCGTATATAGTATGTCCATTGCGTCGATAATCATTGCGCTATCGGTGGAGTTTTTACCGCTCGTATAGCCGTACTGCTGAATCGGGACGATAGCGTTTTCAAGGAGCGGGACTTTCCAGCCGCTAAGGTTCGGGAGCGTCCAGTCGCCGTAAATACGCTTGATAGTTGGCGTACCGTAAATGGCAATCTCTTGCAGTATCGGTTTGAGACTGTTGCGGGGCGCGTTGTCGGCATCTATAAGCACGGCAAAGCGTATGTCTTTGTTTTCCATTATTCTTCTTTCATATTATGCAGTTATCAGACCCGTGCTAAATCCGTGTATTACGGAGCGGACAGGTCTATTGAATGTAATCAGCCGCCGGCTGCGTTAAACTTGTTCATCGCAGCGTCCAAGCCGTCTGTGAGGATTGATTTCAGCGCGCCGGGAACTTTGTCAATGGCTTCGGCGATTAACGCGCGGTCGGTTTTATTCGGGGCTGCAAGCACCCAGTCGATTATCTCCGTATTATCCGTCGGAGAGCCGACGCCGATTTTGACACGCGGAAAAGTATCTGTATGCAGATGGTCAATGATGTTGCGTATACCGTTATGACCTCCGTGGGAACCTCCGCGCTTAATACGGAGGGTTCCGGGCGGTATCGCCATATCGTCAAAAACTATGAGTATACGTTCCGGCGGGAGCTTGTAGAAAGCGGCGGCTTCGTGTATAGCTTCGCCCGAGTTATTCATAAATGTCTGCGGCTTCATCAAAAGTACGCGCTTACCTTCGAGCTTTACGCTGTCAGTGAGTGACTTGAACTTTAACCGCTGAATACGGCGCAGTTCCCAAGCATCCTCAACCTTGTCGCAGGCAAGCCAAGCGGTATTATGGCGTGAGTCCGCGTATTTGTTCCCGGGATTGCCGAGAAACGCAATTATCCACTCCGGCATTGCTGTTATACCGTTGTATTCTCACGTACCGCGAATAAACTCGCAAGCGAGGATTCTTCGTGGATACGTTTGATTGATTCGCCGATTATCCCCGCGAATGATACATATTGAACCTTGCCGCAAGCCGGAGCGGTAGCGGGATACGGAATCGTGTCGGTAAGCGTCAAACTGTCGAGCTGACCGTCGCGGACACGCTCAATCGCGGGGCTTGACAAAACCCCGTGGGTTGCGTACGCGTCAACGCTGAGCGCACCGCGGGATTTCAGCGCTTTTGCCGCGTTTGTCAGACTGCCCGCTGTGTCAACTATGTCATCAATCATAAGACAGTGTTTGCCCGCAACATCGCCGATTACGTTCATTACTTCGCTGAGATTTGCCGCGGCACGCTGCTTCTCGACAATAGCAAGCGGCAAATCAAGCACATCGGCGAATTTGCGCGAACGCTTCACCGCGCCTATATCGGGAGATACAACTATGTAGTTTTCACCGTTCCCGATTCTCGCTTTACAGACGGGGGCAAACAAATATACCGCAAGCAAGTTGTCAAGCGGAATATCGAAGAAGCCCTGGATCTGGTCCGCGTGAAGGTCGCAGGTCAGTACTCTGTCGGCTCCGGCTTCCGTAATAAGGTTCGCGACGAGCTTTGCGGAGATAGGGTCGCGCGATTTCGCTTTACGGTCCTGACGAGCATAGCCGTAGTACGGTACAACGGCTGTAATGCGTTTGGCGGAAGCGCGGCGGCAGGCGTCAATCATTATCAGAAGCTGCATAAGAGTGTCGTTGACAGGCTTGCAGGTCGGCTGAATGATGAATACGTCGTTTCCGCGCACCGGCTCTTCTATACTGATAGAGGTTTCTCCGTCGGCAAAGGTCACTACCTCCGCTCCTGAAAGTGTTTTTCCCATTTCACGCGCTATGGCCTCCGCAAGCGTACGGTTCGAACCTGCGGAAACCAACATTAAGTCGGTAGGTTTCATAATTTTTCCTCCTTGACAAATCGTTTTGAGCGTGGTATACTAAATGCGTAAAGTTCAAACGGGCAAGTTCCCATTGCGGGGGGCGCACACCTCCTTTCGCGGCGGCTGCTCAGTTTGGCTGTCAGATCCGATTTCTACTAAAGAGAAACCGTCACTTTGCCGAGCGACGGTTTCTGCGTTTTATGACTAAGGTAAACGTAAAGTTACCAATATGCCACGTTATCCGCATATAGCAAATACCTCCTTTCGGAAATATCGCCAGCCGCCTGCGCCCTCCGCAACGGGAACTTTTTCAGTTTTTAAGCCGTAACAATTGGCAAACGCAACAACTACCCGGGTTGGACGAAAGTTCAGCCCTGTCTAGTTGTTCAGTTTTTTCAGCAAACTCTCGATTTGCGCGCTTCTGAGCTTCAGCGCAGCCGCGTTTGCTATCAGTCTTGCGCTTACAGGCATTATGTCGTCAATAACCTCTAAGCCGTTCGCCGCGAGAGTCGCGCCGGTCGAAACTATATCAACTATAGCGTCTGATAAGCCTAAGAGCGGCGCAAGCTCAACCGAGCCGTCGATTTTGATAATCGAAACGTCTATTCCGCGCTTTGTGAAGTAGTCCTTAGCAACCTTAGGGTATTTGCTCGCAATTGTCAGGTTGTGCGGATTTTCCGAGGCGGCACGCGAATCAGCGGGACCCGCAAGCGAAAATTTACACGCTCCGAAGCCTAAGTCGCAAAGCTCGGAGTATCTGCCGCCGCTCTCCGCGAGAGTATCGCTCCCAACTATTCCCAGCTGGCAAACTCCGTGTTCCACGTAGGTGACAACGTCCTGTGCCTTTGCCAGTACAAAACTGATACCGCCCTCCGGAAACTCGTGGATTAGCCGCCTGTCGTCTTTATCAGTGAGAGATTCAGGAATTGTAAGCCCCGCCTTGCTGAATAGTTCCAGACTGTCGTCAAGCAAGCGTCCTTTGGTAACGGCAATCCTAAGCGTATCGTCCCCGTCGGATTTCTCGAGGTTTGCAATCCTGTCAGTGTAAACCGCAAAGCCCGCCGCCGGAATATCGCGTCCGAAATCGCCGCAAAGCTTGTCGTAGCGTCCGCCCGAGAGTATCGCTTCTCCCGAACCTTCGGCGTAAACCGAAAAGACTATACCTGTGTAGTAGTCGATGTCGATTTTGAGGTTAGGCTCGAGGCGAATTTTGCCGTTGCCGCCGACTGCCGCTAGCAGCCGCTCCAAATACTCGGAGTTCATACCGCCGAGCTGCAATACATAGTCGGTAACAGCGCATTTTTCTAAGGCTTCAACGGCTAGCGAGAGGATTTCGGCATCAGCCGCAAGACCGCTTAAACCGAAAAGCTCCAAACCGCACTGCCGAATTTCAGCGTCACCGCCGCCGTTACGTTTTGGAGAGCGATAGACCGACTGCGAATAGAAAAACTTAGCAGGAAGCTCGCTGTCAACAAGCTTAGTCGCCGCAATACGCGCAAGCGGCAGCGTGGAGTCCGGACGAAGGACAAGCAGCTGACCGCCGTTTGCAGTGAATTTCAGCAAACTTTCAGGAGCGATAGGGTTCCGCGCCTGCTGAAACAGCTCGTAGAACTCAAACTGCGGGGTTCCCGCTTCCGTATAGCCCGCACGGGAAAACAGCGCGGCGAGAGTAGCCTCTAAGCCGCGCAAAGTCGTACATTCCGTGCCTATCTTGTCCCGCGTTCCCTCCGGGGTGATTATTCTGTAATGTTCCATCAGATTTTCTTGAGGGCTTCAAGGATATGACCATACTTTGCCGCGTAATTTTTTACAATAGCAACACATTCTTCACGGTCTTTCGGGTCTGTGATTTGCCTTGTCAAGTGCATTAACGCTTTTTCTATATCAGGGCCGGCCAAATCAATTGCGCCAATCGCATTTTTTACGATGTTGTCCGCTTGTTTATTAGTCATATCATCGAATTCCTTCACAAGTTCAAGTGTTTGAGTTTGGTACATATTGCACCTCCTAATTCGTGTAACGATTACGCCTTTTCCGCTCTGTCAACTACGTGAGCCATCAGTACCGCCGTTGTAACAGGTCCTACGCCGTTCGGAGTGTAGGCGGCGGCGATCTTTTCGGCGGCTTCCTGATTGGTGTCGCCGACCATTTTGCCCGTTTCCTTATCGAGCGAAAGTCCCGCGTCGATGATTACGGTACCGGAATTAAGATGAGCCTCGCCGATAAGATTTGCGCGTCCTACCGCGACAACGATGATGTCAGCCTGTTTGCAGAGTTCCGGAGTGTTCTTCGTAAACTCGTGGCAATACGTCACAGTTGCGCCGCGGTTGAGCAGCAGCATACCGAGCGGACGTCCGACGCGAAGTCCCGAACCTACAAACGCTACGTGCTTGCCCTTGACATCGCCGTAGCCGTAGTGGTCGAGAATAGCCATACACGCCGCCGGAGTGCAGGGAAAAGCCGCGTTCTCGGGTTTCGGTCCCTCTCCTCCGCCGAATACCGTACCGCCGAAACCGTTGAACAGGAGCGCGGTCGAAGCGTCCGTAGCACCGTCAATGTCCTTAGCAGGGTCAAGAGCCGCAAATACTTCAGCCTCAAACGGAAGCGGACGGAAAATTAGCACGCCGTGAACAGCTTTATCGTTGTTAAGCGATTCAACGACTTTGACAAGCTCGTCCTTAGTGACGTTCTCGGGGATGACGACGTTTTTGATTGTTACGCCGACTTTGCCGGCGCGGGTAGTCGCGCCTTTTTCGTAGCTCAGATCGTCCGGCTTTTCGCCAACGCGCAGGATTGCGAGAGTCGGCTCAACTCCTTTCGCTTTGAGTGCTTCAACGCGTGCCGCGGTTTTTTCCACTAAGCCGTCTACGACGTCTTTTGTTTTGAGTTGGATTGCCATATCTGTATTCTCCTATATGTTAATAAATTTAGTTTCCGCGTAATTTTGCAGTTACCGCAAGATTGATACTGTTCGCGAGATTAACCGCTTTAA
>JAISLB010000023.1 GCA_031260685.1 Oscillospiraceae bacterium | reverse complement strand
ACAGTGGTCAGTACGGGGGTTGAGGACGGGGGTTACGTCCTGCGGGGCGTTTCCCCGTCCAAACTAAACGTCTCTAATATTTAATATTTGATATTTGATATTTGAACCACTGCCCACTGAACACTGACCACTGCTCACTGACCACTGACCACTGTCCACTGCCCACTGCCCACTGCCCACTGAACAAAGGATTTATGCGATTTTTTATTGATTTCCAGCCGGAGATTGGTTCGGCGGTATTGCTTTCGCGGGAGGACGCTCACCACTGTAACGTTCTGCGTTATAGAGTTGGGGACGAACTGACCCTTTGCGACGGTGCGGGAAATGACTATATTTGCAGACTTGACAAAATAGGACGCGATGAGGTACAATGTATCGTATTATCGCGTTTTCTTTCTACCGGGGAACCGTCCGCAAGGCTCGAAGTTTTCTGCGCGATTCCGAAAGGCGACAAAGCCGCGCACATAGTTCGCAAAGCGACGGAGCTTGGAGCCGCGGGAATATCGTTTTTTTCGTCCGAACGTACTATAGGCAAGCTCAAATCTTCCGATAGATACAGTATAATAGCGCGGGAAGCCGCAATGCAGAGCGGGCGCGGGATTATCCCCCCGCTGCGGCTCTATGAAAGCTTCGAAGACGCTCTTACATCGGCTGAAACCCTTGAGCTTAGACTATTCTGCTGGGAAGAGGAGCGCGTACACACGCTGAAAAACGCGCTGAACGGTAAAGCTCCCGCGTCGGTTGCGATAGTTACAGGCGCGGAGGGCGGCTTCACAACGGAGGAAGCGCAACTCGCGGAATCGCGCGGCTTTGAGCTTATTACCCTCGGAACGAGGATTCTTCGCTGCGAAACCGCTCCGCTCGCGGTATTGAGCGCGATAACGCTTTTGGGCGATTTTTGAATTGGAGAACCGAACAAATGTCACGTGCTATAACAAAACGTATGCAAAACGTAAAGCCGTCGGCTGTACGCGAAATTCTCAAAGTTACCGCGGACCCGAGCTTTATTTCGTTCGCGGCGGGGAATCCGTCAAGCGAGTTATTTCCGCTGGACGCTTTGCGGGAGTACACTGCGCGGGTACTCGCTAATCCCGCGAGTTTGCAGTACAGCGTTACGGAGGGTTATCCGGAGCTGCGCGAACTCGTCGGCGAACGTTACGGCAAGGGTTACGGACTGTCGAAGCCCGGCGATGACATTATCATCGTTTCCGGCGGTCAGCAGGGGATTGACCTTGCGGCTCACTGTCTGCTCGAAGAGGGAGACGCCGTAATCTGCGAGAATCCGAGCTTTATCGGAGCGCTGAACTGTTTTCGAACCTACAACGCGGAGCTTGTCGGTATCCCCTGCGACGAATATGGTATGGAGATTGACAAACTCGAAGCCGCGCTCGAGGCTAATCCGCGGGTTAAGCTGATTTACACTATCCCGACCTTTCAGAACCCCGGCGGTACTACGCTTCCGCTTGAGCGCAGACTCCGTATGCTCGAACTCGCGGTTAAGTACGACGTAATGATTCTCGAGGACAGTCCGTACTTTGAGCTTTCCTTTGACGGGACTATTACGCCGGCAATCAAGAGCTTTGACGATAGCGGACACGTAATATTCGCGGGTTCGTTCTCGAAGATTATCGCGCCGGGAATCCGCGTGGGCTTCGTGATTGCCCCCGATTGGCTGACGAGCAAGATGACAGTTGCGAAGCAAGGCGCCGACGTTCATACTAACGGCGTATTTATGCGGGTTGCCGCGGAGTTTCTGCGCGGCTATGACGTTACGGCTCACGTCGAACGCTGCCGCAAGCTTTACCGCGAAAAATGCGGGCTGATGCTCACCGAAATGGACGCTAAAATCGATAAGCGGGTACGATGGACGAAGCCCGGCGGCGGACTGTTCATCTGGTGCGAATTACCCGCGGACAAACCAAGCGCCGGGCTTTGCGAAACCCTCAAACTGCAAAAGGTTGCGGTGGTTCCGGGAGTTGCTTTCGACACCGACCCCGATAACCTCGCAAACTACGGCTTCCGGCTGAATTTTTCGGTTCCCTCAAAGGAACAGATAGTCACGGGAATCAACCTGTTGGCAAAAGGAATAGACGATTACCTTGCGGTATAGCGGCTGAACAGATAACAATTGTGAGCGCGTTAAGCGATATTGTAGATTGGAGAAACGAAATGGAAACAAACACAGAGGCAAGAAAAATTATACTAAGCGGCATACAGCCCTCGGGGAAACTCACGCTCGGGAGCTATCTCGGAGCGATAAAGAACTGGGCGGAACTCGCCTCCGACTATGACTGTTACTTTATGATGGCTGATATGCACGCAATCACAGTTCGTCAGGACCCGGCGACGCTCCGCGCCACGGTTCTCGAGCAGATTGCGCAGTACATAGCTTGCGGACTTGACCCCGATTCCTGTGCGCTGTTTATACAAAGTCAGGTTCCGGCACACGCTGAACTCGCGTGGGTACTGTCGTGCTATACGATGTTCGGCGAACTCTCGCGAATGACGCAGTTCAAGGATAAATCAGCCAAAAACGAGGAAAACATCAACGCCGGGCTGTTCACCTATCCCGCGCTTATGGCGGCTGACATTCTGCTTTATCAGGCTGACCTCGTTCCCGTAGGAGACGACCAGAAGCAGCACGTAGAAATCTGCCGCGATATCGCCCAGCGTTTCAACGGAGTATACGGCGATACGTTCAAAATCCCCGCTCCGTTTATCCCGAAAGTCGGCGCGAGGATTATGTCGCTTCAAGACCCTACGGCGAAAATGAGCAAGTCCGACACCGCCGCGGGGGGCTGTATCTATCTGCTGGACAAAGCCGACGACATACTCCGCGCTTTCAAGCGTGCCGTAACTGACAGTTACACCGCTGTCCGTTATGCCCCTGCCGTAAAGCCCGGGGTGTCGAACCTTATGCAGATTTATTCGAGCGTAACGGGAAAAACTTTCACGGAGATTGAGGACGAATTCGAGTCAAAAGGCTACGGAGATTTCAAACTTGCGGTCGGAGAAGCCGTAATCGAAACCCTCCGTCCGATACGCGAAAAAACCGAGGAGCTGCTGAACAATAAAGACTATCTGGCTGAAATCTACCGCGCGGGTGCGCAAAAAGCAGGCTACGCGGCGAATAAGACGCTGCGCAAAGTCTACAAGCGCGTAGGATTTGTACAGTAAACAGTAGACAGTGGTCAGTGGTCAGTGGTCAGTGGTCAGTGAACAGTGAACAGTGAACAGTGGTCAGTGAACAGTTAACAGTGAACAGTGAACAGTTACGGAGGTTTGGACGTAGGTTGCGCGGTTAACGCGTTCTACGTCCAAACCTCCGTATATTTGACCAGTGGTCACTGTCTACTGACCACTGCTCACTGCTCACTGACCACTGACCACTGTTCACTATTCACTGTTCACTGTTCACTGACATCAAATGCTCCTGAGTTTTTCAGGATTGCCCGGGCTTCGTCGGCTTTGTTGCTGCCTACGGTAAAGCGGAAGCCTTGCTGACCGAAAGAAACGGGGCTAGCGGAATTGCCGTAACCGCTTAGAACTTGGCTTCCGCCTAAGAGCGGCATCCACGCGGTTCCGACGGCGCTTGTACCGAACATCGCGTTAGTGCCGTAGGCGTTAGGATATATCGTATTCGCGGCGTACAGAGCGGCTCCGCAATCGGGCGCGGTATGACCGGGGAAAAGCGCGGGACCCGCGGGACTTCCGTTAACCCCATTTGTCGGGACTTTATCAGGCAGCGGATACGCCGGAACGACGTTGAACGGAATACCTTTCTGACGCAGACGCGCCGCCGCGAAGTCCGCTTTATCGGTAGATTCGAAAGTTGCGTTTATTATAGCCATTGTTTTTTCTCCTGTTTCAATTCATTGTGCGGTGTTTGCCTAGTATGCCCGCAAAATCCGCAGGTTATTTTGCCAGATGCAGGGCTTGCGGAGAATGTCGGTCTGTAAACTTCGAATTTGCGCTTGCAATTTTCGCAAAACGGTAGTATACTATGATAGGAATGACCGCTGTGTGCGGCGGACTGCTAAATTGTAAATTGCATAACGGAGGTATAATTACTATGGCGGCTACTACCAATAAGCAACTTATCAGCTGGATTGACGAAAGCGCAAAGCTTACGCAACCCGATTCCGTAATTTGGATTAACGGCGGGGAAGCGCAGCTCGCGGAGCTTCGCAAACAATCCGTCGCAAGCGGCGAGCTAATTCCGCTCAATCAGGAGAAGCTTCCCGGCTGTTACCTGCATCGTTCCGCGCAGAATGACGTTGCGAGAGTTGAGGACCGCACGTTCATATGCTGCCCGGAGGAAAAGGACGCCGGACCTACTAACAACTGGAAAGCCCCCGCCGAAATGCGCGCGCAGCTTGAGACTATATTCAGCGGCTCGATGAAAGGGCGCGTGATGTACGTTATCCCGTACTCTATGGGTCCCGTGGGTTCGCCCTTTGCTAAGTACGGTATTGAGCTTACGGACAGTATCTACGTCGTGCTCTCAATGGCGATAATGACGCGCGTCGGCAACAGCGTCCTCAACGCGATAGGCGATACGGGGGACTTCATCAAAGGTCTGCACAGCAAGGCGGAGCTTGACCCGGAGAAACGCTACATCGCGCATTTCCCGCAGGATAATACGATTTGGTCGGTTAACTCGGGTTACGGCGGTAACGTGCTTCTCGGCAAAAAGTGCTTCGCGCTCCGTATCGCGTCAACTCTCGGGCGCGACGAAAACTGGATGGCGGAGCATATGCTTATCCTCGGTATCGAAGCTCCTAACGGCGAAAAACGCTACATTGCGGCGGCTTTCCCCTCGGCTTGCGGTAAGACTAATCTCGCGATGCTCATTCCTCCGAAAGTCTACGCCGATAAGGGTTACAAGGTCTGGACGGTCGGCGACGACATAGCGTGGCTTCGCCCGGGAAACGACGGACGTCTCTACGCGGTTAACCCGGAGTACGGATTCTTCGGAGTTGCCCCCGGTACTAACGCCAAGAGTAATCCGAACGCTCTTGCTTCGACCGCCCGGAATACGATTTTTACGAATGTGGTACAAAATCTCGACGATAACACAGTCTGGTGGGAGGGTTTAGACAAAAACCCGCCCGAGAACGCGCTCGACTGGACGGGAAAACCGTGGAACGGTAAGACCGCCGCGACTGTCGGCGCTCACCCGAATTCGCGCTTTACGGCTCCCGCTATTAACTGCCCCTGTATCTCGGACGAATTCGAGAACCCCGCGGGGGTTCCGATAGACGCTATCGTATTCGGCGGGAGACGCGCCAAGACCGCTCCGCTCGTTTACCAATCGCGTGACTGGGCGCACGGAGTTTTCGTAGGCTCAATAATGGGCAGCGAGACTACCGCGGCAGCTACGGGCGCGGTGGGCGTAGTTCGGCGCGACCCGATGGCTATGCTGCCGTTCTGCGGTTATAATATGGGCGATTACTGGCAGCATTGGCTCGATATGGAGAAATCGCTGACGAATCCGCCTAAGATTTTCAACGTTAACTGGTTCCGGCTCGACGATGAAGGTCACTTCATATGGCCGGGCTTCGGAGATAACTTCCGCGTTTTGGAGTGGATGCTGCGGAGAGTGCGAAACGAAGCGGAGGCGAACGAAACAGCTCTCGGCTATCTCCCGAAACCGGAGGACATCAACCTCGAAGACTTCGAGATTGACCTCGCGGCATTAACTGACCTGCTGTCAATAGATAACGCGCTCTGGAAAGAGGAAGCGAAAGGGATACGCGAATTCTACGGTAAATTCGGCGCGGCTCTCCCCGCAAAACTCGCCGAACAACTCGAAACCTTAGAAAACGCGCTGTAA
>JAISLB010000184.1 GCA_031260685.1 Oscillospiraceae bacterium | reverse complement strand
CACAAAGCTCAATATGTACCTCGGTGCGGTACCGTCTTTCGTTTCGCAGCTTGCCAATATCGTAATCCTTATGCTCGGCATAGTGTTTATAATGGATAAGAGCTTCACGGTAGGTATGCTGCTGGTATTTCAGGGTTACATATCGGCGTTCAGCTCACCGGCGCAGCAGATGATAGGCGTGGGGCAAGCCATAACTGAAACGCGCACAAATATGGAGCGGATTGAGGACGTACTAAGTTACCCCGTTGCTCCGCAATGCGCTGTAATGAGCGGCGAACTGCCGGAATACGACAAACTGTCCGGCAGGATAGAATTGAAAAACATCACGTTCGGTTACTCACCGCTTGAAGCGCCGCTGATAAAAGGCTTTGACCTCACGGTCAATCCGGGGGAGCGTATAGCGATAGTCGGCGGAAGCGGCTGCGGTAAATCTACCGTAGCGAAACTCATTTCCGGACTGTATCCGTCGGCAACGGGTGAGATATTATTTGACGGAGTACCGATTGACCGTATCAACCACGAAATATTCACGAGTTCAGTAGCCGTGGTTGACCAAGAGATAACGCTGTTCGCCGATTCAATTGCCAATAACATCAAGATGTGGGATAAGTCTATCGAAGACTTCGAGATGATTATGGCGGCTCGTGACGCGCAAATGCACGAGGTAATAATGCAGCGCGACGGCGGTTACAAAGCGGAAATCACGGAGGGCGGACGCGATTTCTCGGGCGGTCAGCGTCAGCGGCTCGAGATAGCGCGTGTGCTTGCGGGCGACCCTACGATTGTAATTATGGACGAGGCTACCTCTGCGCTGGACGCAAAAACCGAATACAACGTTGTGAAGTCTATCACTGACCGCGGCATTACCTGCATTATAATAGCGCACAGGCTCTCCACAATACGCGACTGCGACGAGATTATTGTTATGGAGCGCGGAGAAATTATCGAACGCGGCAAACACGACGAATTATACGCAAGCGGCGGACTGTACACGAGGTTGGTGAGTAACGAATAATGGCTATTTACAACGACCAAATCAAGCAACGCATTAAAGCCGATGAGGAACAGTTTTTCGGGAGCTTTGAAACGCTCGCGAGTGCCGTCACGGGCAAAACTAAGTTCGCAGACGACACTGCAACCGATGACGCGATAGCGCAGATTTTCCGCTTCTATCGCCTTACTATGCCCGCGGTACCGCGGGAGGAGCGCGGACAGGAACTTGACTTCAACGAACGGCTCAACCGTATGCTCTCGCCCTCCGGGATTATGCGGCGTGACGTAAACCTATGCGGCGCGTGGTATACGGACGGTGCGGGCGCAATGCTTGGACGGATTAAAACCGGGGACAGCCCGAACCCCGGCAGCGGTGAAGTTATCGCGCTTATCCCGGCTGGGCTTTCCGGCTATAAGTATACCGACAGGCAAAGCGGCAAGGCTGTCAAAATTGACAAAAAGGAAGCCGCAAATATCGACCGTGACGCAATATGTTTTTACAAGCCGTTTCCGCAGAAAAAGCTCTCTATTCCGGACCTATTGAAGTACATACTGGGAATGTTTTCAGCCGCCGATTTTGTATCGGTTGCTGCGGCGACACTCGCGGTTACGCTGATTGGCTTGCTTTCGCCCTATGTCAATAAGGTGCTGTTCTCCGATATGATAAACTCGGCGGATAAAGGGATACTGCTGCCCGCAGCGTTTTTACTCATCGGCGTGACGCTGTCTACATCGCTTATCGGGATAACGCGAAGTATGGTTATGTCGCGTCTGAACACCAAAATGGGTATATCGGTTCAGGCCGCGGCTATGATGCGTGTGCTGTCGCTTCCGCCGTCGTTTTTCAAAGGCTACGGCGCGGGCGAACTGTCAAGCCGTACCTCCGCAATTAGTTCGCTGTGCAGTATACTCGCGGGTGCGCTGCTGACTACCGGATTGTCAACGCTGTTCTCGCTGATTTACATCGGGCAGATTTTCGCGTATGCGCCGGCTCTTGTCATTCCGGCTTTGGTTATCATTGCCGTGACGCTTGTGTTCTCGATGCTGAATACGTTAGTACAAATGAGCAGCTCCAAGAAGTCAATGGAGTTGAGCGCAAAAGTCAGCGGTCTGGTGTACGCGTTCATATCGGGAATACAGAAGATTCGTCTAGCGGGAGCGGAGCGGCGCGTATTCGCTAAGTGGGCGGAGGCGTACGCTAAGCCCGCAAAGCTCCAGTATAGTCCTCCGTTTGTTGCCAAATACAGCGCGGCTATCTCATTAGTTATATCGTCGGTTGGAACAATTGCGATTTACTTCGCAGCTGTCAAGTCGGGCGTATCAATGCCGGACTATATGGCGTTTTCAGTGTCCTACGGAATGGTGGCGGGAGCGTTTATGTCGCTTAGCGGGATTGTCACGACCTTTGCCAATATACGCCCGATACTCAATCTCGTAAAGCCGTTGTTTGATACAGCTCCCGAAACTTCAAGCGCCAAACCCGTTGTTTCAAGCGTTTCGGGAGCGTTAGAACTCAACAACATATCGTTCCGCTATACGGAACATACGCCGCTTATATTGGAGGACTTTACGCTGAAAATCAGGCGCGGACAATACATCGCGATAGTCGGACGGACGGGTTGCGGCAAATCGACGCTAATGCGCTTGCTGCTTGGGTTTGAAACCCCTCAGAAAGGTGCGGTCTACTACGACGGGCGCGACATTGCGAACGTTGACATAAAGTCCCTGCGGCGTAATATCGGGGTCGTAATGCAGGACGGCAAGCTGTTTTCCGGGAGCGTCTACGACAATATAGTAATCTCCGCGCCGTGGCTGACTGTGGACGACGCGTGGGAAGCCGCCGAAGCCGCGGGTATAGCGGACGATATTCGCGCAATGCCAATGGGTATGTATACGATGATTTCCGAGGGTTCGGGCGGGGTGTCCGGCGGACAGCGGCAACGGTTGATGATTGCCCGCGCGATTGCTCCAAACCCGAAAATTCTAATGCTCGATGAAGCTACCTCCGCGCTTGACAATATTACGCA
>JAISLB010000114.1 GCA_031260685.1 Oscillospiraceae bacterium | reverse complement strand
CAACGCAGTTTGTGCCGTAGGTGTGAGGAAGATACGCGCCGTTAGTATCGCGCGAGTCAAAAGCGAATTGCAGAACTTTCATACCGGGAAACCCCGAGTGCGCCATAAGTTCGCGTACTCCGTCCGTGAGAAAGCCGAGGTCCTCGGCGATAATCCGCGCTTCGGGAAGTTCGCGGCGTATTGCGTCGATGAAATCGCTTCCCGGTCCCGTCCGCCATTCTCCGTTTTCCGCGGTCTCATCAGCCGCGGGGATTGCGTAGTAACTCTCAAGCCCGCGGAAGTGGTCAATACGCAGAACGTCTACAAGTTTCAGCATAGCGCGGAGACGTTGAAGCCACCACGCGTAACCGTCTTTACGAAGCGCGTCCCAGTCATAGAGCGGATTGCCCCAGAGCTGACCGGTTTCCGAAAAAGCATCGGGCGGACAACCCGCGACAGCCGTCGGAGCGCAGTTTCCGTCAAGCTGAAACCATTCACGATGTGAGCGAACATCGGAGCTATTCAGCGAAACGTAAATCGGTATGTCGCCGATTATCTCAACGCCGCTCATATGCGCGTAATCCAGCAGCTTGCTCCATTGCTCATAGAACTTGAACTGTACGAATTTAGCGAAATCTCCGGAGTTTGTATACTCCGCGTAATCGCCGAGCCAAAAGTCGTTTTCGGCGCAAAAACTCTCATAACGCTCCGAAGTTTCAAAGCGTCCGAAAGCTATACGCAGTAAACGTTCGCGGTTAGAGCGCAAAGCGCCGTAAGCTACACGCTCTCCGTCTCCCCAGTCCGCAGCCTTATATTCGTCGGCGTACAGCAAGCCTTCCGCTGCTAGCTCGTCTAAATCGACGAACCACGGATTCCCCGCAAACGCAGAATCGCTTTGGTACGGACTATCACCGTAACCCGTGGGACCGAGCGGGAGAATTTGCCAATAACGCTGTCCGGCGGAGGACAGAAAATCTATCCACCGCCGTGCCGCCGTACCGAATGTGCCGATACCCGTGCCTCCGGGCAAACTCGCGACAGGAAGCAAAACCCCCGCCGCTCGATTTGGTATGCTCATAAAAAATCCTCGCAACGCAACCTAACGTCTAAACTCCCGTCTCTGATATTTGATATTTGATATTTGATTTTTGTAATCTGTCATTAACCTTTCACCGCTCCCGCGGCTACTCCTTCTATGATGTACTTCTGACCGACGATATATACCGCGATTATCGGGATTATCGACAGCGTGAGCATTGCCATCAAGCCGCCCATATCCATCGCGCCGTAACCTCCCGTAAAGATTTTCTGTATCGCGATTGGCAGCGTCGAGTACTTAGAATCAAGCGTAATCAGCGGCAGCAGGTAGTCATTCCATATCCACATCATATTCAGTATCGCTACCGTGACAGTGGACGGACGAAGAACAGGGAACACCACCTGAAAATAACAGCGAAGCGGTGAGCAGCCATCGATATAAGCCGCTTCCTCAATCTGAATCGGTATGCTCTTGATGAATCCGGAGAACATAAACACCGACAGCCCCGCTCCGAAACCTACGTAAAGTATCAGCAAGCCCCAAGGCGTCCCGAGCGAAAGCTTGTTGCTGACAAAACTCGTCGTAAACATAACCATTTGGAACGGAACAATCATTGAGAACACAAACGCGTAGTAAAGCACAGAGTTGAGCTTGCTCTTAATACGCGTAAGATACCACGCGGTCATACTGCACACGACGCATATAATGAGCGTCGACGCGACAGTCAGAAACACCGAGGTTCCGAGCGCGGAAAAGAAGTTCATTCGGGTGATACCAACCGAGTAGTTGTTTATCCCGACAAAACTGGTACCGTTAATGAACGCGAAAAGATTGTCGCTTATGTAGAGCTTACCCTTGAATGAGTTCATAAGGATAATCAAGAGAGGAAACGCAAATACCGCCACAAGCGCAACGAGTATAAGGTAGCTGACAATCTTCGCGGGTTTGCTTATCCGTTTTTGCATAGCTGTTCCACCTTTCCGCAATCTTTAATTGCTTGTTTCCTTTGAACGTGTCAAGCGCAGCTGTATCAGCGCTATCGCGCCTACTAAGAGGAAAAATACTACCGCCTTTGCCTGTCCGGGACCGCTCCATCCGTTTCGGTTGTAGAAAGTACGGTAGATATTGAGCGCGAGCATTTCCGTCTTATTGGCGGGACCGCCGTTAGTGAGCGCAAGGTTCTGGTCAAATAGCTTAAAGGAATTCGTAAGAGTTAAAAACGTACAAATCGTAATCGACGGCATAACGGAGGGCAAAATAATATGCCGCAGCGACTGCCGCTTGTTAACTCCGTCAATGGCTGCCGCTTCGCGTATATCGCCCGGAATGTTGTTGATTCCGGAGATGTAGATTATCATCATATAGCCAATCATCTGCCAGCTTACGACAAGAACCAAACCCCAGAAACCGTATTCAGGCTTATAGAGCAGCGTCCGGTCCGCGCTTAGCAGCAAAGCGTTGAGAATAGTGTTCCACACATAGCCGAGAACGATACCGCCGATAAGGTTCGGAGCGAAAAACACCGAGCGGAAAGCGTTAGAGCCTTTCAGCCCCTTTGTCAGGAGCATCGCAAGCGCAAACGCGCCGACGTTGACGATTATTATGCACACTATCGTGAAAGCTGCCGTAAAGCCCAGTGCCGGGATAAAATTACTCGACGGGTCAGTGAACGCCCGAACATAATTGTCAAAGCCTGTGAATGTAGCGTCCGTAACAAGCGTGAACTTGCTGAAACTAAGCCCAAGCCCAAGAATGAACGGTACCACAAACGCAATTGCAAACGCAATCAGCGTCGGCAAAACAAATATGGGGAAATAACGTTTAAGCTGTTTATACATATTCAGTCCTCCGACGATGAATTTGAAGCTATAAAAGGGAGCTTCGATTAGTATAGCCGTATGGCGGGCGATGCGGACACCGCCCGCGCATATATCCGATGTGTGCTAAACCCTGCGGGCGAACTATGTCCGCTCCGACAGAATGTGACCAGAACTTGCAGAGCGCGGAGTGAACAGGACAACCGCTCGCTGACCGCTGACCACTGCGTACTACTCCGCGTTAGCACTTTCAGTTTTCCAGTCGGCGATTACCGCGTCCTTTATCGCTGACCACTCCATTTGTCCCTGAGCGTACAGCAGCAGATTCCCGCCGAAGTTATCTTTGAACTGTTGGCTCGGGAAGATTGTGAATACCCACGGAACGTTGGTATTGCTGCCGTCTACGTTCCAGTCAACCACCTGCGCTCCGAGCGGGTCACTAGGCTTCGCGTCTCCCGCAAAAGTGTCAAAAGGCGCAATGAAGCCAAGCTGCTCAGTAACTAATGCAACGCCCGCCGGGTCGGTATAGAGCCAAGCTAAGAAATCCTGCGAAGCTTGCTGGTCGGCTGCGCTTGCCTTACCGTTGATACAGATATAGTTCTCCGAACCGATGCACAATCCCTGCTTAGCTTCGCCGCCGGCTCCGATGTAGATAGGCAGATAGGTCACGTCGCCCGGTTCAACTGTATTACCGTCAACTCCGGAGATTTGTCCGTAAGCCCAGTTGCCGTTTTGCACCATTGCGGCTTTACCCAGCGCAAACTCTGACATTGAGTCGTCAACAGTCTTACTGCCGGTAAGCGACGGAGCGATAGTCGAGTTATTAAGGTAAAGGTCGAAGATATCCTTAAAGTTATCGGCAAATTGGAATTTAATCTCCGCAGTCGCCGCTTTATCCGCGATATCAATGCCCGCGTCTGACCATTCATAGTACATAGGTACGTTTACAAGGTGGGTCTGCCAACGCCAGTCCTCGCCGGGCTTGAGGCTCGTGGACGCGAATACGCCGTCAATACCGAGTTCGGATTTACGCGCCTGCATATCTTCCACGACTTCTTTGAGTTTTGCGAAAGATTTGATATCCGCGGTACTGGAAGCTTTGGAGCCGCCAAGCGCGAAGTATTTATCGAGGATTTTGGTATTCGCGATAATCCCGTAGCCCTCAATGGCGAACGGAACGGCGTAGATGTTACCGTCGGAACCGGCGATTGCCATAGACTTGTCGCCGAGATGCTTATAGATTTCGCTGCCGGTTAAGTCGGCGGTGTAATCTTTCCAAGCCGAGTAGCCTACGGGACCGTTAACTTGGAAGATTGTGGGAGACTCGCTCTTAGCAAGTTCACTGCGGAGTGTTTGCTCGTATGTACCCGAAGCCGCGGTTTCCACCTTGATTTTCACGCCGGTGGCTGCTTCGTATTGCTTTGCGATTTCTTGATAAGCCGCGTCCTGTTCGGGCTTAAAGTTTAAGAAGTACACACGTCCTCCGGATACGTCTTCTCCGCTTGCAGCTGTATTGTCAGCGTTATCGGAAGACGGCGAACAGGCGGCAACGAGCGTGAACAGCAGCAACGCTGTTAGGGTAAGTGCGAGTAGTCGCTTTTTCATAATGATTACCTCCGTTTTTTTGGTCGGCTGCCTATTTGTTAGGCACATATTACCGAACAGCCAACTTCCCGGCTGATTTATTCGGTATATTCATTATAGCACACTCTTTGGCAAATTGCAACTACTTTTGTATATTTTGCTAAGATTTTTGGCTAAACGCCCTTGTTTACTACACTTAACGCGTCTTGCAGCTGCGACGGGCGGACTCCCCGGCGCGTGAAAACGCTTGGAAAATCTTGACTGAAAAAGACGCTTGACATTTGAGGGGGTTTATGGTATATTAAGCATAGCATTTTTGCTGTTGAAAAATGCTGAAATTTGTAATATATGTTGTGGGGGGACAAACCTATGGGAAAAACAAAGCGTACTTCGCTTCGCCACCGCCTTACTCGCATTATGCTCTTGGCGTTCATTATCGTCATTGCCGTTATCTTTACGGTCGTGTTCATAATGATGAACGGAGTACTCCAAGAGGACCTCGAAGAGGAACTAATCCTGAAAGGCGTAGCTAACGCGGCAAACCTTTCTGACGCTGTATCAATAAACGTAGATGCGGTAGACAAATTCGCGCTTCACATTCAGGCTGAAACCGATATGACGCTTGAATCGGTTTCGAAAGCCATTGACGCCGAATTCCAGAAGCTTCCGAATAAGAATGCCGTCAGTGCCTTCTACATCGGTGTCGGCGCTACCAACGAACTCTACGAAACCTTAGGCTGGATACCGTCCGCCGATTATAAGGTTATCGGCAGACCTTGGTACGATATCGCCGCAAATGACTCCAATCCTCACGTTATTACATACTCCGATGCTAACACCGGAATTTACGCAGTCGGAATATCCCGAGGCGTTACGCTGGCGAACGGTGAGAAAGCCGTAATCGCGCTCGATATGGAAATCACGTCCGAGCTCAACAACCTCCAAATGACCGGCGATGACGAATACCTCTTTGTCGTTGACGGCGAAAACAACGTCATCTTCCACCCGGATGAGAATATCGCACCGGGAGAGGGACGCATAAGCGATTTACCTTCGGCTTCCGGAGATTACTCAAAGCTTGACAAGCTCGCACAAGGGCAGATTGTCAAAATCTCCGACTACGACGGTAAGTCTACCTTTTTCACGGAGAATTCCGTCGCTGTCGGTAACTTCCGCGTGTTCACCGCTATTAAGGAGAGCAAAGTGACGAACCACCTGTTCAGCCTTATGTTTACGGGACTTGCGGCAGCCGTGATACTAATAGCTCTTATAGTTCTGTTCTTCCTCTACGAATACGGCAAAATAACTAAGCCGATTGAAAGTATAGCTGCCGCGGCTGCAAAAGTCGCGATAGGTGACACCGACTGTTCAATCTCGGTCAATACTAACGATGAAATCGGCGTACTCGCGGACGCCTTCAACCGTATTCTGCGCGCTATCAAAAAGCAAACGGAAGTCATCTCAATCATTGCCGACGGAGATTACACAATAACGCTCGAACCGCGCTCCGACAAGGACATAATGACAAAAGCGCTCGACCGAATGGTTGAAACCAACAGTCAGCTGATTAACAATATCCGCGTCTCGGCTGAGCAAGTCACGCTCGGCGCGGGGCAAATAGCCGGAGGTGCGCAGACGGCAGCTCAGGGCGCAACGGAACAGGCGGCAGCCGTACAGCAGCTTTCGGCAGCTATCAGCGAGGTCGCCGCTCAAACTAACGACACTGCCCGAATGGCTAACCAAGCGGCTACGCTCTCGACCACTATCCGCGACAGCGCCACAAAAGGCACAGCTCAAATGGAGCAAATGATGAACGCCGTTCGCGAGATTAACGAAGCCAGCTCGAACATCAGCAAAGTTATCAAGGTCATCGACGACATAGCTTTCCAGACCAACATTCTCGCTCTAAACGCCGCGGTAGAAGCCGCGCGCGCGGGTTCCGCGGGAAAAGGCTTCGCGGTAGTTGCCGAAGAAGTCCGCTCGCTTGCGGCAAAATCAGCCGAAGCAGCTAAGGACACAGGCTCGCTCATTGAGGGCAGTATTGAGAAAGCCGCTCTCGGCGCAAAAATCGCGAACGATACTTCGGCTTCGCTGACGGAGATAGTCGGCGGAATCAACAAATCCACCGAGATAATACTGCTCATCGCCAAAAGTTCTGAAGGTCAGTCCGAAGCGATAAAGCAAATCAACCTCGGCGTTGACCAAGTCGCGCAAGTAGTTATGCAAACTTCCGCAGCTTCCGAGGAATCCGCGGCGGCAAGTCAGCAAATGAGCGGTCAATCGACGATGCTAAATCAAATGATAAGCCGCTTCAAAACGGAAGAGGGCGAACTTGACAGCCATCAACATCTGGGCAGCAGATATTAAGCTCCGGATAAAACACAACGCGGTGATAGGTCATATACCTGTCACCGCGTTATTTTGCCGCCCGGGCACTTGACGGCACAGCGTTTGCGGCATAGCAGCCGCTTACGACACAAGAAGTATCGAGCTGTTATTCAATACCTGCGAACTATAAAGGAACAGCACGTCCGCGCCCGATGTGAACTCGGTCAGAAGCGGCAGCACGCGGCTATCGAGATAGCGCAAATCTATCAGCGTAACCTTCGAGTAATACACAGCGAGAAGCGGCGCAAGGCTCGACGTGAACGAATCGCGGAAGATGTACAGCTCTTTACCGTCAGCGGCGGGATTGCCGTCAGCGTCCAAACGCTCGAGTGTGATGAACGGCTGTGCGCCGCGAAGAAAAATGTCGTAGGGGTCGCGCCCCGCAAACGCTTCAACGTCGTAAAGCGGTCCTTCCTCGAGCTCGAGAGTTTTTTCGTTCGCGTATTTTACAAGCCAGTCAGAACCTTTGTAATACGTCAAAATGTCGGGAGCAAGCGGGAGCGCAAGCTGCCCGGTATATACGCCTTGAAATTTCCCGGCTGTAATAACGTCGTAAATTTCGGGGTTCACGGCTGAAATTGCGCTCCACGCAGGGTACATTTCGTCTAAAATTTTATTTGCGGCGGACGCGATTTTCGTCTGGTCCCAGTGTAGGTCAGTCCGGTAAAAGCTTTCGGCGTTGAGAGCGTCCGAAAGGTCGATATATTTATAATCGCCCAAAATTTCCGCCAAAATTTCTTTCGCACGAAGCGGGTCAAAACCGGGCAAATCCCGCTCCGCGTAGACACTTTTGTCCGGAACTACCGAATAATAAATATTCAAACCCTCAAGACTTTGCACGATTTTTTTAATCTTTTCGGCGGATTTACGCGCTTCGCTCTCGTTGAGTTTTTCGATTTTTCCGGCTCCGACCGCGCTGTCGTAGTACAGTCCGCTTTTATCGGAGAGACGGAAAATGTCAAGCACGGAAAACGCCCGAACGGTTCGCAGAGCATCGCGGAAAGTAAAGCTGTCAGCCGCGTAATCCTCGAAGCTGTCCATAAATTTCGCGGATTTAAGAGTTTCCGCGCTGAACTCCGGCATTTTCGCAAGCTGCCTCCGTTCCGACAGTGAAACCTCCGGCGGTTTGATTAAAAAATGCAGAATAAAGAAGCCTCCGAGAAACAATATAAATACCGAAGCCGTGAGAATTTCACGAATTTTTTTCGACTTTTCCATAACTTTATAAACCTCAAAAACGGAAATAGATAAACGGATTAAACGAACCATCCACTAAATACGCGGTAATTAGCAGCAGCGTGACGGCGGTAATAAGCGGCTGCGCAGCGATAGAAATTCGCGTAAATTTATCGCGCAATTTTTCCGCGCACATTTTCACAAGCGGCGTAGAACCGATAATTCCGAGAATAAGCGGCAGCTTGTACGAATTCAGATAGTACAGCGCTTCGCTCCCGGCAAGTCCCGTCGCTCCCGAACCAAACATCTGCGACAGTGTAGCCGCAGCGGAAGCGAGCGACGCTCCGTCGAAAAATATCCAACTGATTATTACTATCAGCATTACGTAAATATGCGAGATAAATACCGGAAGTTTCGCGAGGATTTTCCCAAGCGCAAATTTTTCAATCAGCAGAATTATTCCGAAATATACGCCCCAAAGAATAAAGTTCCACCCGGCTCCGTGCCAAAAACCGGTCAAAAACCATACTACCATTATATTGAAAACTTGCCGCCGGGGAGTAACGCGATTGCCGCCGAGCGGTATGTAGACGTAATCCTTGAACCACGTAGAA
>JAISLB010000037.1 GCA_031260685.1 Oscillospiraceae bacterium | reverse complement strand
TCGAGAACTTCGCGGCTTCCGGCGGCTTGGTGTAAACCATCGATATTTTGCGTAATTACCGCCTGCAAGAGTCCGCGGTTTTCAAGCTCCGCGAGAGCCAAATGCGCCGGATTGGGTTTTGCGCTCAGTGAAACGAGATTTTCACGGTAATATTTGTAGAAGATTTCCGGCTTTTTCACTAAAAAAGTGTGGCTGATAAGCTCCTCCGGTGAATATCCGTAGATTTGTTTTGCGGAATACAGCCCTTTTTCCGAGCGGAAATCCGGAATCCCGCTCTCTGTCGAAACGCCCGCGCCGCCGAAGAATACGGCGTTTCCGGCGCGTAAAATTTCCGTTAGTTTTGAAATTTCTGTCGTCATAAAAAATTCCTCCTGATTTTTACGATTCAATTTTTGCGAATAGAACTTGCGCTACTTTTCTTTCACTTTTTGTGAATTGAATAAACGTGTAAATTCGCGCGGAACCGGAGCGGAAAAATGCAGAATTTTCCGCGTTAGAGGGTGTTCTATTTCGAGTAAATTAGCGTGAAGTCCGAGCCGCCCGAGCGGGTTTTGCAGCGCGCCGTATTTTTTGTCGCCGATTACCGGGTGTCCGAGATCCTTCATATGGACGCGGATTTGATTTTTGCGTCCGGTCAGAAGCCGCAGGTCAAGCAGCGAAAATTTGTCGGTTTCTGCGCTTACTTCGTACTTTGTAATCGCTTCGAGACCGTCTCCCGCGCCGTTTGAGCGTCCCGAATACATCAGGTGCGTTTTAGTTTCGAACAAAAATGAGCGGATTGTGCCGCTTTTTTCCGCGAATAGTCCCTCGGTTATTGCCGTGTAGCCGCGTGTCAGTACGATTTTGTTCCAATTGTCTTGAAGCGCGCGCTTGATTTTTTCATTTTTGGCAAAAAGCAATACACCCGAAGTATCGCGGTCTAAGCGGTGGACGATAAACACGCGGGAGCGCGGACTGCGCTCCCGTACATAAGCCGTAATCTCGCGATAGGCGGTATGCAGCTTCTCACTTTCGGACGCTATCGAGAGTAAGCCCGCGGCTTTGTTTATTACGATTATTTCTTCATCCTCGTAGAGAATGTTTCCGCGGGTTTTCGGCTGCTTCTTTTTATTCATCATTTAATCGCGCTTTCGAGCTCCGCGGTAATGCTCGCAGCCCAAGCAGTGAATTTTGCGTCCGAAGCGTATTCCGCAACTGCCGCCTCTAAACTTGTCCCGGAGTTCAGCAATGCTTTGACGGCTTCGCGGTCTGCCGCGGCTTTTGTTTGCAGATTGCTTTCCAGAACGTTTCTCGCGGCTGCTCCGCCCTCAAATGCTTTATTCGTATAAAGTTTGCTGTCAGCCAAATCAGCTATTACGACTTTCAGCGTTTCGTTGGTTATCCTGTCTGTTGAAGGCAGCTTTGACGATATTAGTTCATAGTCGTTTGCGGCTTTTTTTACCGGCATATAGCCGCTTAAAGCCGAGAAATATGTGTTGTTTTCAACATCGGTAAACCACTTCAAAAACTCTACGCTTGCAAGCTCGTACTGCGGTTCGCCTTTGGTAACTACCATTCCCGCGCCTTGCTGAACGAGAACTTTTTCCGCGTTTTCAAAGTGCGGCACCGGCATAATTTTACATTCAATCGGATACGACTCATCGTTTGCGGTGACTTCCTTTGGATAGAACATCGCGGAGGACGTAGAACCTATAAACGCCAGCAGGTCGCCTGTTTTTACATCGTCGCTGCGGTAACGTCCGTATGTGGAGAAATAGCCGCTGATGTAAGGAACGTAGTAGTTATCCCAAAACTTTCGCATAACTGTTTCGTTAATATTTATGTGACCGATTCCGTTTTCAACACGGAAGATTTCTTCTCCGAATTCCATAGAGCCTGTGATGAACATATTTGCCATAGCGTCGCGTCCAAAGAAAGCTTTGCCGTCGTTCGGAACGTCTGGGGTTTGAGCGTCCGTCCATTCGTAGTATTGTTTTGAGACCGCGGTAAGTTTTTCGAGCGAGTTAAGGCTGTCGTAAGTCAATCCGTTTGCTTCGGCAAAGGGCGCCCAGTCCGTGTTATTGAGCATAAATATTTCGGTGGATTTGGCAATCGGAAATATGCGAAGTTCGCCGGAAAGTCCGATTTTGCCTTCCTCGATGTAAGAGGTGAAGTACTCCGCCTGTTCGGTTTTAGTGAAATAGTCGTCAAGATTTGCAAGGATTCCCTTTTTCTCGGCCGCGTAAGCGGTATCGGCGTAGGAAGCGAAAACATTCGGCAGCGCGGAGCTTCCTACATCTTTATTGGCGGAAGCCATAACGTTTTTCTCAAGCTCGGAAACGCTCCCGTAGGCGTAGTCCTCGACAATTATGCCTTTGTCACGTCCGACGGTATTATTGAAGTCGTCAACGAGCGCTTCAAAAGCTTCTAAGATAGTACCGTTGTAATAGTGCCAGACGGTAATCGTTACGGGGTTCTTAGGGTCGAGTTTCGCGGTGTCGCCCGAACAGGCTCCCAATATGGTAAGGAGCAGAATCAGCGCGGCTGAAAGCGCGGTCAAACGTTGAAATATGCTGTAACGAATTTTCATAGCGTCGTCCTCCGATTATTGATTTATTAAAGCGTTTAGCAGTTCAAAGAGTTTTACGTTGTCAACGGGTTTCGTGATGTAACCGTTCATTCCGGACTCAACGGAGATACGCATATCCTCATCGAAAGCGTTTGCGCTCATAGCTGCGATAGGAATGGTACGGGCGTCGGGACGGTCGGTATTCCTGCGGATTTCGCGCGTGGCTTCGAGACCGTTCATTACAGGCATTTGTATATCCATTAGTATCATATCGTAGTAACCCGGAGGCGATTGCAGAAACTTGTCTACGGCTTCGCGTCCGTCGCCCGCGCTTTCTACTTGGAACTCTACGGTTTCGAGAATGAATTTCGCGATTTCGATGTTGATTTCGTTGTCGTCAACTAAGAGGATACGCTTACCGGCGAAAGTTTTGGTGAGGCTTTCACCGAGTTCGCCGTCTGCTGCTTCTTCCGCAGCGGTATAGTGTAAATCCATAGCGAAGAAAAACTCGGAACCTTTACCCGGCTGACTGATAAGCTCAATCTTACTATTCATTGCACTGACGATACTGCTGCTGATAGCAAGTCCGAGACCTGTACCGGCTTTCTGCTTATCCTTTTCGCCGACTTGTTCAAAGGCTTTGAAAACTTTTGCTTGATCCGCGCTGCTTATTCCCACGCCCGTGTCCTTAACGGAAAATTTGTACCGCGCGGTTTTGTCGTCGTAGGTTTCAAGCTCCGTTACCGCGAGGGTAATCGTACCGCCGATCTCCGTAAATTTTACGGCGTTTCCGAGGAAGTTTATCAGCACCTGCCGCAGTCTGTATTCATCGCTTGTGACCGTATTATGCGTAAACCCGAGTTCAAGCTTGAACGTTATGCCTTTGGCTTCAATTTGCGGACGCATTAGGGTGTCGAGCCCCTCGGCTAAACCGTCAAGAGTGAACGTAACCGGTTCGATGTGGAGCTTGCCGCTCTCAATGCGCGACATATCGAGTACGTCGTTAATGAGCGATAAGAGGTGTTTTGCGGAGAAGTCGATTTTGTTCAGGCTGTCGGCTACGCGGACGGGGTCGGCTATTTCGGCTTTGGCAATTCCCGTCATACCGA
Source organism: Oscillospiraceae bacterium (assembly GCA_031260685.1). Lineage (GTDB taxonomy): Bacteria > Bacillota > Clostridia > Oscillospirales > Oscillospiraceae > JAISJH01. The sequence continues at coordinate 8,208 of JAISLB010000037.1, read as the reverse complement.
TGATGGCATTCATAGGAGTGCGGATTTCGTGCGAGATACGCGACAGGAACTCACTTTTTGCCTTGCTTGCGCTGTTAGATTTGTCGATACTGAGCTGCGCGGAGATAATCTTAGAACATTCGACCAGGCGGTCTACATCAGCGTAGTGCCAACGCTTCATAGGTTCGTCGGTGCTGAAAAGTATGCGCCCGGTGTCAATTCCGTTTTCGTACATAACGCAGCAGAACGCGCTGAAATCACGTATAGGCTCGGAGAAAAGCAGCTTCTGAACCCCTTCGGACGCTTTGCGTACTACATCGTCGTTATAGATGAGCGTCCCGTTTTCGTCGAGCATTTGTGTAAACTCGATATAGTCTCCGTGCGGTATCATTTCAATTTTTTCGGAGTAGTCGATGACTCTTTCGCTGTCCCAAAGGTACGTAAGTTGGTTTGTGTCAAAGTCTCCGTCATAGCTGAATACCGCAACCTGTTTCAGCGCGAATACATCGCCCAAAACTCCGAGCGCGATATTAACGGCAGTGCGGGTATCCGCCGTATTCTCAAAGAGCGCGAAAGTTATTCCGACGATACTGTCTTTTGAGATGTCAAGCGAGACGCTAATCGGACGTCCCGGCTCCGAGGAGATTTCCAGAATCCGTTCGGGGGGGACTGTTGAGAGCGAATCGTCGATAGAAACCGAAAGCTTCAAATCGGGGTTTTCACCGGTGTAGAATTTTTGCAGTTCGTTCCGCAGATGTTCCTCGCGGGTTTCGGTACTCCGCTCTTTTGCGCTGTCGGCGCGGAAGAATACCATTACTTCATCGTTAGACAGACGGACAGCTATATCGTCGTCGCGGAATTTAGATTTGAGCAGACGGCAAAGGTTGCGCACCAAAACGGCTGTTATAACCCGTCCGTAGTAAGCTTCGAGCAATTCGAGTTTATTGACGCGCAGTCTGTATACGTTGTATGAAGTTTTGTTTTGTATGCACGCTCTGACTTCGGCGGCGATTAGTATTGCGCCGTATTGTCTGTTGTACAGTCCGGTGGTGAGGTCGCGCCGGGCTGCTTCAAGGGCTGCGTTTTCGGCGAGTTTCTCCTCTGTAATCTGACGGGCGTTACCTATAATTTTTAACAGATTACCGCTATCGTCGTAGATGTTCTTTGCTTTGAGGTCCAGCCAGTAGTATTCGCCGTCCCGTACGCCGTTTATATGCGGGAATAAATCTGCCTTTGCCCTGAACGTAATCGAGTTTTTCAGTTCGCCTGAAATGAATAGACGAAGCTTCGGCAAATCCTCGGCGGGGCAAAAATCGCTCATCGCGATTGAGTACAAGTCAATAGTCTGTGTTTTCAGCGAAGACTGTACATCGGAGCTGTCAAAGGAGTATATCTCGAAGGAATCCGTGAGAACATCGTATTCCGTGAAGATGTCGGTAGCGCTTTCGAGAGCTATGAGGTAGCGTTCGCGTTCTTCTCTAAGCTCCGCGGTCATAATCTTACGTCTGTTTTTGAGTTCGTTAATAGTTGAAACCAGCAGCGACAGCTCATATGTATTGGTAGACTTCTCGAAAGTAATCGGGTCGTCGGGAGCTATATCCTCCATCTGTTTCGCGATTTTTATCAGCGGAGTCGTAATCTGACCGATTGCGAATATAAGCAGAACGATACCGAGTACTAAGGCGATAACCGTGCTGAAAATTATCCCGGAAAAGACGCTCCTCGAAGCTTGGAACATCATATTTTCCGTTTCGAGGGCTGCGAGCGCCCACTGCTCATCGCTGAACGGAGTATTTGAATTATACAGCTTGAGCGGGTTCAGAACAATCTCGTAAGGCTCATAGCTGTTGTCAGTAAAGTTATAGATGTTCTTACGGTTTCCCTCAGAAAGTGAGATTTGCGAAATATTGCCGAGATTTCGGCTGATGTAGCTGCCTGTAATTTCAAATACGTCGCAATCGAAAGAATCTTTGTTAGTGTCCGCAGCGTTATATCGAAGCAGCATATAGCCGCCTTGACCGGAAGTTCCGAAATCTCCGTAAGGGAAATATTCCCATAACCGTTTGGATTGAAGCTCCGTTCCGATGACCGCTACTACTTCGCCGTCAACGATAATTGGACGCGAGTAGCTTATATTAGAGTTAGAATCAGTGGCGGAGAGCTTTTCGGTAACTCTCGGACCGCTCCACCGCGAAATATCCGCGGAGTTAAACTTGGCAAATTTGCCGCCGATTTCAATTATATCCGTGTAACCGTTCCAGAGCTGTTCGCTATTTGCGGGGAATACGAACTTCTCGCTCCAGTCGCTGTCGAGCGGAATACTGTCTTTACGGGCAATATTGACGGGACCGCGCAAAAGCAAAATATCCGAGAAATCAGCGGGAGCCGAAAGCGGGTCAGGGTCACGGTAGTAAAAACCACGGCAGTCAGCTTGGATTTTGTTGCCGCTTGTATCTGTGAAGTATACAAAAATGCCCGTAGCGAAAGAAAGCCGCAAAGTTTCGAGCGCGGAATCTGACAGCGAGACAAGAGTTTTGTTTAGATACTCCGGCTGCCGGAGCAATTCACGAACGGACGTCTGCAAAGCCGCGGAATCTTTCCTGAGAACCGACAGCACGTCGGCTTCAAGCCTGTCTATGTTAGAGAGGTTGTGAACCATTAAGTTTTCTAAGATGATACTGCGGTTTTCCATATTTTTCCGCAAGGTATCAACCGCGTTGACTTCGAGGACTTCAATGGTTTTGTTTAAGTAAAGTGTCCCGCCGATAAGCAGCGACTGGAGCAGCATAATGCAGATTATAGGTATCAACAGCTTGGTATAAATGGAATTCCTGCGTAGTATTGCCCCCACCTCCCTGAAAGATATTAACACAACTACCACTAGTATACACCATAATCCGAAGATTGTCAAGACAGTTATCGAAATCGCTATGGTAAAACTGTCCGGGCGCAAAATGCACTTGACAAGTTGCTCCTAATGTGATATACTTAGGCAAAATAACTAATAACTGGAGGAGTACACTATGACAAAAGCAGAACTCAAAGGCAAAACCGCGTTTATCACGGGCGGCGCGAGCGGTTTGGGACTTGGCACCGCTAAGGTTCTCGCTAACGCCGGTGTTAACGTAGTTCTCGCGGATTTCCGTCAGAACGCGCTTGACGAAGCTACCAAATACTTCGAGGATAAGGGACAACCCGCTCTCGGAGTAAAGCTTGATGTTACTGACCGCGAGGAATACGCGAAAGCTGCCGACGCTGCCGAAGCTAAGTTCGGCAAAATCCATATCCTCTTCAACAACGCGGGCATTGGTATTCCCGAAGGAAATATCTGGGAGGACAAATGGGAGGATATCGACCTCGCTATCGACGTTAACTACCGCGGAATCCTCAACGGTATTAAGACGATTCTCCCGCGGATTCTCGCTCACGGCGAGTGGGGCTATGTAGTTTCCACCGCTTCGAAAGCCGCTATCGTTCCGGTGCCGAAATTTACGCTGTATAACTCTCTCAAAATGGGCGTTGTTACCGTAATGGAGACGCTGAAAATGGACCTCGATGCTATCGGCTCGAAAGTCGGTTCCGCAGTGTTCTGTCCGGGCGGTTATACGACTAACCTCGGTCAGTCCTCCGGCGAACTTCGCGCAAAACACCTCGGCGTTGAAATCCCGCAGATGCCGCCTCCTCCCCCGCCCCCCAAAGACGGCGAAGCTCCTCAGGGTCCGCCTCCGGGATTTGAAATGCCTGATTTCTCAAAGATTATGCGTATCCCCGAAGAAGCCGGCGAACGTATTGTCCGCGCAATGCTTCGCGGTGATATGTATATCCTCACCCACAGCGAATTCAAAAAAGGCTGGGACGAGCGCGCCGCGGCTATCTCACGCGCTTTCCCGGATCAGCCGCAAAACGAGGATTATAAGAAAATATTCGCAATCCTTATGGGTAATGAAGTTTTCAATAAACAGACACAAGTTCCGGGCTATGCCTACGGCGATGAATATTAAGCTAAAACAAAAAAATGGGCGGGGGTTACAGTACGTAACCCCCGCTTTTTTTTGTCCGAATCGTCAATAACCGCGGTAGGCTTTAGTCGCGGCGGTTTCTATCGAGTTAACTATAAGGTTGATTACTTTGACCGCAACGATAAAGACGTAGCATATCGGCCATAACAGCAGCAAACCGCCGAATAACAGCAACAGCGCGAGTTTGTTTTCGACTGTCCGTGCCCTGTTTTCCCAATAGGGATAGCTTATCGCGTCCGTTTGCTTAACTCTGTTGTTGAAATCAAGCAGAACGTCCCAGATGTGCGGGATTTCGAAGCGCGAAGTATTCTCTATGAGCGCGGCTCCCGTGAAGTCGCTTATAGCGTTCAGCGCGCTTACTGCGTAACCTGTGAATTTGTTCGTCAGTATCGCCTCATAGATTGGGAATTTGGTATCGTCCGCAAGCATTTCGTATGGTACATAGGCACAGGCGTTAGCGTTTCCATCGTCTACAACTCCCGAAATAATGTACAGACGTTCGTCTATTTTTACGTGTTTGCCGTTTATGTTGTTGCTCCCGTAGAGCAGCCACGCGGCTTGTTTATTGATTACAAGCCTGTCGCGCATCAAGTCCTCCGGCTCTATGTATGCTCCGGATTTAAGCGGGAACGGGTGAAACAGAAAGTACTCTCCGCCGATAGCCGTGCTATCGAGGTTTACGGCGTTGTTAGCTACGGCTTCGCTGGGAATTGCGCGAAGCGGCTGCGAGGAAATGCTCCACGCCTGTATGACAGTTTGTTCGTCCGCGCTTAGAGTGTGTTCGACCGATAGAAGCCGCTCTATGCTTAGTCCGCCGCCCGAAGCGAAATACGCTGAAACCTGCGTCAGGTCTTCACCGCCGTAACGTCTCGCGGCGTATTGCTCCGGCTGACTGTTAATCATACTGTTCCAAAAGAGCAGCATAACGCCTACCGCGATGAGCATAGCAACTGCGATAATCCCCGGGATAATGAGCTTTTTCAGTTGTGCGATAATTTCTGCGCGTTTCAAAACGGCTCATCTCCCTTTTATTCAATAGCGAATGGTGAACAGCGTATTTTTGCGGAATTGCCGCGATGCGTATTACGAACCCGACAGACGGACGTATTGTCCGGGACTTACGTCGCTTGTGGACGCTGTTATTACAAAGTCTTGGTATTGGCGCAGCGCGCCGGTTATTGCGCTGTTGTTATCGTCGCTCTCGGCTACTTGGACTTCAACGCGGGTTGCTACGTAACGGCTCCCGAGCGGAGTTTGCTTCTCGGTTAACATCAGAACGAAATCACCGTTGTTGTCGCTTCGAACCGCGCTCTTAGGTACCACAAGGTTGTATTGGTTGCCGCGTCCGCCGATTGCGAGCGATAAGCTATCGCCGCTATTGACCGTTTCGCCGGATACGTCGAAAATCAGTTCTTTCGAGGTTCGCGGATTCTCGGGGTCGGGACGTATTACCCCCAAAACTGCGCGGATTGACGGTCCCCACCAGTTGTTCTCGTTTTCGGCTTCCATACCGGGCGTAAGCAGTTGGGCTTGTTCGTTATTGATTTTTGCTGACAGATAGTAGCCGCGCTCCGGCATTTCGATTGAGACAGCTATATCGCCGGGTTTCGTGTCATTGCCGGGGGTTACAGTCACGGACTTCACAAGTCCGTCGACCGGCGCCGTAAACTGCGAGATTGCGCCTTCGGTTTGAAGCTCCAGAAGCTCCGATTTGGCTTTGTTGTATGATTTAAGTAAACGCTGAAGCTTTACTGATTCCGTTTTGTCTGTCTGTTTCTTTTCGAGAGCTATATGCAAGTCTTCAAGTTTTTTCTCGGCGGCTCTGATAGCGTCGTCGTAGGAGCTGAAATCGTTATTAACGCCGCCGCCGTTACTGCCGGACGGATTGTCTAACTTGTACTGCGCGTTGTCAACTGCGTCCTGAGCTTTCTCCTGCGCTAATATTACGGATTCAAGAGCCGAGTTGTCAGGTTTGTTCAGTTCGTCAGGTTCGGTTGGCTTGACGGGTTCGCCCTTAGGGAAAGCGTCGCTGACAGCGGTTTTAGCGTCCGCCAGCGCGTATCCGCCGTCTTTTTGTAGCGCGGCAGCGCTTGCGAGTTTCTTTTTGGCTGCGTCAACACCTACCATCGCGTTTTCGTAAGCGGCTTTTTCTTTGTCATAATTTGTAAGTTTACTCAACTCTTCGGACAGTACGCGGAGAGTTTCAGCCGCGGCGGACCAGTCTTTTGCCGCGGTATCAAGCTGCGTGGAAGCAGTCTGCAATTGTGAACCGGCTTGGTTGATTTCGAAGTTATCGGGCGGGTCAGCCGAGATAGCCGCGTCTAAACGTGCCTGTGCGCTTTCCACAACGCTTTGGGCGGCTTGCATACGTTGGTTTGCGGCGTCGTGCTTAATACGGGCGGCTGACATTTCGCTTTGTATTGTGTTTGCATCGCGTGCGGGCTCGGCGGGTTTTGCCGGCAAAGCGGCGGTAAGCCTTGCGACTTCATCTGTGAGCGCGTCAACATCGCGTTCGAGGTCGCGGCTTTTTAGTTCCGCATCCTTTACAGCTTTGGTTAGTTTGTCGTAAGCAGCTTTTTCGGTGTCGTAAGCGGCTTTCTTTTTTGTGTAATCCGCTAAGGCGTCTTTGTTGTCCGCGAGGTATTTGGCGTATTTCTCATCGTAACGCGCTTGTTCGCGGGTAGTGTTACGGATAGCGTCCGCGAGTGCGAGTTTAGCGTCGCTGAGCGCTCTTTTGAGGGCTTCCAGCTCCGCTGCTTTATCCTGTCCGGCACTTGCTGCGGCGTCGAAAACAGCTTTTTTCTTTTTTTCTTCTAACGCGGTAATTTCTTCCTCTTGACGTTCTATTTCGAGGAGAGCGTCAGACATCCAGTAACCGTCAACCGCGAGCATAGCGTCTTGATAAGCTACTTCGGCGGCGTCAACAGCTGCTTCGGCGGCTTTGAGTTCTTCGCTCACATCGCCCGACAGCGTAAACAGCGGGTCGCCCGTAATGACTGTTACGCCCGCCTTGACAAATACGGACTCCACTTTGAGAGTTTGGTTAACTTTTACTTCGTAGGTTTCATTCGGGGTGATAACTCCCTGCACGCGGATTTGCGCGCTGATAGTTCCGGCGTTGACAGCGGCGGTAGTAACCTCCGGGAGCGTCGCGTTCATTATTGTGTTTGAGAAGAATGTGAGCGCGAGAAGTATCACCAAAAAGATGATAGCCGCGTTCTTAACCCAACCGCGCTTTGCTACAGGTGTTTCCATTGTTGCGTCTCCTTAAATGTTGTCGTCTAAGCCCGCGCACCGCGCGGTATTCTGATATTTAGTTAATTACCCTTTGATTGCCCCGCTGTATGTGATACCCTCTACTAAGTAACTCTCGCCGTGGAGGAACAGGAACAGGCAAGGTATCATATATATAGTGGCAACCGCGAAAGCGAGTCCCGTTTCGCCTGTGTTAATCCGCGAGAGGAAAATCGACAGCGGGTGCAGCGCTTCGTCAGAAAGCAGGATTATCGGCTGCTCGACCATATTCCAGTAGTCGATGAATACGAGAATCGCGATTGAGTACAGCGCGGATTTGCACATCGGCAGGCAGACTTTCGTGAGAATCGTCCACTCCCCTGCCCCGTCAAGTTTTGCAGCTTCAAAGAGCGAGGTCGAGATTCGCCGCATAAACTTTGTCAGCAGGAACACGGAGAACGGAGCGACCATACCGGGAAGTATAATCGACCAGCGCGTGTCAATAAGGTGCGTCCATTCGGCAACGAGGTAGTTCGGAACGAGCGTAACCTGATACGGCATAAGCATTAAGATTATGTAAACGAAAAAAATCAGCTCTTTGAACTTACTGCGGAAGCGTGTAAACGCATACGCCGCAAGAGCCGCGATAGCAAGCTGGAAGCCCATAATCGGGATTGTGAGAATGACTGAGTTCCAGAATTTCAGCAGATAGTCAGGCGAACGGAAAAGCACCGTAGCGTACTGACTGAAACTAACCTTCGCGGGAATGAATACGAGCTGAACCGCGCTTGTGACGAACTCTCCGCTTCCGGCTCCTGATGTTGACGAAAAAATAGCGCCGTACTTGGCTGTAAGCTCGGTTTGCGTCATAAGACTATCGGCAATAGTAAGCACCGTAGGCAACAAAAATGCCACGGCAAAAGCCGCCGCAACAAGGAACAGAAACCCCCGCAGTATTTTGCGCCCGATATGTAGT
>JAISLB010000026.1 GCA_031260685.1 Oscillospiraceae bacterium | reverse complement strand
AATGTTCACAATTCTGACCCGCGCCGTCCTCCTATTATTCACTATTCATTATTAACTGTTCGTTGTTCTAATCCTCCTTAGCGCAGGTGGTAGAGCATGCGGCTGTTAACCGCAGGGTCGTTGGTTCGAGTCCAACAGGGGGAGCCAACCTCAAAGCTCCGCAGATATTACATCTGCGGAGCTTTCCCTTTGCTGCGATACTTAGGTTTCGGGGCTTTGAACCGTTCTTATCAGTAACCGTTTAGTTCTTGGTAAAGCTCTTTTGCAAAAGAATCGGTCATACCGCTGATAAAATCTGTCACCAAAAGAAATCTTAAATATAAATTGTATTCTTCGTTATCTTTTTGAGAGCTTGCGTAGTCGTTCTTCAAATTTTCCGATACTAAGTCCATAAGCTTTGCGCAGGAATTTATTTGCGGATAGTTCAGGTCCTCGCTTTCGAAATATAAAGCCGCCGCAACGAATTTATCAAGCAAGGAAGTAATAATGGAGTGTGCTGATAATTCAAGCTTAAGTATCGCCGGTGAATGATACACAAATTTTTGCATTGACTTTTTCAACGCCTGTATTGACAAATGATGCACGGTGTAATCGAATAAATCCCTTTCCCATTCGCCATTCATAATTTTTTCGTATTCTTTTGTGAATTTATATGCCGCAGCGTACATCAGCCAATTTCTTGCCCACGAAACCCAATCGTGAAAGTGACGCGCATCGTTTTCCTGATTGCGCGCGGCGTTGCTCAGCCTCTCTTGAAGCCCCTTAATTAGATTGTCGGATTTGTCATATTTCGTCTTGATTTTTTTCTCTAAATCCTCAATAACGCCGCAATAATACGAAATAAAAGCATCAAGCGAAAACAAACCTTTTTTGAAAGCGTCTTCCAAATCTGCGGTGGCGTAGGCTATATCGTCGGCGGCTTCTAAAATGTAAGTCAGCGGATGACGGTTAGTCCCCGTTCCCGTTTTACTTGTAACTTCGTTAAAAGCTTCCGACTCGGAAATAAATACACCGAATTTATGTTCTTTAATGTTTGCGCTGTTTTTATTAACATCCGCGGAAAAACCGGGGTATTTAATCAGCGTGTTAATTACGCCGTAAGTGAGATTTATTCCTCCGCCCTCCGGATTCCCCCGGCATTTTGCCAAAATGCGCAGCGCCTGAGCGTTACCCTCAAAATTTTCCATATCTTTTCGGGTACTTTCAGGTAATAAATCGACTATTTTTTCTCCGCGGTAAGTAAAACTATCATCGTTAAAGTGATTTTTGAACCAGTCCTGAATAATAACTTCGCCAAAATGTCCGAAAGGCGGATTGCCTAAATCGTGCAGTAAACCGGCGCACATCAGAACATCGAGGATTTGCCGCATATGACTCACCATATCCTCGCCGCGCTTTTCCGTTGCGGCTGATTTATTTTTAATAATAAAGTTGTTTATAATCATTCCGCCGAGTTGCTTTGCGATAGTTGAAACTTCCAGCGAATGAGTAAGGCGCGTTCTCACAAAGTCGCTTTTATCAAGAGGAAAAACTTGCGTTTTATCCTGCAAACGTCTAAACGCCGCGCTGGAAATAATAGTTTTATAATCCTTTTCAAACTCGCTGATTGGATATTTTGAAAACTGCTTGGGTTCTTCTTCGACCGGTGCAAAACGCTCCTCGCATAATAATTCGTCCCAGTTCATAATCAGCGCCTCCAATACTTCAAATTATTTCACCGCACGCGGTTTTGCACTCATTATACAACATATCGGCAAAACTGTCAAGCACCATTTAACCCGGCTGCGGACACGAAAAATATCTATGATAATATAAGTTTGAGCTTATATTATCATAGATTTCTGCTGCGCGGTCTGCTGATTCACTCTGCCGCTTTTTCAAAGCTGAATCGTTCCGCAAGAAAACCGTCAAGCCGCTCACTTCTGAATTGCGGCTTAACGAGAAATTCAGCTAGCACGCCGTTTGCGGCTTGGGCGTAGCCAATTTCCGCAAGTCCCCGGCGAATGATATAATGCGCAGTGCCGTCAGCTAGCAACTCAGTCAGTTTCGCGGAGTAAACATCCGCGATGTTCTCCTCAATCGGAGGCTGTCCTGTCCCGCGCAATGCGTCAACGTTCATAACTTGCCACCACTCCTGCAACGGAGCAAGATTGTAGTTATGCGGCACATCATAGCGAAAGTGAAAATCCTCATCAGGCGGCGATTTGTCGTTCGGGATTTCCGTGAAGCCAAGCGAACGATGTAACGCTTCGGACGCGGGATTTGTCCGCTGACAACTGCTTTGGACGTACTCCGCGCCAATGTCCGTAAGCCGCTCGAAGCCGGCTTTCACAAGCTTCGACGCGATACCGTTACGGCGGCAGTCCCAACGAATGTCGAGGTCAGACATCCACCACCAACTGTCGCCGTCCGGGTCTGAATACAGATAGAATACTACCGCTCCGACCGCGTCGCCCTGCGGGTTTTCGGCGTATATGGTGAACGCTTGCTTATAGCTTGACATTTTGCCGTATTTTAGCGATGTGAAGTCGTCGTAATCCTCAAAACGTCCGTTCATAGCGGCAAGTTTGCGTCCGATATCCGTGTTGCCGTACTCGAACATTTTAATTGCAATCGTTTCCGCATCCGGCGGCGTTAGTTCAACCGCTTTCTCCCAAACGGTTTGACCCGCGTTGCCGATTTCGTCGGTCGGCGCGAAACCGATACTTCGCCAAAACGTTTCGCCGGTTTCGCTGTTGGTATTGAGATACATTCGCGCCGCACCGTCACGCGCAAACAGCCGCTCCAAATGCCGGAACATCGCCCGTCCGTAACCGCGCCGCCGAAACTCCGGCTTGACGTAAAACTCCATTACATAGCCGAAGCCGACCTTCTTATGACCTTTGTGTTCCGGCTTGTCGATTTTGCCGATAACGAAGCCAATCGGCTGGAAATTTTCCGTCGGTGCGTAGACAATCGCGCAGTGTCGGTCGCGGTCGCCCTGCATTGCGATTACGCTCCGCGCCAGTTGCGGGGTCTGTGCCGCAAGCTCCGGCGTAATCTCCTCGTGGTACGCTGTGAGCAACGGCTCAAAAAGCTCGCGGTGATAGTCGTTGCCTTGCAGCAACTGCATAAATTTTACGTCCTCACGCGCCGGACGGGCTTTTAGTTCCATAGCTGTGTCCCTTTCATAAAGAAAAATTGTGTCCCCGGCAAGCGGAAACACAACTGTCATCTATGAAAGAGCAAGCTCTAACAAGCGGACAAAATGCGATTCGTCGCCGGGTTGTTCGGGTTACTCATTTTGTCCACCTCCATTTCAAAATTTGATGCTGCGATTATACCACAGTCCCGCGGATTTGTCAAGTGCTATTTTGCGTGATTTGTTGCGTGAAGATTACAGTTTGCCAACTTCGCCTGCTGCTTTTCTCCTCAACGTGCCATTGAGGACGCTTCTAGCCTTATCTGTCCACCCAAACGACATAGCCGAACCCCCCGCCGACGAGTTTCACGTCCGCGAGGGTTCGACTACGCTGTATGTTTGGTGGAGATGATGAGAGTCGAACTCACTACCTTACGGATGCGAACCGTACGCTCTACCAAATGAGCTACACCCCCACAACGCTCACTAGTATATCATATCCGTTTTCATTTGTC
>JAISLB010000158.1 GCA_031260685.1 Oscillospiraceae bacterium | reverse complement strand
TCAGTGGTCAGTGGTCAGAAGGACGAGGGTTACGTAACTGGCGTAACCCTCGTTCAAACTATCGTCCCGTCCGCAGACGGCACTGACCACTGACCACTAATCACTGACCACTGCTAATCGAGAACGTATACTACCGCTGTCTTTACGCCGAAGTTTATACATTCATCGTAGGTGTCGAAGAAAAGGTCTACCGAATTGTTCTTTACCGCTCCTCCGCAGTCCTCTGCTGTTGCATAGCCGTAGACCCAGCTATTGTCGGGAGCCGCGATAAAGAGCCTCGTACCGTAGGGAATGACCTTCGGGTCAACTGCTATTGCGCCTACGCGGGCGATTGTCCCGGTGGCTGTAATTTTATTCTCCTGACGTTCTGTGGTATAAGCAGTGGCGCGGACTTCGAAAGCTTGTATAAGCTCAAAGCTTTCGGCTTCCCCGGTAAGCGCGGCAGTTTGAGCTTCAAGGTAAGACGAATCCGCGGGAGCTGCGGCTGCCGCGGATTGAGGTTCCGGAATATCAGCTGCGGGAGCGTCCGGCTCGGGAATTGCTCCCTTAAAGTGGAGAGAGGGCGCAAGCTCCGCAAAAGCCGCCGGGAAATCCTCCGGTGAATAATCGGGAGTTACTCCGTAGAATTGTTCCGGGAGTTCGTCTCCCCCGCTCTCCTGTAATGTTTCGGTGTCAGATTGTATGCTGAAAACGTCGGCGGTTGGTTGAACGGTTTGCGTTTGTGAATCGTCAGCGAAAAAATCCCACGTTCCGGTTAGCGAGATTACCAGCAGGAAAACGAAAACCGGTGCGTTGACAAAATGGTGCATAGAAAAGAGACCTCCGTTTTTGGTAACATTTTGGTTACAATAAAATTATTTCCCGGTTACAAATATATTATGCTAACAATTAGAATTATGCAAATTAAAGTTATACACAAAATATTTGTTTTGTGTATAACTTTTTGATGTATCAACAAAAACAATTTTTTGTGCATATATAGCAAAATCCACCCTGCGTTTCAATTCTTCGGCGAGGTAAATTCTTACGAAATTCTGTCGAACTTCTTAAGAGTTTCTTACGATTGCCAAAAAGCACTTGACATTCAGTGATATATATGGTATAGTACACCAGTCATTTACATAAACACCATTTTCACTTACGGAGGACTCTTACCTTGAAAACACTAAGCAGAATCGCGGCAATCTTTCTCGTTCTCGCGATGTCACTCGCGCTTTTTGCGTCCTGTAAACCTGCCGCGGACGATACTGGCGCGGCTAAAACCCCCGGCGCGGCTAATTCAACCGGCGGCGAAGCTGTACAGACAAACGGCGAACTCGTATGGACGGCTCAAACCGCGCCTATCGACCTCGGAAAAGGCGCGCAAGCGTACGAAGCAAAATATTACGACGGCAAACTATACTATCAGGGCTACCTTGAAACAGGCTTTGACCCCGAGACAAAAGAGCGGCTCGGCGGCCAAACTATCGAGCTGCGCTGTTACGATATTGCGAACGCGAGCTACAGCGTTCTTTACAGCTATACGGGACAGGATTATCCGCAATTCTACGTAGCTTCGGACGGCCGCTTCCTGTCGTTTACCAATCAGTGGGACGATACGACTAATACAAGCGCGACGACGCTTGCGTTCTCAAAAGCTGACGGGACGCTCAGCGAACCGTTCACGGTACCGGTCAGCAGCCCGAACGACAGCTGGTACAACTGTCAAATCGACGCGGAGGGTAACATCTACCTAACGGGTTCCTCAGATGAAGTCGCGGTATACTCCTACGCGGACGAAACGGGCTTCACGCTTGTCACGAAGCTTACTCCGAAGTACCGCTATGTCAGCAGTATCGCGATGTTACCGGACGGCAGGGCTGCGGCTTCCGCATTTAACAATCAGAACGAAATGGTTCTGACACCTATAAACCTTGAAGCAAAAACCTGGGGCGAGGACATAGTATTCGGAAGCAACATCAATATGAGCAGCGGCTTCATCGGCGGAAGCGGCGATTATCTGCTGTATTTCAGCAGCCACTATCAGAAAATGATGGGTTATAACAGCGCAACCAAAACCTTGGACGAAATCTTCGACTGGTTCGACCTTGATATGGATACGAACTCCTCAAAGCTTTTGACAGTTCTGGACGACGGTTCGTTTCAGGGTATCTATATGGGGAACTACGACGAACTTACGCACAGCCAAAGCTACGAGCTGCTGACGGTTTCACTTCAGCCTAAGCCCGCTCACGAGAAAACGGTTCTCACCTACGCAACGCTTCAGCTATCGGAGGACCAACGGGTTGCGGTGCTTGAATTCAACCGTACTAACCCCGATTACCGCATAAAGGTTACGAGCTACGGCGAAGAACTGCGGGAAATGAGCGACCTGTCCGCTATCCTCCTGAAGCTCAATACCGAGATAATCGCAGGACACTTCCCCGATATTATCGATTTGACCTACTTCCCTGCCGCCGTATACTCGGCAAAGGGACTGCTAGCCGACATGTATCAGTTTATCGACGCGGACGAAGAGTTTTCACGCGGTCAACTCTTGGAACCGCTGCTCAAAGCCGCCGAGATAGACGGCAAACTCGTCTCGCTGCCGCTGTCGGCTACGATTATGACGTACATAGGGAAAAAGAGCGTAGTGGGAGACGAACCGCTAACCTACGAACGATTGCGGACGCTTATGGCGAAGTACCCGGAAGCCGCTCCGGTCGGTTTCTCCACAAAGTCAAATCTGCTTGAGATGATTGCTCTAACCGCCGCCGACAGGTTTATCGACCGCGCAGCGGCGACGTGCAGCTTCGACAGCGAGGAGTTCATAGGTCTACTCGAACTTTGCAACTCGCTTCCCGCGGAATATCAGGACAGCGGCTTGACGCAGAGCGAAATGATGAACAGCGTAAAAGCGCTGTACGTTCAGGACTCAATCTACGATTTCACAACTATGCAGTTCTATAAGAAAACGTGGAACGACGATATAGTTTTCGCGGGCTTGCCGGACGTCGGCAACGTGCTGCTGTCAGACGCAAACGTCGGAATATCCGCAAAATCCGAACATCAGGACGGCGCGTGGGCGTTTGTACGTTCAACGCTGAAAAATCAGGCTGACGGCAAAGGCTACGTCTGGGGATTCCCGATTACGCTGAAAGCTTTCGATAAGTGGCTCGAGGAGCAAACTACCGAGAACTATACAATTGACGAGAATGGCGAACAGGTTCTTCAATCCCGCGGAGGGCGCGGCGAGGGAAACAACGACGTGGTAGAGTTCTACGCGGCTTCTCCGGAGGACGTAGCGCAAATAATGGCGGTTCTCGAGAGTACGACGAAAATGCTGAACATAGACGGTAAGGTGATGAGTATCTTGCAGGAAGAGTGCGGACCGCTATTCGCGGGACAAAAAACCGCCGCGGAAACTGCAAAGATTATTCAAAGCCGCCTGAGTATCTACATAGCGGAAAGTAAGTGACAGCGCGGAAGCGTTTGCCCCTCTAAATACGGACAAAATAATGCGCCTTGCCTTTGATTTAGTATTTTCAAAGGCAAGGCGCAAATTGCCGCGGAAAAGTTTTACGCGCATATTTTCCCGTCCGCGATTTTAATTGTAAGATCGCAAAGCCCCTGCAAAAAATCACCGTCGTGGCTTGATATCAGCACTAACGCGCCGCGCTGTTTTTCCTCGCTGATGATGTTGTAAAGGCGTTCGGCAGCGGCTTCGTCTAAACCGTTTCCCGGTTCGTCGAGAATCAATAGGTCGGGGCGTTCCATTATCGCCTGCGCTATTGCCAGTTTCTGCTTCATACCGAGCGAATACGCCGAATATTTACGTTTGTCGTCAGGTTCAAGTCCGACGCGGGTTAACGCTTCCGAAACGCAGGTTTTGGGAGCCTTATTCTTTACGCGGCGGAGGGTTTCCAGACATTCGGCGCCTGTAAATTGCTTCCATAATCCTACGTTTTCGATAGTCAAGCCCAGACTTTCGGGGAATGATACGTCTTTACCGATTCGCTTGCCGAATACGTTAATCTCGCCGCTGTCAATGCGTACTAGCCCCGAAATCGCGCGGAAAAGCATAGTTTTTCCGGAACCGTTTTTACCTTGAAAACCGTAAATATTTCCGCTCTCGAAAGACAGGTTGACGTCTTTCAACACTTCGCGTCCTTTGAGCGTTTTGCAAACATTTGTGATAGTAAGAGTTTTCATAAAAGCTACCTCGTTTCCGTAAAATCAGTTTTCATTATCCAGCGTCTTGACAGAACCAGAAATGCCGACGCGCAAATTACAAAGTAAACAACACTCCACCATAGCGGCAGCGTGTAGCTGCTTTCGCCCAAACGCGCGGAGAGAAATTCAAGCTGCGTCACATCGCTGTGCGCGGCTAGCAGTTCGTTCGAAATCGGAATAAGCGGAACGAGCCAGCGCGAGATTCCCCGCGGAATAAAGTTTATCAGAAATACCCATATCATAAACGCCGGAGCGCTCACAGACAGAACGATTGAGGACTTGATTTTTACCGCGCATACGGCGATAACGCAGACAATGAGCGCGCTCCAAGTGAACATAGTGACAAACAAGAGCGCGAGAGTAACAGGAAGCTCCGCCGAAACGCCCAACCCGGAGGCAAGTCCAAAAATTACGCCAACCGCGAGACAAACTGCATTGAACAAAACTGAAATTCCCGCAAGTTTCGCTATCTTCGCGAACAGCCACTTGTCGCGGCGTGCTGTACGCGAGAAAATATATACGCTTACAGTCGAAATATCCGCACCGATATACTCCGCAAACAGTATCATCTGGGCTGTGAGCGGCAGCATCGCTATTAACGATTCAAAAAACGCGATTCCCTCAAAAGGAAGTACCGCGCCGAAAGAAACCAGCAGCAAGCTTGATATATCAGTGATATAAGCCGGCAAAATTGAAAAACGATTAAGGCAAATAAGAAGTGCTAACGCCGCCGCTATTGCAAATTTTTTCAGCATAGCGTTTTACCTTTGTAGATGTTTGTAAGAAGATACGCGTGTTCACCGGTATACGGATTGTTGAATTCCTGCAAATACAGCAGATACTCGCTGTCTGCCGACATCGGCGTATAGCCGTTGCGGGAGACATAGACCGAGGCGTTCATTAGTTCTCCGAATTCGTAAACCTTATATTGCTTTCCGTCTGCTTCGACCGTTGTAAACTGGCAGTTACTCTTGCCGATACTCGAAACAGCAGTGGCTTTGATAATCAAATCGGAACGTTCTGACAATTCAGCGTCTGAAATGTTTTTGTCAAAACGCCAAGGAGTATCGGGATTATCCTGCCACTCCATAAACCGCATTTCGGCTTCGGCAACATTTGAGTAGTCAATATCGCTTCTGGCGCTCTTTATAGAGTGCGCCGATAGAAATCCGAGCGCGAGTATAGCCGCCCAGATGAGTGCGAAATAACGTCTTTTCACGTTGTCACCCCCGTATCGTCCTCGGAGCTTAGACCGCGGACGATAATCGCGCTTAACGAAAGAACAATCAGCGCGCCGATTACCGCCGCCATCGGTACAATCGAACTAACTGTGCCGAAAGTCTTTACGGAGAGTACGGTGACAGGAGAAACTGCGGGCGAAGTGAAAGAACTCACAAGCTCCCATACAAGCGCCGCGAGAAGCGGGGCAATCAACACGGAAGCGCGGTTTTTACGGTAAAACAGCGTTACCGAAAAAGCCGCGAGAGCAAGTGCGGAACCATATAACCCGGTCAGCGCGATATACGTAAAACTCGTCCGGATCGGGAAACTTTCAGCTGATACGGGGTAAATCATCGAAAATTCTTCTTCGTTGAAAAAACCAAGGTCGTAGGGAGTATTCATCTGTCCGTTTATCGTAGTTTCCGGCGAGAAAACATACAGGCATAAGAGCTGGTTGACAACAAGCGGAAGCACAGTCAGTACAAACGAAATGACAAAAATGACTATCGCCTTATTTAGAAAATAAGGCAGCTTGAATTTACGTCTTGTCATAACAAACAAAAACACGCCGTCGCGGTTTTCGACAAAATAGCTATCCGCGTATGAGAGTGCGGCAATTATCGGAACGAGCAGAATGTAGAGAATCCGCAGCATATTCTGACCGTAAATAAGAGCCGCTTGATAAGCGTTCGGGAGATGCTGAAAGTCGCTGTGGAAATTGAGATTGCGTGTAGTGACGAGACCTATTACGGCGACAATCAGACCTACGGAGACGACCCAATAAAGTTCGCTGCGTTTTAGCGCAAGACGGAATTCGGATAACAGCATAATATTTTACTCCACCGCCTAAGTATAGCATATCAGCCCGGCATTGTCAAGGGTTATTAGCGTGATTGACATTTGCTGCGTTTTGTGGTACACTAGAGAAAATTTATACATTACGGAGGTACATCACTATGGCGCGCATCTACGAACAGCTCGTTTATCAGTTCAAGCCGGAATATAACGAAGCCGCAGCCGAGGGAGTCGGTACGGATTTCGTTTATTCGCCGCAAGCCTATTTTCGCGGCGCTTCGCAGATTCCCGGGGCTAAATATAACGTAGGGTTCCAAATCTTTGTCAAGCCTTTCTTCCTTGACCGCTCGCCGCATATACATAATGTGGATGAGTATTTGATTTTCCTCGGCGGCACTTTCCCGAACGTTTTCGAATTTGACGCTGAAATCTCGCTCACTATCGGCGAGGAAATGGAAGAATATGTCATCACTCAGCCGACAATAGTGCGTATACCCGCCGGAGTACAGCACTGTCCTCTGAATTTTATCCGCGTTGACAAGCCCGTATTTTTTCAGGCTGCCTGTATGCAGGGAATGTTCGGCGGAACGTATAAAATGGAGGGCAAAGAGTTCGAAATGTTCTACAACGGTCCCGGACAGTGCATTTACGATTCAAACAAAAAATGCGACAGCTGCAAAAAGTGCCTTACGCAAGAGTGGAAACCGGCTGATTGACCGCTGCCGGCAACAGTTGCTCCGCTGCTTCGGCGGCGGAGGGCGCAGCGTTTTAACCGAACCGCGGCACGCCGAAAGGACGGACGAATGAAAAAACTCACTGCACTCGTTCTCGCGTTTGCGTTAGCTTTTGCCGTTGGCTGCGTGCCGAAAGCGCAAAGCGATATCCGTGAGACTGACGGTACTGCCGTAACCGCGAGTCCGTCCGCAAGTGCAGTTTCTGACGTTCCGCTGTACTACATCTGCGCGGAAACTGACGAAGCCGGAGATTTTGAAGCCTACCCAAACAACAATATGTCCGAACTTACCGATTCCGAAGGTTATAACTATTCTTTCAGCGTTGAGGATAACGGTATTACCGTAACCTCTCCGGACGGAATAGTCATAAAACCCGCAATGACGGGCGTATTTCTCGGCTTCTTTACGGGAAGCGGCGAACGCGTCTATGCGCTTGCAACGGTGCGGAATACTACGGTTCTGTCATATATAGATTTCGGCGGCAAACAGCTTGTCTCAAAATTCGAACCGGGCTACGGAGTTTACAAACTTTTTCCGGGCGATGACAAATACGACTTTTACTATTCGTCGGGCGGCAAACTCGTAGGCTTAGACATTGACGCTCAAACCGCCGACGAATTGTTAACGTGGTACGATGTCGGTATAGACGCCGCATATCTGACAAACTTCGCGAGTTTGCCGGATAACGGGTACATCTGTTCAGTGCGAAACCCGGGAAGCGCGGACAAAACGTTTTACACGCTGATACCGACAACGGAGAAAATTGAGAAGGAAGTTATCACGCTTGCGATGTTCAGTCCCGGCTCCGCGCTGCTCTCTACGATTTTTGACTTCAACCGCAAAAACCCGGAGTATCAGATAGAGATACTGGACTACACGCTTGACGACGGACAGACTTACGGACTAATGCCCGACGCAAACGGCGTACTGCGCCTGAATGACGCGCTTCCGCGGAAGCTCCTCACGGAGATTACGGCGGGGAGAGTTCCGGACATTATCGACGTTTCGATGTTCCCCGTTGAACGCTACGCACATTCCGGGCTGTTTGTCGATTTGTACCCCTATATTGACGCTGACCCGGGACTTGAGCGCGAGGATATACTGCCGAATATTCTCAAAGCCTTGGAGATTGACGGACAGCTGTATAACACGCTTAGCAACTTTTCAATCGCAACGCTTGTAGGGCAAAAGACGCTTGTGGGCGAAGATTTCGGACTGACGCTTGACGACCTCATCGAAATGCAAAATAATGTTGACGAGCCGCTGATGAACGAGTTCCGAGAGTTTGTACTGTACGACTTACTCGCGGGCTTAGGGGACAGCTTCATTAACTGGGACAGCGGAGAGTGCGGCTTTGACAGCGCGGAGTTTATCAAACTGTTGGAATTTGTAAAGCGGCAGCAATCATATTCGCAGTTTGCGGTTAGCGGCTTCGATAACTACTATCACGACCATTTGCTTTATACATATCAGATTACACTGCCTGTAAGCGATTTTATGGAGCTTGAGCGCAATTACGGAGTTGACGGTTATACGTTCAAAGGTTATCCTACGGACAGCGGTTCCGGGAGCTTCATTAAATCAGTCAATTCGCCGCAACTCGCTATTACGTCAGCGTCTAAGTATAAAGATGTTGCGTGGAGGTTAGTACGTGAAATGTTCCTCCCGGAAATGCAGGCGAAGACGCGGATGTCTTTGCAGACCAACCGTGAAGCTTTGGAGAAAAATCTTGAGACCCTGAATTTAACGCTCGACGGTTCCACAGCCGAAAACCCCTTGACGCGCTATATCAGCGGGGAGGAGAAAGCGGTTCTCTACGGTTTGCTCGATACCGCCGATAAGCTGTACCGTACTGACGCTGCGGCGCTCGGAATAATTATGGAGGAAGTCTCGGCATTTTTCGCGGACGCTAAAACGGCGGAGGAAACGGCAAAGATTATACAATCTCGCGTTAGCATCTATGTTAACGAACGACTATAAAAATTACGGGGGAATTACACCGATGAACTTAAAACAAGTGAGCAAATGGTTCTTATTGATTTGTTCTTTGTTATTTACACTCTCAGCTTGCTTACCCGCGGAGGACGCGCCGGTTGCGGTACCCGTAAAAGCGAGCGGCGCGGCGGCGTACAATTTGGGGGCAGTAACCCGCGGAACGCTTGTACAGACTAAGCGCGTTACAGTCGATTACCGCCCGCTAAGCGAAAATAACTATTCGTTTACCTTAGACGGTATATTCTACGACGGGATTTCGGCTGCCGCCGGCGATATTGTGGAGGAGGGCGAAGTATTGGCGCGGCTCGACAAATCCGCGGTAAACGGAAGGGTTGCTAACGCCGAATTTGACCTGCGGCTTGCGCAAGCCGCGGCTGATATGTACGCCGGAACCGATTCCGCGGAGGCTTCGCGTAAACGCCGTAATCTCGCTCAGGAAAAGCTTGACGCTGTACGCTCCGAAGCTGAACTCTACGAGCTTAGAGCCGTATCGGGCGGTTTGGTTACGTTCGCTAAATCAGTAACCCCGCAAAAGGTTTCCCGTAAGGGCGAGATAATTTTCACCGTAGCCAACGGAGAACCGCAATACCGCGTAGGCAGTGCGGACAGCGGCTACTTTACCGCGGGCGAGAGCTATACGCTGAATCTCGACGGTTCAGAATATACCGCAATCGCGCGCGAGGAGGGCGGAGCGATATATTTCACTCCGGAGCTTGACGTCGAAACGCCGCCCGCAAGAGGTTCGATAGTCCTCACGCTCGAACGCTCCGATAACGCGCTGATTGTCCCGGGAAAAGCCGTAAAGCGAGGTTCGGACGGCGGCGACGTAGTTTACGTACTGAATTCCGCGGGCTTACGTGAAGCAATAACGGTAGAAACGGGCTTGACAGTAGGCGGAAACACGGAGATAAAAAACGGCTTGAACGAAGGAGATGAAATCATTGTCGGCTAAAATACCTAACCGCGGCGGAACTTCGCGCTCGTCCACGCATTGTGCGAAGCAAGCCGGAGCGGATTCCCGCGTTTCGCGTCCGCGGCGTTGTTTGTTGCTTGTTATTAGTTTTATAATGTTCACGTTTAGCTCCTGCGCTCCGAATATGCAGAGCGCGGCGCCCGCGCTGCTTGAACCGATAGGGCTCAGCGCGGACACGGTACGTGTGACACGCGGTGATGTCGTACAGCTCTCGCAGTTTGAGGGGATAGTTACGGCATACAGTGAACCGCTTTGGTTTGAAGAGACCGGAGCTTACTTCAAACGTTATAACGCGGCTCCCGGCGATATAGTCCGCGAGGGCGACATACTTGCCGAGCTTGACACAGGAGGGCTGGACGCTCAAATTGACGCGCTGCGGAACGAACTCGAGGCAAACGAAGAACAATGGCGGCTGTACCCCGCTTCCGGCGAATATCAGCTTAAAACACGCGCGATAGAGCGCGAACGTTTGGAATATAACATCAAGGCGCTCGAAAATAAACGCTCCGGCTATATGATTGCCGCTCCCTTTGACGGGGTTATCAGCCGCGCGGTTGAATTATACGCGGGTATACCGCTTCCGTCCGCCCGTGCGACTGTGCTGTACATAAGCGATTTGACGCGTTTGGCGGTAGAATGTTCGGACAGCGGAATTGCGTCAAAAATCGCCCCGAACAGCCGCGCTGTCGCGGTAATCAACAGTGAGGAATATAATCTGACTCCCGTGAAGCTTACAGCGGCGGAGCGGGCAGCTTATCTCGCGGTAAACTCGAATGTCCCCGTCAGGTTCGAATCCGCGGACGGCAAAACGCTTCCGACAAACGGCAGCGTGCAGCTGAGAATATACGGAGCTACACGGCGGGACGTTCTGCTGGTTCCCGCGAATTCACTTCACAGCGATACTCTTACGGACGGCGGAGTGACAATCTATGAGGATTACGTCTATCTACTAACGGGAAGCGGCGGCGAGAGGGTTAGAACGACGGTTACGGCGGGACTGAAATCCGAAACGGTGATTGAGATAATCTCGGGAGTTTCCGAGGGCGATTCGTTGTTTATTGATAACGCAGCAGCTGTCAAAACCGATGCGGCTTCTTTGCCGAAGGCTATTGTCGGAACGCTTAAACGCAACGTTCAGGCACCCACCGATATTACATTCGCTGTAACGGAGACGATTACGCTCCCGGTGAACGGCAGCTTTACGGGAGGAATATTCAGCGGTACGACAGTTGCCGAGGGCGACGTGCTGGCGAGCTTTACAGTAGCGGACAATATTATGGCACAGCGGGAAGCCAAAATCAACCTCGAAATGGCGGAAGCACTCCCGAATAACGCGTTTGCGGTTAAGCGCGCCCGGGAATACTACGAACAGCTCGTGCTGGAAGGTACGGACTTTGATATCACCTCGCCGATTGCGGGGTATGTGCGTACCTACCCGAGGAGCGGAGCGGAGATGTACCGCGGACAGCCGTATGCCTCGGTCAATTCGCTTATGAGGGTTCAGCTGAAAGTTACCGGAAGTGCCGCGGAGTACCTCAAATACGGCACAGAGGTCACAATTCATCCCATATTGGCAAACGGACGCGACTTTTTGGGACACGTCAGCGCGGCGGGTTCGCTTGTACGCTTACCCGGCGTTGAAACCTACGCGGTGATAGATTTTGACGTTCCCGGAGAGTTTGCGGAGTACGCTGTGGTAAATTCGGCTGCTGTAAACAATACGCGTTACGAGATAAGAGCCGCGCTCGAGGATATTAGCGGAGAACTGCTCGTCCCGAGACTTGCGGTCAAAACCGAGAACACATATAAATATGTGACGGTACTCGAAAACGGACTTCCGCGCAAACGCTTCATTCTTACGGGCTTGTCAACGATAGATTACGTACAAGTGCTTGAGGGAATAGAGCCGGGCGCGGCTTTGGTATATTGATATGCGTAAGGTAATTGTCGTCGTAGCTCTATTGATATTAGCGGCAGCGCTTAGTCTGTTTCTGAAAGTAACGCGCATTGAGGTTTCGGGGCTGAAAACTCTCGACGCTAACGCGGTAGTCAGCGCGGGCAGACTTGCGGTCGGAGAAAGTCTGTTATTTGCCGATACAGAGGGCGCGGAGAAGCGCATACTCGCGGAGTTCCCATATGCCGAGAGTGTCAGTATTCACCGCAAGCTCCCTACTACGCTTCGAATTAACCTCGTTGAAAGCGTCTCTCTCGCGTACATAGAGCTTACGGACGGCAGCTGCGCGAAAATCTCGGACAGCGGCAGGGTGCTGGAAGTCTCGCGTGATACGGAGAATCCGCCGGAGGGTATCCATATCATCGGTATCGGCGAGGGTACCGCAAAAGCCGGGCAAATCTACGAGCCTACCGCTGATGAAACTATACGCTTCGGCTATTGCTTAGAGTTTCTGCAAGCTGTCAACGCTCCGGAGGGCAGCGGGATAATCGGGCTGATAAGCTACATTGACGCCGGCGACCTGCTTGACTTCAAGTTTGACCTGAAATTTTACCGCGGTTTTACGGTTTACCTCGGAAGCCGCGAGGAAACGATACGCAAACTCGGAACCTTATCACAGACGCTCGAAAAGCTCGGCGCGAACGATAGCGGCTCGATAGATTTGAGCGTAATAGGCGAAGCGCATCTGATACCGGATTGATTCGCCTGTCTGAATTGCAGTAATTCGCACAGATAGGTGGTAGACAAAATTCGTTGATTGTGTTATAATACTTGTATGGCTGTTACGTTCGGCAAGCGCTAAGCACATAGTCTGAACGGCTATATAAACTTAACTGAGGTGAGAAATGAACTCAGCTGCTCAATTACAACAGGCGAACGAACACTTTGCCTTATGCGAGGTATATGTCAAAGACGGCGACTTTACACTTGCGGAGGCTGAAATTGTTTCGGCGATAATGCAGTATAAACGGCTTCTTGCCGAGGACGACCCGAAACTGCTCGCCGCGCTGAACTACTACGGGCTTTGCCTGTATAACACCGGTAAAGCCGAAAAAGCGGTTGCGGTAATGCGCGAAATGGAGCGCGTTACGCGCAGGCTTTTCGGTGAAAATTCTGAACCGCATAAGCTTGCCGCGGCTAATCTCGAATACGTTTTGAGGGGCTAATTATGGAAAACACAAAATACTTTATCGTTGCAAGTCCGCTGTTTGATAAGAAAATCAATTCGAAAGCTTACTATCTGCAAGTCCAAAACTCCGAGCGGCTATTTGACGCAGGCTCCGATTTTCAAGGGCTTGGGGACGCTATGAACGCGCCTCACCTCGAACTTTTGAGCGCGTTGGGGACGGAACCGTTCGCGAGTGACCTGCCGCTTTTGGTTGAACACAACGAGTATCAGCTGCTTGCGGGTTTGCCGGCTACTCTCGGTTTTTCTCCGGAGCATATCATTGTTGTTATCGGCAAAGAGGTGCCAATCAGCGGCGCGGTCTTTATGAAATGTATGGACCTCAAAGACAAGGGTTACAAACTCGCGGCTAACGGGATTCTGCCGGGGGTTTCGCCTGATTTGTTCTTCGAGCTTTTTAACTATCTCATTCTTGACTATGAAGCTAACGACTTCAAACGCGATTTCGGAGCTATGAGACCGCATATATTCAAAATAAAATTCATTATCAACAACATTCCCGATATGGACGCGTTTAACACGCTGACACATCTGCACGAAGCGAGATACAGCGGGAAGTTCTATTCAAGTCCGGTGGATAAAGACGCGGGGGACATTGCGCCGCTCAAAATCAACGCTTTGCACCTCCTAAGCCAAATCAACCAGGAGGATTTTGAAATCACGGAGGCTGCCGCGATAATTGAGCGCGACCCCGCGCTGTCTATATCGCTCCTGAAATTTATCAACCGCGCGGGCGGATTCCGCGGAGTCAAGAAAGTCGAAAACATTCGTCAGGCTGTCGTCATAATGGGACAGCGGGAAATCAGACGCTGGGCTGCGGTAGCAATTACAACGCAGCTTGCGGAGGACAGACCGAGCGAGATAACGCGTTTATCGCTTATACGCGCAAAGTTTGCCGAAAACCTCGCCTACGCTTATGAACTCGGTACTTTTGCTCCGCTGCTGTTTATCGCGGGCTTGTTCTCGCTCCTTGACGTTATACTCGAAAAACCTATGGAGGAAGCGATTAACGAAGTAGCGGTTGACCCGAGAGTCCACCGCGCTTTGGTTGAGCAAAAAGGCGAAATGTACGAGGTACTTGACCTTGTATACAACTACGAAAAGTGCAACTGGATAGAGTGCGTGACAAACCTTTACCGCAATAAGGTAACTAACTCAGAAGCTATAAAGGCGTTTATGGACGCGCTCATATGGTATCGCGAGATGCTTGAAACGATTGACGAGGACGACGTTGAGACAGAACATACGGCTGCCGGCGCTTAGTTCCCGGCGGTCAGCGGTCAGTTTGAACGCCGGGCTGCGTTGATGTCGTCCAAATGAGCTGCCGTTCCGCGGCACAAATTCAAATTTTAGGAGTTACTATGAAAACGCTTGCTAATACTCAAAAGAAAATGGATACTATCGTTAACCTTTGTAAAGGGCGCGGGTTTATATTTCCCGGGAGCGAGATTTACGGAGGGCTTGCGAACACCTGGGACTACGGACCTCTCGGCGTCGAACTCAAAAACAACGTCAAACGCGCCTGGTGGAAGAAGTTCGTTCAGGAATCACAGTATAACGTAGGTATCGACACCGGAATTCTCCTGAACCCGCGGGTTTGGGTAGCTTCCGGACACGTGGGGACTTTCAACGACCCGCTGATAGATTGCAAAGCCTGTAAAACGCGTCACCGCGCCGACAAACTCGCGGAGGACTACATAACTGCGAACGGGCTTACCGTCAACGCGGAAGCTATGGACGAAGAAGCGCTGATGAAGTTTATACGCGGTAACGCTGTCCCCTGCCCCGATTGCGGCAAGTCGGACTTTACGGATATCCGCAAGTTTAACCTTATGTTCAAGACGTTCCAGGGGGTTACGGAGGACAGCACCTCCACGGTCTATATGCGTCCCGAAACCGCGCAGGGGATTTTTATCAATTTCAAAAACGTCCAGCGGACGACACGGCGCAAGATACCGTTCGGGGTTGGGCAAATCGGCAAAAGCTTCCGCAATGAGATTACCCCGGGCAATTTCACTTTCCGCACGAGAGAGTTTGAACAGATGGAAATGGAGTTCTTCTGTAAACCCGGGACGGAGCTTGAATGGTTCGACTATTGGCGGAGCTTTTGCCGCAAGTGGCTTGCGGACCTCGGCATTTCGGACGAAAACATACGTATGCGCGACCACGAACCCGAGGAGCTTTCGCACTATTCTAACGCTACGACCGATTTTGAGTACCTCTTTCCGTTTGGCTGGGGTGAGCTTTGGGGAGTTGCTTCGCGGACTGATTTCGACCTTACCGCCCATGCAAACGAATCCGGCGAACGAATGGAGTACATCGACCAAGTCAATAACGAGCGTTACATACCCTACGTAATTGAGCCGGCATTAGGAGCGGACAGAGCGACTCTCGCGTTTCTGATTGACGCCTACGACGAAGAAGTACTCGACGCTGAGAAAGACGATACGCGGGTTGTGCTGCGTCTGCATCCGGCTCTCGCACCGTTCAAATGTGCCGTACTGCCGCTCTCGAAGAAGCTTACTCCCGCTGCGGAAGCGTTATACTTCGAGCTGCAAAAGGAGTTTTCCGTTGACTTCGACGAAACGGGGGCAATCGGCAAACGCTACCGCCGTGAGGACGAAATCGGCACGCCGTTCTGCGTAACCTACGACTTTGACAGCGAGACTGACAACTGCGTTACGGTTCGCGAACGTGACACAATGACGCAGGAGCGCATAGCAATCAGCGAGGTGAAAAATTATATTGGGGCACGTATCCGGTTCTAGATACCGCAAAGAGGTGGCGTTATGTCCTTTGTTCAAAGACTTTTGAAGCATAAGAGGCTTGTGATAATCCTCTTTGTCGTGGTTTGTATAGTATCGGCGTTGCTTATTCCCGCAACGGGGATAAACTATCAACTTGCGGACTATCTGCCGGAGAACACTCCGAGTACCGTCGCGCTGGTAGTTTTGAACGAAGAATTTTCCTCGGCGATGCCAAATATGCGTGTGCTGATTCCTGATTTATCTATTCCGCAAGCGCTGGCGATGAAGAAAAACCTCGAGAGCGAATCTTTCGTGTCAAACGTGATGTGGCTTGACGATTACGCTGACTTATCAAAACCGCTTGAACTTGCGGATTCCGCAGTGACGGAAGCTTGGTACAAAGACGGTCAAGTGCTGTATATGCTCACTTGCAAGGTAAGCGAAAAGTGGTCGGAGAAGCAAATATACAACGCCGTGCAAAGTCACATAGGCAGCCGCGGAGCTATCTCCGGTGAAATAGCGGAAACAGTTGCGTCGCAATCAAGCGTAACTTCGGAAGTTTCGCGGATTTTGCTTTTCGTTATACCTATGATACTTATAATCATCTTGCTCACTACTAACAGCTGGTTTACGCCTGTACTGTTCGCGGTGGTTATACTCTCGGGAATTGTGCTTAACCTCGGGACAAATTTTGTATTCGGCGAGATTAGCTTCCTTACGCAAACTATAGCGCCCGTATTGCAGCTTGCGGTAAGTATGGACTACTCAATCTTTTTGCTTGCGGCGTTTGACCGCAACAAAGATATGGGGCGCGAGAGCGTAGACGCTATGGCACACGCGGTGCGTGAGACTGCCGCTACCGTTCTCGCGAGCGGTGCGACTACGTTTATCGGCTTCTTAGTGCTTGGGTTTATGCGTTTCAAGATTGGTCCGGACTTAGGCTTCACGCTTGCTAAGGGCATTGTATTCTCGGTTGTCAGTTCGCTTGTGTTGCTGCCTTGCGTAACTCTCGCGTGCAGAGGCGCGATGGTTAAGCTGAAACATAAGCCGCTGCTGCCGAAGTTTGACGGATTGGCGAGGGTTTTGAGCAAGACGCGGATACCGGTGCTTATAATTGTCGTCCTGCTGCTTGTTCCGGCGTTTTTAGCGCAGCGGAACAACAGCTTCACTTATGGCGCGGGAGGCATTGCGCAGGGAAGCAAAATCGGTGAAGATGAAATACTCATCAACAGCGAATTCGGAACAATGTCGCAGCTTGTACTGCTTGTGCCTAAGGGTCAAAGTTATTCGGAAGAAGCTTTAGTGCGGGACATTACCGCAATCCCTTATGTTACTAACGTAACGGGCTACGTAACTGCCGTAGGCTCGGCGGTTCCGAGCGAGTTCGTACCTGCCGAAAGCCTTGCCCAACTCGAAAGTGAGAACTACCGGCGGTATATTATTAGTATCAGCACCGTTGCGGAGACTCCCGAATCATTTGAGGTCGTGGAGAACATACGTTCAGTCGCGGAGGAATACTACGGCGATACATATCACTTTGTCGGAGCCGCGGTAAATAACTACGATATGCGTGAAACCATCGAGGCTGACAACAAGCTTGTATCTCTTCTTTGTATAGCTTCGATAGCGCTTGTATTGCTGATAACGTTCCGCTCGGTTTCGCTGCCGCTGATTCTCTTGCTTACGATTGAGGGCGCGATATGGATAAACCTCGCGATACCTTATTTTCAGGGGAGTCCGCTGCACTTTATTGCGTATATGATTGTTTCGACCGTTCAGCTCGGCTCTACTATTGACTATGCAATTTTGTTTACGGACCACTATATGGCGAAGCGGCTCCTCGGTATGGCGAAGAAGAACGCCGCGGTGTCAACTATCAGCGAGACATTTACAAGTATCTTGGTGCCGGTATTGATACTTGTATTTGCCGGGGCTACTTTAGCTGTAATATCGTCGAACTCTATTGTATCGGCTTTCGGAGAGGTGCTGTCACGCGGAGCGGCGCTGAGCGCGCTGCTCGTGCTGCTGTTCCTGCCGGGCTTGCTGATTCTGTTCGACACGGTGATTAGGAAGACTACCTTGTTAAAAAAATAATTGCGCGAACGGGAGGATGAGCGATGCTAATATGTTTCAGCGGGGTGGAAGCCCCGGACGGCGTAGAACGATTCGAAGACTATAACGTTTACAACGTTATAGTCAACGGCGAACTGCAAAAGGTAAAAGTTTATCCGGAGAAAGATTTACACGGAAATCGCGGCTATGCAGCTTGGCCGGGAGTGTACGAAGCTGAATTCGACGCTTACGGAGCCGTGGTGCGCTATCGCGCAGCTGAGGACGTTATAACGGGCTACTCAATAGGAGAGATTGAGGACGGTTATATCTCACTCGGGGTTCACGCTAAGCGATATCCATTTGTGACCGGCGCTCCGGTGTATTCAGTTGAGAATATTTCAGTTATCCGGGATTACAAGTCGCTGATTGAGGACCTCGTTCCCGACTGGAACGATAACTGGTTCATCAAGCTCAACTCGGACGGAGCGATTGAAGCTATGTGGATATTCAAGCAAGCGGGGGACGGAGCGGATCCGCTTCTCGGCGATATTCGCCGTTTTAATGAGGTTTACAGCGCGTCCGAGGGAAAAGGCGGCTTAGACTACACTTATTACGAGCCGGAAACTCCCGGAAAACATCCCGTTTTTGTATGGTTCCACGGACTTCACGGAGCCACCTCACTGTGGACGAGCCACTTTGAGTTTAACCCGATTGCGAGATTTGCCGGAAGCGAGTTTCAGTCGCGCTTTAGCTCCGGCGGCTGTTTTATTATGGTTCCCGCGGCTCAGGAAACGCTTGACGAGAGATTGCCGCTGTGGGGGACTTCGTGGGACCCGGCTCACGTGCCGCTTTTTATGGATACGCTGAAAGAATTCCTCAAACTTCATCCCGCCGCGGACGCAAAGCGCGTATTCATCGGCGGTTACTCAATGGGCGGCTATATGACTTGGCAGACGCTTAAAATGTTCGGTGATTCTTTTGCGGGCGGAGTACCTTGCTGTTCGGACGCTCAAAAAGTCAGGACAGATACACCTGTCTGGCACATTCACGGTGACGGAGATTTCGCTCCTACGGAGCAAATCCGCGCTATTGTCGGCGCGCATATCGCTAAAAGCCCGCTGTCGCGCTTACTCGTTCTTCCGAAAGGCTACAAGTTTCCGGACGGCTCGCCCACTATTCACGAGCATTTGGTGTGGATTCCCACGCTGAACGACCTCAAATATAACGACGGTACGCTTTACCGTGATATTGACGATGCCGAAGTTCCGTCGGGACTGATAGACTGGCTGAACTCGCTGCCTGACGCAAAGTGATGAGTTGGTCGGCAAGTGTTAAAGACGAGCTGTGCCGCGTTCCCCTAAGCCGCAAATGCTGTGCGGTCAGCGAATGTTACGGAGCGCTGCTATTCTCGAATACATTCAGCTCGGATAGAGTAAAGCTGGTCACGGAACACGCGGGATTTGCGGAACGGCTCCGCGAACTGTTCGCTCTCGCTTTCGGAATTTCGCTGAAAATTGAGAAAAACAAGAAGTACAGTCTGGAAACAACCGACACGGAAGCGCTTCAAACCGCGTTAGGCTTTGACAAGAGCCGCAGTATAGCTTTGCGTCTTAATTTGTCGGTGCTTGAAAACGAGTGCTGTCCGGCGTCGCTTCTGCGCGGAGTGTTCCTGTCGGGAGGATACGCCGCGGACCCGCAGAGACGCTATCACTTGGAAATTACGGGAAACCGCTGGCACGTTACTAACGAGCTTATGAACCTATGCTCAGAGCTTATGACAGCTCCCAAGCGGCTCGACCGCGACGGCTCATATATGCTGTACTACAAAAAGAGCAGTGAGATTGAGGACTTCCTCACGTTAATCGGCGCTCCGCTGTCCGCAATGGACGTTATGAACGCGGGAGCCGAGAAAGCGCTTCGCAACAACGCAATGCGCCGCGTCAACTGCGATACCGCAAACGCCGACAAAACTGTTAACGCCGCCATATCGCAGGTAGCCGCTATAAACGCGCTGATTTCAGGCGGTAAGTTTGAGAGTCT
Source organism: Oscillospiraceae bacterium (assembly GCA_031260685.1). Taxonomy (GTDB): domain Bacteria; phylum Bacillota; class Clostridia; order Oscillospirales; family Oscillospiraceae; genus JAISJH01. The sequence continues at coordinate 11,862 of JAISLB010000158.1, read as the reverse complement.
ATCGCCGGAGCTGCAGCTTACAGCGGCTGCGCGGATTGATAACCCGGACTCAAGCCTGAACGAGCTTGCGGCGTTACTGCATATCGGCAAATCCTGTCTTGCGCACAGGCTTCGGCGGCTTGTGGAGATGTAAAATCGTTGAATAAACTTTGCGGGAACTAGCGCGATAGCTCGTCCCCGCGGTTTTTGATTCGGCGTTTAGCTGCAAAATCTGTGCTTTCCGATTACGATTATCAGCGGACGCGACCATATCCATTTGCTCGTTGCCGTTGCCGGATTGAAGTAGTAAATCGCTCCGCCGGAGGGGTCCCAACCGTTGAGAGCGTCCCGGGCTGCTTTATAGGAGGAGTCGGCTACCGGCTCGTTGAATTGCCCGTCGTCAATACAGCTGAACGCGCCCTGCTGGTAGATTACGCCGCTCATTGTCGAGGGGAAAGACGGGTGCTTGATACGGTTCAGGACTACCGCGCCTACGGCAACTTGTCCTTCGTACGGTTCGCCGCGCGCTTCCGCCGAGATGAGACGGGCGAGGAGATTAACTTGCTCCGAGTTTGAACTTGAAGACGAAAGATTTGACGCGGTTTGAGAGGTACTGATACCCATAGCTTCGAGAGTAGCGTTTCCGGCTATTCCGTCCGCGGTAAGCTTGTTTTTGCTTTGGAATTTTTTCACTGCGGCGGCAGTGGCGCTGCCGTAGATTCCGTCAATTGTGCCTGTGTAATAGCCCCAGTTTTTGAGCTTTGTCTGGATTTGGCGCACTGCCTCACCGCTCGAACCTTGACGGTAGGTCAGCGCGTCGGCTGATTGCATAAGTGTGATAAGTGTGATGTTGACCGCGAATATTAGCGTGAGCGCAAGTATTAGTCTGCGGCGTGCCGTAAGCAGTTTTGTCATTTACGTTGAACCTCACAAATAATCTGGTATAGCTAGTTTACGGAAATTCAGCGCGTTTATGAGTGGAAAGTTTTGGAAAAAGCACGCAAGGCGCGATTGCAAACGCCGCAATATTTCGCTTGACAAAGCGCTGCGAATGAGTTATAATGTAGATAAATAAACAATTAAAAAGGAGAGTCATTTCAATGAAGGATTTCAAAAACAAAGTCGTATTCATTACGGGCGGCGCGTCCGGAGCAGGTTTCGGACAGGCTCAAATCTTTTCGGAGGCGGGAGCTAAAGTAGTTATCGCCGACGTTCGCGACGACCACCTCGAAACTGTCAAGAAGTATTTCGATGAGAAGGGTGCGCCCGCTCACGTTATTAAGCTTGACGTTACCGACCGTAAAGGCTGGGCGGCTGCCGCGGAAGAGACCGAGAAAGTTTTCGGAGTTCCGGACGTACTTGTCCTCACGGCGGGCGTTAATGTTTTCGGACCTGCCGAAGCTACAACCTTTGACGATTACGACTGGGTTATGGGCGTATGTCTCGGCGGCGTAATCAACGGGCTTGTAACCTTTGTGCCGAAGATGATTAAAGCCGGCGGACAGCGTCATATCGGCGCTACCGTTTCCTACGGCGCGTTCGTAGCGGGCGGCACTACCGCTCCGTATACCGCGGCTAAGGTCGCTGTCCTGAGCCTCCTCGAGAGTTACTGGCAGCAGCTCAAAGCGTACAACATCGGCGTTACCGCGCTTTGCCCGGCTAATATCAATTCTAACATTTGGGACAGCGCGCTCAAAACCCGCCCCAAGGAGCTTTCGAACACCGGCTACAACGTAACCGACAAAGGTCAAAACTTCCTCGCGTCCATTCATAAGAACGGTATGGACCCGCGCGTCCTCGCGAACTGGCTGAAAGAAGCCATCGAAAATGAGCAGTTCCTCTGCCTGCCGTATAAGCACGCAGAAGCTATGGTTCGCTCGGAACATTCGCGCTGGATAGATTACGCGACACTCGGCGGGCAGAAACTTGCGGAGCTTCGTCCTACGCTCAATCTCCCGCAGTCGAAGCTTGACCTCGAAATAATGATGGAGCGCGAAGGTACGTCAATGATGGGCGCTCCGCCTCCCGTAGAGGGTCAGGAAGCTCCCCCGGTAGCTTTCGGACAGTTCGACACAGGCGGATTCGCAATGGCAAACGCTAACATTGACTATGTTAAGGAAGAAAAGAAATATAAAAAGTAATGTCAATTGATGATTAAGACGGGAGCCGCGGCTCCCGTCTTTTGGCGGTTATTTGCAGATTTAGGAGGACTGAATTCGCTGCCGAGAGCTTGCATAAATCTCAAGGGTTCGGGCAACACTACCCTCCGTAAGAAAAACTAATAACGGAGGAGTAACGAAAATGCGAAACTATCCCGAAACCCTTATGGACCCTTGCAAATGTGCCGTTTTGATTGTTGACCACCAGCCGCAAATGTACTTCGGAATCCAAGGTGATGAGCGCGGTTCGATCCTGAATAATACTATCGCGCTTGCAAAAGCTGCTCAGGCGTTTGAAGTGCCTTGTATTCTGACCACTGTGACTGCCGCGAGTTTTTCGGGTCAGCTTGCGGAACAGATACAGAATATTTATCCGACCGTTGTTCCCATTGACCGCAGCTATATCAATTGCTGGGAGGACGCAAATCTCAAAAAAGCAGTCGAAGCCACAGGTAAGAAGCAAGTCATTATCGCGGGTTTATGGACGGAAGCTTGTGTGACTTTCCCCGCGCTTACGATGAAGCAGGACGGTTACAAGGTTTACGTAGCCGCCGATGCTTGCGGAGGAGCCAGCAGCGCGGCTCATTGCTATGCAATGCAGCGTATGACGCAAGCCGGTGTAATACCCGTAACGTGGCAGCAGGTAATGCTCGAGTGGCAGCGTGACTGGAACAATAAAGACACCTATAACGATGTAATGTGTATCGTGAAGCAACATTCCGGAGCATACGGGCTGGGAGTGGAATACAGCGAACAGGTACACGCCGCGGCAATGCCGAAAACTCCGCAGCAACAGCAGGAACTGATGAAGCAACAACAAAAGCAAGCGGCTCAGGCATCGAGAGAGCAAATAACAAATATGCAGCAAATGAAACAGTCGGCTTGATGTTATAAATGCCGAAGACAGCGGACAGCGGAGGGACGGGGCTTGCGGAAGAATCCGCGGCTCCCGTCCTATTGTTTTGACGTCAGTGCTTGCATTATCGGCGCATATGGTGTAAAATAGCATATGCGGCAATGTGTAAATTTGTATAGGAGAACCTTAAGGTGTTACAGATAAAGAATCTCTGCGTATCGCTTAAAAAAGACCTCCGCGCTATAATCGACGGGTTCAGCTTTGTTCTCGGCGAGAGCGACCGCGCGGTAATCATCGGTGAGGAGGGTAACGGTAAATCCACACTGCTCAAACTAATTTATTCGCCGGAACTTGCCGAAAGCTATTGCGAGTATTCGGGCGAGATTATTACCCGCGGCGTTAAGCTCGGTTACTTACCGCAGGAGATGTCCGCTAATGAAAAAGCCCTCGCTGTTGCGGATTTTTGCGCTAAGATACCTGAATTTTATGATACTTCCCCAAAGGTTTTGGGTAAACTGTGCCGTGAACTTGATTTGCCGGCAGAACTGCCATTCACGGAGCAGCTGACCGGGACGCTCTCCGGCGGCGAACGCGTCAAACTGCAGCTGCTGAAAATCCTTATCTCTGAACCTGACGTACTGCTTCTTGACGAACCCTCGAACGATATTGATATCGCAACGCTTGAATGGCTCGAACGCTTTATCAATGGCTGCGGTAAGCCCGTGTTATTTGTGTCGCACGATGAGACGCTGATTGAGAATACGGCGAATGTGATAATCCACCTCGAGCAGATACGGCGAAAGACGCTCCCGCGCGCAAGCGTCGTCAAATCGAGCTACACGGAGTATATCAATTCGCGGAGCAGGGCGCTTGACAAACAAGAACAGGACGCAAACAAGGAGAAAGCCGAGCTGAACGCAAAGCTCGTGCGCTTCCGCCGTATTGAGCAATCTGTCGAACACGCGCAAAATGTTATCTCGCGTCAAGACCCGGGAGGTGCGCGGCTTCTCAAGAAGAAAATGCACGCGGTCAAGTCGCTCGAAAAGCGAATCGACCGCGAAAGCGAGGATATGACGGAACGTCCGGATATTGAGGAAGCGATTTTCCTCCGCTTTGATGAAAAGATAAACGTTCCGAACGGAAAGACAGTTGCAGAATTTGAATTGCCGGAACTTACGCTCGGTGAAACGGTGCTTGCCCGCGACATTCATCTAACTGTTAAGGGAGCTGAAAAAGTTTGCATAACGGGACGCAACGGAATCGGCAAAACGACTCTCCTCAAGAAAATTGCCGAGAGTCTGTTCCCGCGGAGGGACATAGTTTGCGGATATATGCCGCAGGACTACTTCGACTTATTACCTATGGATAGAACTCCCGTGGAGTATCTTGCGCCCTCCGGAAGAAAAGAGGATACTACGCGGGCGATGACAATGCTTGGCAGCGTCAAGTACACCGCGGACGAAATGGCGCACTCAATCCTTGAGTTGTCCGGCGGTCAGAAAGCTAAGCTGGTGTTCCTGAAGCTTACTTCCGACGGCTGCAACGTATTGCTGCTTGATGAACCTACGCGGAATTTCAGCCCGATGTCAAATCCCGTTATCCGTGAAATTCTGCGGAATTACGGCGGAGCGATTATCAGCGTCAGCCACGACCGGCGCTACATAAGCGAAGTCTGCGGAACAGTGTACGAACTTACAGAAAACGGTCTCAGCCGTAAATAACGGAGACGAAGCATTAGAACGTTTTCGCCTAGCTCACAGATATTCAATATATGCTAAGTTGTTATCGGTTCTCCCTCGCGCAGTTTTGCCATTGCCGCGATAAAGCGCGGATTGCCGCGGAGCCGTTCCGCCGGGATTTTTTGAATTATTTCGGTTGACTCCGGCAAGTCTTGCAGCATCATTATCGGCATTAGCCGCACGGACTGTTCGTAATGTTTCTGAATGTAGTTGCCCTCATCGTCGGTTCCGCCGCTTCGCACCGAGACCATTTCGCTCCACGGTTTTTGTACGGACATATCTACATAGCTCTCAATGCAGTCAAGCGCGTGTTCAATGTCGCCGTTTTCCAAGTAGGCGTGCATTGTATCAAGGCAGCAGCCTTGGAGAGCGTCCGCGTATCGCTCCGGTTGATCCATAAACATCAGTGAGTACGCTGCTTTGTCGAGTTCGAGAGATTTGATGTATTCGTCATTGGTTATAAGCCCGTAAGTTTTGCGGTAGACGCGTAAGTTATGCAAAGCGTTTTGTGCGCCAAACGAAAACAGCTCCAGAGCGGTCTTGTAGGGCTCGAGAAGTTTCTCAATAGCCTCGGGGTCGGCGTTTTTTTGCAGTTCTCTCGTTGTAAGACCGTTATCGCTGCTGTACCGCATAATTTCGTGCAGCGCTATATTTTCGTTAGCCCATTCGCGGCTGTTAGCGGCGGAGGGCAGACGGTTAGCGTATTCCCGCGCTTTGTCTATGTCTCCGCGGTCGCAATAGATTTGCGAGAGCTTCGCGATTGTCCGGCTTCGTATGTCGTCGTCGGTGCAGTTTTCGAGTATGCGTTCGAAAATTGGAATAATTTGGCTTTGACGGCTGATAATATCCTCGGCGGAATTTATTGCGAGCCTGTTTTTGTACATATCGAGGTTATCCGCGTAAAGCATTTGGACTTCCCAGTTGTGCGGCATATCGCGTGCGAGTTCGCGCCATATGTTTAGGATTTCTTCGCTCCCGTAGTTTTGGTTGAGCTGGAGGTCAAGCGTTTTGGCTTTGGCATCCTCAATCCGTTTAGTATCGCGGATTTCGTTCATTCCCAGCAGGTCATCTACGCTGACCGCGAAGTAATTCGCGATAGCCGGCAGAAGCTCCATATCGGGGTAGTTATCGCCGTTTTCCCATTTTGAGATTGCCTGCGCGGAAACTCCCAGAATGTCCGCGAGTTTTTCCTGCGTAAGTTCACGCGAGTGCCGAAGCCGCTTGATGTTGCGGGCAATTTGGACGCTCATATATTTCACCGCCTTTCGTTATAGATTATACCATAGCGAAAGGCTGTACGCAATAGAGAGCTATTAGAGATAAATTCAAGCAATGGTTGCGAAGCCTCTCCCCTGCTTCGGATTCGCCTATACGTCGCTCGGCATTCGCCAGTCGCCGCGGGGACTTAGTGCTACCGCGCCGATTTTCGGTCCGTTCGGCATTGTGTCACGTTTGAACTGGCTTGCGGTGAAACGCTTTTGGAATACGGACTGCCATTTGGCGATTGTTTCAGCTGTGTATACTCCCGCGAAAGCGGCTTCCGCGAGTGCCGCAATCTTTTCGGGCTTATCGCCCCAACGTACGCAGTAATAGAGAAAGAAATCGTGCAGCGCGTAGGGACCTATTTTGTCCTCGGTAAGCTGCGTTATCTCGCTGCCGGAGGATTTCGTAAGCTCCGGACTTATCGGCGTGTCGATAATGTCGAGGAGGATTCCGCGTATATTCGCGTAGTCCTCTTCGTCCGCGAGGTAGCGGATTAGCTCTCGGACGACTGTTTTCGGGATACCGCAGTTTACGCCGTAGTTGCCGTTCTGGTCTCCTCCGTAGGTGCTCCAGCCCAGTGCGGCTTCGGAGAGGTCGCTTGTGTTAATGACGAGCAGTCCGTGTTCGTTGGCGTAGTTAAAGAGGTGAAGCGTCCGTATTCTCGCCTGAATGTTCTCGTAGGTTACGTTTTGGTTTTCGGGGTTCATACCTTGTGCCGCGAGTTCAGCCGATACGAGCGGGGCAATCGGACGAATGAACGTCGCCGCGCCGAGCTTTTCGGAGAGCGAAAAGGCGTTACTTTGCGTAGCGTCGGAGCTTGCGGGTCCCGGCATTACGAGCGCGTGAACTTTATCCGCAACGTCCGAACCGAGTTTCTGCGCGGCACGCGTTAATACAAGCAGCGCAAGCGTGCTGTCTAAACCTCCGGAAACTCCTATAACAGCTCCGAGACCCGTTTTCGCGAGTCTGCGGTAGATTCCCTCGGTTTGGATTGCGAGAATGTTCTGTAAGCGTTCAATTCTTTGCGCGGCGGTTTCGTCCGGCAGAAAAGGATTGCGGTTAGGCGGTTTCAGAAGCGGCTGCCCCGGACGTGTAACGCCGGTAGGAATAACCGCTGCTACGGCGGAGCTGTGGAAGCGCTGTTTGCGGCGGTCGAAATTTAGATGGTCAACGTCAATGTCGGCGTATGTCAGCCTTGAATCGCCGAAAGGTGCGCGTTCCGCGAGTAATTGTCCGTTTGAAGCGATTAGCTGATGTCCGCCCATTACAACCTCGGCGGTACTTTCGGAGCTGTCGCAGCCGGCGTAGATGTAGCCCGCGATAAGCCTGCTGGACAGCGTTTTGACAAGACTGCGGCGAAAGTCCGCGACTCCGAGTTTTTCGGGAGACGCCGAGAGGTTCACGATAACGTTGGCGCCGAGTTTTGCCAAACGTTCTGACGGCGGCGAAGCTACCCACGCGTCCTCGCAAATCTCTATTCCGATTGTTACGCCGTCTATGTCGAATAGCAGTGTGTTGGCTTCGATTTCGGCGGGACTGTTCGGCGTTGTATACCAGCGGTTTTCGTAAAACTCATTATAAGACGGCAGATTGAGCTTCCGAACGTAACCGAGTACCTGACCCTTTGCTAGCAGCGCGGCGGTGTTGTAGAGCGCGTCATTCTCCGCGAGCGGCAGTCCGACTATGCAAGCCGCGTTGACAGTGAGAGTTTCACGCGCTAAACGGAACAGCGCGTCTTTAGCGTTATCCAGCAGTTCGTGCCGCATAACGAGGTCGCCGAGTGAATATCCCGTTATTGACAGCTCCGGGAAAACTACGAGCGCGGCTCCGTTATCGGCGGCTTCGCGGAAAAGCTCCGCAATGTGAACCGCGTTTGCGCCGGGATTGCTTATTTCCACCGAGGGACACGCGGAAGCTACACGCAGAAAGGACGACGACAGATTATACATATGGATTCACTTCTCCCTACAAAAAAAGAGTAGCGCGGCAGTTTTCCGCGGGAAGCCGGAATTTTCACCGGTATGCGGTACAGTATAACACAGCGAAAGCCTTTTTGTCAAGCCGCGGACTATTTACTTCTGTGGGTTGAATTATTTCGCGGCACGTGATATAATGGTACGGTTACAAGCTGAAGAGACGCTCCCCCGGTTTTGAGTGACTGCTTTCTTCTGCGGCAGGGGACTTTAATATTTGCTTACTAAGCAGCTTTTATGAGGTTGAGTACAGATGCTGATTCGTAAAACTACCGCGGCGGACCTTCCGGCGGTGCTTGAAATTTACGTCGAAGCCCGGCAATTTATGCGCGATAACGGCAATCCCGCACAATGGGGAGATACACACCCCGCGCCCGAGATGATTGCTTTGGATATTGAGAACGGTACAAGCTATGTTTGTGAAGATAAAGGCGAAGTCACCGCGGTGTTCTATTTCAGTATTGAGCGTGACGCTACCTACGATTATATAGAGGGCGCGTGGCTCAATGATGAACCGTACGGCGTGGTTCACAGAATTGCCGCCAGACGCGGTACGAAAGGCGCGGGGACGTTTTGCCTGAACAGCGCGTTTGAACTATGCGGAAATCTGAAAATTGATACGCACGTTGATAATGTCCCAATGAGGAATCTGCTGGCAAAACTCGGTTTTGTCTATTGCGGTGTGATTTGGGTACTCGGCGGCAGCGATGAACGTATAGCTTTCCAAAAAACTAGGCTGAGCGTGCAGTAAAAAATTTGCGGATTATGCGCTTTGCTTGACAAAATATGTTGTTTGTGGTATACTGAACTTTATGGATAGAGAAGAGTCGATTTGGAGCGTTTCCCGGGTACTTGTTTTGGTAATTCCGTTTGGAGCCGCCTTGTTATTTGTTGCGGCATATTATATTGCCGTTGCCGCGGGAGCCGCTATGAATTCCGCAGCTGTTGTGTCGGGGTTTTTGCGTTATCTGCTGGGGGGCATTACGTCGTTTGTCCCGTTTAGTATGTACGAGTTTTTGATTGTTCTTCTCGGAGCGTTTGCGCTGTATTCTCTTGCCGCGGGAACTGTTTCGATAGTGCGCTCAAAAGGGCGGCGTATTTTTACCGCTTTTTCACGGTTTCTCCCGCTTGTTACTGCCGCGGTTTTTATATGGGCAGCGTTTTTGTGGCTTTGGTGTTCGCTTTATTATACCGCTCCGTTTTATGAGGGAGTGCTGACAAATTCTACGCCGAGTGAGGACGAGTTGGCATTTGCGCTCGAATATTTTGTGGAGGGAGCTAACGAATACGCGCCGCAGGTTTCGCGTGATAACGGAGGACACATTACCGAGAGCGCGGGAACACTTCTAAGCCGCGCCGCGGAGGTTATACCGTATGATAAGTTTTGCGCGTATTTTCCGCGGCTTGTGAATTATCCGTCGCCTCGTCCTAAGGGTATGATTTTTTCGGAGTTTATGAGCGCGACTCACTTTACGGGAGTGTATTTTGCGCTTACGGGTGAAGCAAATGTAAACCGCGGGACGCCGAAGTGTTTTTTGCCCTCTACGGCGGCTCACGAACTTGCTCACGCTCACGGTATTGCCCCGGAGGCTGAAGCGAACTTCGCGGGAATAATCGCCGCGAGTTTGTCGGGAGATGCAGCGTTCCGCTATTCGGGCTTTTTGCTCGGAGTTACGGAGCTTGGAAACGCGCTGTATAGCGCTAACCCCGATAGATATGTTGAGCTGTCGCAAAACTTCTCGGAGCTTGTGCGGATAGACTTCGGGGATAACCACGAATACTGGGCGCAATACGAGGAAACCCGCGCTGTTACGGCTGTGAATTCGGCGTATGACGGATATTTGAAATCTAACGGTCAGCAGCTTGGCATAAAGTCGTACGGAGCTTGCGTAAACTTACTGGCGGAGTGGGTGAAAGTTTGCGTTTGACCGTCTATTGGATTTTTTGCGGGAAACCGGTATGTTAGTATCAAGTTTTGGCGAAAAGTTACGATAGAATGTAAGTATACCGTTGCAAAAATCTCAACGTGAAAGGTAGCGTTCAAGTATGGACAAAAACTCAAACGTCAACGTTCCGGAAGCTAAGTCCGCGGAGCTTGCAACTGACAGGAAGATATTGCGGAAAATTCCCGCGGAGTATAAGGCGGAATTCAAAAGACAGCAGCTCGAAACCAACGTAGGACGTATGTACGTCTTTGCGATATACATCATTTTCCTGCAAATTGCGCTTCAACTCATAAATGTTTTGCGTCCCGGCGGAGATTATCAGTCAGAGGGCGGGATTGTTATTCCGATAATGTTTTACATTGTCTTGTCTTTTGTGACGCTTCTTATAGGGATTATCTACTGGCTTCTTCTTTTGTTTGTACGTAAAGGGAAAATTACCGGTCAGCGTACCAAATCGTTTCTTGTGTACAGTTTGCTGTATTTTTATATTATCGTTGAGTTAGGATTTTGTACGCTGAATATACTCGCGATGGGCGGTATGAACGCGTATATTATCGCGATTCTTATTCTGGGTATGGTACCTGTTATCCGTCCGCTGCAGGGGTTTATCAGCATTTTTACCTGCTTTGCTATTAACGGGGTTGTTATGTACCTCAACCGCGGGGTTTCGGCTACGTGGGACAGCGTACTTCTGACGGATACCTGGACAAATCTGATTATCATCACCGGATTGACGGTTTGTATTTCGTTTTTTATCTACGATATGTATGTTGCGAATTTCCTGAAAAGTATTAAGCTTCAAAAGCTTAATGACGAGCTTGAAATTATGGCTAATACGGACCCGATGACGGGAGTGGCGAATCGGCAGTCAATGAGCCGCAATTTCAACAATATCTGGGCTTTGTCGGCGCGGAGTAACCTCACGCTTGCCGTGGCAATCGTTGATATCGACTTTTTCAAAGCGTATAACGATACTTTCGGGCATCTTGCCGGCGACAAGTGTTTGCAGCAGGTTGCGGCAAGTTTGCAGGCAAGCTTCCGCCGTGATTCGGATATCGTAATCCGCTACGGCGGTGAAGAATTTATGATAGTGTATGAAGCGAACTCCGTAATAGCGTTTGAACTGGCGGAGAAAGCGCGTAAGAGTATTGAGGGCTTGCGGCTGCCGCACGGACGTACTGATGTTTCGGAATTTGTTACAATCAGCATCGGCGTTTGTCTCGTTCAGCCCTCTCCGGAGATTACGTCCGGCGATGCGCTGAAAATTGCCGACGACGCGCTGTATTACTCGAAACATACCGGGCGTAACCGCACCACTATCTGGACACCGGCGGAAGCCGCTGCCGCAAAACTAGCAAGTACCGCGGATACTGTGTAATAGCCGTTTTTGACTGACTATACCGGTGTCATCTAAGCTCACAGCCGTAACAATTGTCAAACTTTTCAGCTGTTTTTATCGGGTAAACCGTTTGTTTACCTCTTGACAATGTTGTCAGAATATGCTATAATGTGTAAAAGCTGTAAATCAATCAATAAAGAAAGGAGGCGGACAAAAATGACAAATTTATTTATTCTGCGGATTGACGAGATGCGCGTTAGCTATACCCATTTGCGAGGTACCGGCTTTACAGTTGCGTATATATTTGGGGTAACTTTGTCTAAAAATAACACTAATCCGGAAAATACGGAGTATGCTTTGTCCGCCTTTTTGCCGTAGAGCGATATTGCGGAATCCAGTAAGCGTCTGCCGTTTTTCGGCGGGCGCTTTTTTTCGCGTGGCCGTAACAATTGTCAAACGAATAGCTATATAAAACAAGGAGGAAAACGTTGTGAATATTGCGATATGTGATGATGAAACGATATATCTCGCGCTGTTAGAAGAGAAAGTTCGGAACTGTTCTTTGTGGCAAGGCCGGGAAATCTCTATACGGCGATATCAGCTGGGTA
>JAISLB010000131.1 GCA_031260685.1 Oscillospiraceae bacterium | reverse complement strand
GGCGAGGGCGGCAGCGGCGGCGAACTCAAACTCGTCGGCAGGGACGCTGACAGCGTGTTCCTAATGGGCAATCCGAGCACCGTGGAACTCTCGTTCAGCGAAGCTAATCAGTTCATCGGAGCTAGTCTAGCGGTGAACATCAGCGGTCAAGTTACGCTCAATAAGCCGTTTACAATCGGCGGCACCTCCGCGGTAACGTCAATCTGGCTTGCTGCGGACGGACATCTGACAATCGGCGGCACAAATGCGCTGACTGTCACCCAGAACAGCGGGTTTATAAGCCCGCAAACAGGTTCGAAGATAACAACGAACGGCACAGCCGGCGGCGGTCTAAACGACTACGGAGTCGACAACGTATCACCGTTTGAGTCGAATAAGACATACGTAGCAACCATTGTTGACGGCTTTGCCACGTGGGCAGAATTAGTAGCTTAAAAATAACGAATAAGCAGCAGACTGCCGCTCCTCCGGGGGCGGCAGCGCTAATATGAACGTGAATTCAAAAAAAGTTAACAGAAAGTTAAAATTGGGTATTGCAATTCCGCGAAAGTGTGGTATAATTATAGGGACATTAAGCGGCAGTTTGTGCTTTGTGACGAAGAACTCAATAACGCTGCCGGACGTGAGAGGAGCTAACTATGCGACTGCGCGACATTAAAAAGGACTGGATGATTAACAAGGCTGTCTATTTTATGGCACTGCCGATGTTAATCTACTTCATCATCTTCAACTGGCTGCCAATCGGAGGAATGATGCTTGCCTTCGAGGAATACTCATCGAGGGGCGGCACACTCGGGAGCCAGTACATCGGTTTCCAGAACTTCGTGGATTTCTTCGCGACCTCCTACCTGGCGCGAATATTCCGGAACACTATCGTCATCAGCCTTATGTCGATGGCTATAAACTTCCCGGCGCCGATTATCCTCGCGCTGCTGCTGAACGAAATGGAGAACCAGCTCTACAAGAAAGTTATCCAGACGGTCAGCTATATGCCGTACTTCATCTCGACAGTTGTTATCTGCGGCATAATCAAAGACTTCGTCGCGAATGACGGCCCTATTACATACGCGCTGTACAATATGGGCGTAATAAGCACTCGTCAGGACCTCTTAACGAGCGGATTGGCGTTTAGATTTTTCCGTCCGATATTTGTAATAAGCAACGCCTGGCAAAGCACGGGTTACGGCTCGATAATCTTCCTCGCAATGCTCTCGAGCGTTGACCAGGAGCTGTACGAAGCTGCTAAAATCGACGGCGCGGGGCGCTGGAAGCAAACGCTCCACGTCACTATCCCCGGGATTCTGCCGATTATAATGCTTATGCTCATTATGCAGGTTTCGAGCTTGCTGAACGTCGCAATGGAAAAAATCCTGCTCCTGTACGCCGCTACTAACTACGAAGTTTCGGACGTTATAATGACCTTCGTCTATCGTTCGGGCTTACAGCAAGGACGTCAAGGCTACGCGACCGCGGTGCAGATTTTCAACTCGCTGATAAGTATGGCGCTGCTGCTGATTTCAAACTCAGTAAGCCGAAAAGTGTCGGACTTCAGCCTGTTCTAATGTTGTCAGTGGGACAGTGGCTAGTGGTCAGTGGTCAGTGACGAAAATTAAGACCGCAGCACGTGTCCGAACCAACGTAACTGACCACTAACCACTGAACACTGAACACTAATCTAAAATTATTGAGGATTAACAATGCCGACTTCACAACTAAACTTAACAAATAATATTGACGTTTCGAAGCTGTCGCAGGGGCGCGGGAACTCAATCCGCGACACTCCCGCGCGAAAAGTTTTCAAGGTGTTCAACTATATTTTCCTGCTTGCGTTGGGACTCGTCTGTCTTGTGCCGCTGTGGCATATCGCGATGCTGTCGTTCTCGAATCCGACGCTGATACAGCGGAACACGGGGCTCGTATTGTGGCCGCTGGGACTGGCTCCGTTCAGCGGAGGTCAAGTCAACCAGCAAACGGGAGTACCGCTGACGGCGACACTCGCGGGTTATCAGGTAGTTCTCTCAAACGCGGCGCTGATTCGCGGTTACGCAAATACGATATTCTACGTAGGAGCGGGCTGCTTCCTGAGCATACTGTTCGGAGCGGTCGGAGCCTATTGCGTATCACGTAAGAACACGCTGTTTATGATGCCGCTGCTCGCGGTCATAATGGTCAGTATGTTCTTTAACGGCGGTCTTGTACCTACATATATGGTCTATAAGGGACTCGGAATGGTTAACACCCGCTGGTCGCTGATCCTCAACGGAATGTTAAACATAATGAACATCATCATTCTAATGACAGCGTTCCGAGGCTTGCCGGACGGCTTAGAAGAATCCGCTCAGCTCGACGGCGCGGGACATATGACGATGCTGTTCAAAATCGCGCTCCCGCTCTGTAAGGCAAGTATCGCGGTTATCGCCTTGTTCTACGCTATCGGTAAGTGGAACGACTACCTCCAGGCCGCTATCTACGTTAACGGCAAACGCGCTCTCTATCCCTTGCAGCTGATTATCCGCGATATCCTAACGCAGCCCACCAGCCCGACAGGTATGGAAGTCGATATCGCGTCCAGTATCGGACCCGCCAACGAAGGACGCGCCTTAGTCGAGTACACTACGATTATGTTCTCCACTGTCCCGCTGCTCTGCTTCTATCCGTTTATCCAGAAGTACTTCGTAAAAGGCATTATGATTGGCTCGATTAAAGGCTAACGGCAATGACAGGTAACTGATAACAAATAAAAATGAGAGGGTTCGGACGTTTTTACGTTCGAACCCTTTCTTTTGTCTTCGGGCGGCTGTTAACCCTCACTGAAGTTTTCGCGGACGATTTTGGCTCCGAGCTGTGTCAGGTCGCGCTCGATTGATTCGTAGCCGCGGTCAATATGCTGCAATTGGCTGACGTTGCTCACTCCCGCCGCCGAGAGAGCCGCGACAACGAGCGAAGCGCCGCCGCGCAGGTCGGTCGATTGCAGACTCGCGCCTTTCAGCTTGCGAACCCCGCTTACAATCGCGGTTTTGCCCTCGGTTTTGATGGACGCGCCCAATCTGCGAAGTTCCTCGCAATGGCGGTAGCGGTTTTCGAAGATGTTTTCGACAAAGACCGTATTGCCCTCGGCTTTGAGACAAGCCGCCATTAGCGGCGCTTGAGCGTCCGTAGGGAAACCGGGGTACGGAGCGGTCTCAATAGGTTTCGCGGATTTGAGAAACGCGCCCTTGTGAACCCTCGAAACCACGCGGATACTGCTGTCGGAGAGTGATATGTCAACGCCCATTTGCCGGAGCGCTTCGGTAATAGGCGCGACGTGACCGGGATATACTGATTCAAGCACGGCGTCGCCGCCCGCCGCGGCTACGGCGGACATATATGTAGCGCAAACTATGCGGTCGGGAATAATGCTGTGCTCAATATAGGACGCGCCCGCGGAGGGGATTCCGCAAACGCTGATAACGCCGCTGCCTACCCCGCTGATTTTCGCGCCGAGCTTCCCGAGGAATTCCGCGAGGTCGGCTATCTCCGGTTCTCTCGCGGGATTGATAATGGTCGTAGTACCCTCGCAGCGCGAAGCCGCGAGAAGCGTATTTTCGGTTGCGCCGACGCTCGGCGTCGGGAAATGAATCTCGCAGCTCCGCAGCTTATCACATACGGAACAGGTGAGATTTCCGCCCTCATCGCGGATATTCGCGCCGAATTTCGCGAGTGCCTCTAAGTGGAGATTGATAGGGCGCGGACCAAGTTCGCAGCCTCCCGGCGAACTTATCTCCGCTTTCTCGCAGCGGGCGAGTATCGCGCCGAGGAAAACTACGGAGGAGCGCATTTCGCGCATCAGTCCGTCGGGGATATCGAAGCGCTTGAGAGTAGCCGCGTCGATAATAACGTCCGAGCCTTCGCGCCGGACTTTGCAGCCCAAATGCTCCAATATGCGGATTGTCACCTGAACGTCGGAGAGTTTCGGACAGTTGTGAATGACCGTAGTGCCCCTGACTAAGAGCGAAGCCGCCATAATCGGGAGAACGCTGTTTTTCGCTCCGTGGATTCGAACACTGCCGCTTAGCTGAGTACCGCCGGTTACGCGCAATATTTCCATAGCTATCACCTCGCGCCATTCTATGCGCGGAGGTCGCTATGAGTGAATAGCCGTTACGTCTGACAAACGTAACGGCTATATTTTATCTGTCGAGCTGTCGCTGCCGGGCGAGGTTTATCGCGCCCTCCTGCATTTCGTTCAGCCAGTTGAGCGCTTTGCCGGCTCCGTGAACTCCGCACAGCGCGGTGTTATTCGCTATGTTGCATCTAATATTCGTTCTCGCGGTAACTAAGGTGTCAAGACCGCGGAGCAAGGCTCCGCCGCCCGTGAGTACGATACCGTTGCTCGAAACGTCCGCAACAAGCTCCGGAGGTGTATTTTCAAGCACCGAGCGCAGTTCCTCGAGGATATGCTCTACCGGTTCCTCGAAAGCGTCGCGAAGCTCGTCGGAGTTGATAGTGAATACGCGGGGCAAACCGGTCAGCAGACAGCGGCCTTTGACCTCCATAGTGTTAACGTCGGGGCTTGGATAGACGCTCCCGAGCTCGAGCTTGAGGTTTTCCGCTGTACGTTCGCCGATGAGAATATTATGCTTGCGCTTGACGTAGCGGACAATCGCATCGCTGAACGCGTCCCCGGCGATTTTGAGCGAACCGGAACGTACAACGCCCGAGAGCGAGAGAACCGCGATGTCGGTAGTCCCGCCGCCTATGTCCACGACCATATGACCGTCGGGTTCGGCTATGTCAACTCCCGCGCCGAGAGCCGAAGCTATGGGAGCCTCGATGAGGAAGATTTTACGCGCTCC
This sequence comes from Oscillospiraceae bacterium, assembly GCA_031260685.1. Lineage (GTDB taxonomy): Bacteria > Bacillota > Clostridia > Oscillospirales > Oscillospiraceae > JAISJH01. Next base: position 3,752 of record JAISLB010000131.1, on the reverse strand, counting down.
CGCGGCTATTCCCGCGTCTATGACAGCGCGCTCCTCGACTTCCGTTATCCCGCTCGGGACGGTGATAAGTATCCGCGGCTTGAACAGCGCGACTGAATCGACCTTGCGGATAAGCTCACGAAGCATACGTTCGGTCATTTCGTAATCGGAGATAGCGCCGCCGATGAGCGGGCGGATAGCCGCGATATTGCCGGGAGTGCGTCCGAGCATCCTTTGCGCGGCTAAACCCGCCCCGAGCATTTTGCCCGTGACCTTGTCTATTGCCGCCACAGAGGGTTCGTCCACCCGAAGCCCCTTTCCGCGCGCGTAAATCCGCACCGCGGAGGTTCCGAGGTCTACCGCTATATCTCGTCCAAGTGCCATAAGCCACCCCAATGTGTTAGTGAATAGTTAATAGTGAATAGTGAATAATCAGAAAGTCCGGCGGAGTTTCGTTATCGCGAGTCCCGCGGCGATTACCGTGTCCGCACCGGCGCGTTTGAGAGCTTCCGCGCAGGCTCCGACGGTGCTGCCGGTTGTGATTACGTCGTCCACAAGCAGTATGCACTTGCCCGCAACGTCCGCGCCGCGTTTCAGCGAGTACGCTCCCGAAGCGTTTGCCCTGCGCTGCTCGGCGTTTGAACGTGACTGCTTAGCAAGCGAAAGCGTTTTAGTCAGCAGCGGCTTAACGGGAATATCGAGCATTTTGCCGAGACTAAGCGCGAGATTGCGGCTTTGGTTGAAGCCGTGGCGATAGCGCTGCACAGCGTTTTGCCCGACATAGCTTATAAGGTCCGGAACAACTGTTTTATTCAGATAGTGGTTACGTACGCAAACCGCTATAAGAGCCGCGAGAGCGCGGTCATTCTGAAATACATTTTGCTTCTTATAGCGCAGAACTCCGTTTCTCGCTAGTCCCTCGTAATAGAGCGGAGCGGTTACGAGAACTCCGTTCTTGATTTCGAGCGCTCCGCACCAAGGAAGTTCGGAACGGCAAACGCCGCAAATTCTAGAAGCGTCCGAAGCTTCCCCGCAGAAGATACAACGCGGCGGAAAGAGTAAATCAAGCAGCGTCTGCATTATTCGCCCGCCAGACGCGCCCGTAAGCCGCTGTAACGCTTACGCGGTTTGTCATTTGCCACCATTGCTGCCATTTCGTTCGGATTGCCGACGATTATGAGAAGTTCGCGCGCCCGGGTTACTGCGGTATAGAGAATACTCTTGGTCAAAAGCGGTTTCGGAACGTCCATAAGCGAGAGTATAACCGCGCGGTATTCAGAACCTTGCGATTTGTGAACAGTCATCGCAAACGCCGGTTCAAGCTCTCCGAGCATATCAAAGCTGTAAGTCGCGCTCCGGTCTTCGTAATCTACGGTTAGGTTTTGAAGCTTCGGGTTAATCTCGATTACGGTTCCTACGTCTCCGTTGAATACGCCTTGACCGACTTCGTCGCCCTTAGACCAAAGCAGCTCGTAGTTATTGCGGATTTGCATAACTCTGTCGCCCTCGCGGAAGGTCGTAGTACCGAAAGTAGTTTCGTTTTTGTCCCTGGCGGCGGGGTTAAGGACGCTTTGCAGCTTGATATTGAGGTCACGTGTTCCCGCAATTCCCTTACGCGTGGGGCTTAGCACCTGAATTTGGTTTGCGGCGATACCCATTTTATCCGGCAAACGCTCCTTACAAAGGCTCGTGATAAGCTCCGCGGCGGAAACGCTGTTAGGACGCGGCATAACGAAGAAGTCGTCGGATTTTTGCCCTTGCTCCGGCATATTACCGTGGTTTATCGAGTGGGCGTTGCGGATAATAAGACTCGCGTTAGCCTGACGGAAAACTGTTTCGAGCCTCACGGAGGGGACAATCCCGCTCCGGAGAATGTCCGAGAGTACGTTCCCGGGACCTACGGACGGAAGCTGGTCAGCATCGCCGACGAGTATCAGCCGCGCCTTGTCTTTGAGCGATTTCAGCAGCGCGGACATCAGCTCTACGTCAACCATAGAGGTTTCGTCGAGGATAACGACGTCGGCTGCGAGAGGAGTTTGCTCGTTATGTTTGAAGCCCATCTGCCCGGTGGTTTTGTCGTATTCGACTTCGAGCAAGCGATGAATGGTGGTAGCGGCACGGTCGGTAAGTTCTGACATTCGCTTCGCCGCGCGTCCCGTGGGAGCCGCGAGAGCGGTTTTCAGCCCCATTCTGTCGAATAAAGTGAGCATAACCTTGAGCGTGGTTGTCTTACCGGTTCCGGGACCTCCCGTAAGCGCGAAAGCTCCGTGAGCGGCGGCTTCGCGGACGGCGTTTTTTTGTTCCGGCGCGAGTGTGAACTCCTCGCTTTCAAATTCTCCCCATAATTTCTCGGTATCATACGAGCTTATGACGCTTTTCTCCGAGAGAATCCGAAGCCTTTCGGCGACTGTGACTTCCGCGTCGCGTAGATTTTTCAGATAACAGGCGTGTTCGCCGGCAATGTCGCAGATTGCTACATCGCCCGAATCCGCGAGAGCCTCGAGAGCGTCGCCGAGAAGCTCTCCGAAACCGGACAGCAGTCCCGCGGTAGCTTGCAGAAGTTTATCGGCCGGAACGAAACTGTGACCGCTGTTAGCGTTATACGAAAGCTCAAAGAGTATCGCCGCGCAAAGTCTCTCGCTCCCCGCCGGGTCAAAGCCTAAGCTAAGCGCAAAGCCGTCGGCTTCGCGGAAACTCGCTCCGAAATCGTCGGCGGTAAGAAGATATGGGTTATCGGTAATAGCGGCGTGCCAGTCCTCGCCGAAGCTGCGGTACAGTCTAAGCGCGTATTTGAGACTAAGACCGTTAGCGGTAAAGAATTCGGTCAGGCGGCGCATAGCTTTTTTCGCGAGATATTGAGCGTTCCACTCCATAGCTTTCGAGAGAGTGACGGATTTGACCTCGGTGAGCCGCTGCGGGTCCTCCGCGAGAATGGCAAGCGTCTCCGCGCCGTATAGTCCGACGAGTGTAACCGCACTTGCGGGACCGAGACCGGGGATTGCGCCGGAGGTGAGATAGTCGAGGATTTCGTCCTCCGTTTCGGGCGGAATAATCTCGCAGACGGCGGCTTCAAATTGAGACCCGTAGGTGGGGTGCATAATCCACTTCCCTGAAAAGTTGCAGCGTTCTCCCGCCATAGCGAAAGGAATAGTACCGACCACGGAAGTCCGCTCGGTTTTACCCTTTTCATTCGCCGGGAGGTCCACCGTAAGTACAGCGTAGCCGTTTTCCTCATTGCGGTAGACTACGCGCTTGACGAGTCCTGTGATTACAAGCAGAGAAGTATCCATAGCGTCCTCGGTAAATTATCGTAAGATTAAGCGTCCGCACGTCAAAGTTTAGCACTTAAACTACATTATACCATACCCGCTCCGATAAAGCAAGCCCCGCCCGGTAATAATATTGCAGCGCTTGGTTAGCAGTTAGCAGTGGTCAGCGGTCAGTGGTCAGTGGTCAGCGGTCAGCTAAGCAGCTCGAATAAAAAAATTGCCGCTTGACAAACGGCAGATGATGTGTTATAATCAGCGTGTAGAGAGAAAATGTGTTGCCGATTGCGATACTTTTACCCTCGAATAACGACCTGCTACAAAGAGTAGCCGCCCGAACTTTGGTTAGGAGGGGCGGCTACTTCTTTTTAGAGTTTTCGCGCAGTTGCGCTACTAGCTCAATAATGCTTATGACTATGCTGATTAGCGCGAGTATATCGCTCAGCGACAGTTTTTCCATTCGCATCCCCTCCATTTCTTAGTGAGGGTGAAGTGACCGCAATCACG
>JAISLB010000175.1 GCA_031260685.1 Oscillospiraceae bacterium | reverse complement strand
CGACGTTTCGCTAAGTGTAGGACGCGTCCAAACACCTACTCTCGCTATGCTTGTTGCGCGAAATCTTGAAATAAAAGCGTTCGTCAAAAGCGCGTTTTACACGCCGGAGCTAGACTCCGGAGCGTTTACGGCAATCGGAGAACGTGAAAATGATACAACTGTTGCGGAAAATATCCGTGCCGTTTGTGACGGAAAAAGCGCGATAGTAAAATCAGTTGAACGCGTAGAAAAAGCGGTATTGCCGCCAAAATTGTACGATTTACTCACCTTACAGCGCGAAGCGAACCGGCTATACGGCTTCACGGCACAGCAGACGCAGGATTGTATGCAGAGTTTATACGAAAAGAAACTCGCGACATATCCGCGAACTGACAGCCGCTACCTCACGGACGATACAGCGGCGACATTGCCGGAATTGTTGCGCTCCTTGCCCTTTGTCGATACCTCGAAAATAGCCGCAAATATTCCGCAACTGATAAACGCGAAAGAGGAACACGAACATCACGCGCTTCTACCTACGCTTACAGCCGGAACAATAGACCTCGCGTCGCTACCAAACGCGGAGCGTAGCCTCTTGCAAATGCTGTGTATCCGCGTAGCGGCGGCGGTCGGCGACAAGCACATTTTCGCTGAAACAACTGTAAAACTAGATTGTGAGGGTAGCATTTTCACGGCAAAAGGCAAAACAATTGTCAGCGAGGGTTTCAAAGAAATAGAAAAATCGCTGAAAACGGATAAAATAGAAGCAGATAAATCCTTGCCCGATATTAAAGAGGGAGAAGTATTTTCGCCCGTCGCGGCAACAGTTAAAGAGGGCTTCACCTCGCCGCCGAAAGCCTACACCGACGATACGCTATTGTCAGCAATGGAAACTGCGGGTGCGTCGGAATTTGACAATGCCGTCGTAACGCGCGGAATTGGAACCGCCGCAACGCGCTCCGGCATAATTGAAGCCCTAATCGCGAAAGACTACGCAAAACGCGATAAACGCGCGATAATTCCGACAGAAAAAGGAATTAGCCTTATAACAATTCTACCGAAGGAATTAAAATCTCCGAAGCTAACCGCCGATTGGGAAAACAAGCTAAACCTCGTAGAGCGCGGAGAAATGCAGGAAGCAGAGTTTATGTCCGGGATTGCCGGAATGACGCAGAAAATAATAACAAACAACCGCGCACCGAACCCCGCGTTTGTTACTCTCTTTCCGGCGAAAAAGCGCGACAGCATAGGCGCGTGTCCGCGCTGTAACAAGGACGTTACAGAAAACGAAAAAGGCTTCTGCTGTATTGACCGGAGTTGCGGCTTTGCAATGTGGAAAGCGAACAAGTTTTTCACATCGAAAAAGAAAAAGCTCACAGCTGATATAGCCGCCGAATTACTCAAAAACGGAAGTGTAAAACTTTCCGGCTTGCACAGCGAAAACACAGGCAAAAGCTACGACGCGATTATAGGCATTGACGACAGCAAAAACGGTTTTGTCAATTTCAAAATACTGGAATTTATCAACAATGGGGGTAGAAAATAATGAACAAAATTATATCGGCGGTGTCCGCGCAATTGAATATAGGAATGTCAAGCGGGACAATCGAAGCGGCAACGGAGCAAAATCACAAGGTACAGCTAAACTGGGAATTTGGCGGCTATTTCCCGGACAATTTCGGAACAACGCCGAGTATGCGCCTTGCCGTTGACAATCGCCATATTAAAAGTTGGCAATGGGAAAATTGGATTAGCTATGTCGCAATTTCGCCGAAACCCGAATTTCTAACAGAAGTTGAACGGAATTTACTCCGCGAGGGTTCGCAAAATGACGAGCTAATAGAGCGTTATGCTACCGCAATGCTGTTGTGGGACGCTACGCAGAGCGATTGGAAAGAGTTAGTTATGGACGAAGCGAAAGCGGAGGTTGAACGTGTGCAGGCAGAACTTGAAATAGCCGCGCAACCGCAACAATACACCGATATGAACGCGTTGATATATGAGCTAGACAAGCTCCGGGACGGTGATTACGGCGAAATAACGACGATAAATATTGACGGTCACGAAGTAGGCATTGAGTGGCTTGAATTGCCGCTAGATGTAAGCGATTACACAGCGGAATTGATTATTGACGGTGAGCGAATAAACAAGCACCAATTCTCCGAATTTCTGCGGCAATCCGGAAGTTTTGACGAGTACACGGAACTAACCGCGCTTGAACTTGGAACTTTGCAGGGCGGTGAAAATGATGAGCGATTACAGGATATTCTAATGATGAATAAATCTGTGTGGCAGGAATACTCCGGCTTGTGGTACGACGAAGTTATGGAACGTGTGGAGGAGGAACTCACAGAGCGCGGGATTATACGAATTGAGGAAAACACAACAATTCCGGAGCCGGAAATATCACAACAGGAGGGCGTACAAATGGATAAAACATCGCTTGATTTCGCGTTAAATATGTTACGCGAGGGCTATTTCGGACGAATTACAACAGCGAATATAAACGGTCACAATGTAGGCGTTGAGTGGTCGGGAACGCTGTTATACGGCGGCGATTATTCCGCAGATTTAACTATTGACGGCGTAGTAGCAGCGGAATACATCTGGTCGGATTTTCTGCGGTATGCCGGAGATTTCGGAGAGCATACGGCGGCAGAGGGTTTCAAGGAATACACGAATTTCAGCGAGAACGAGCTTGAAGCGTTCCGCGAGGGCGTGTACGGCGCAAATCTTGCCGCCGCGCTTGACAAAAATGGCGAAGTTTGGGGCAAGACAAGTCAGCAATGGCGCGACGAGGTGATGTCGCTGATTGAAGCGAATTTGACCGAGCGCGGAATTATCCCGGCAATAAAAAGTGAAGTTTTCGCGGAATACGCGGATATGATAGAAAGTATTATGCCGCTAGTGGACGAGGGCGACCCGCACACGGTGTTTATAATAAGCAAAGCTGCGGACGTATGGACGGTGGAATACCCGCATTTGCCCGATGACGTGCCGGTATTTGTAGCGAATACGCGGCTGACCGACCCGCTCGCAACGTCGTTCACAGGCGCGTATTTTGCAAGAGGCAGTTATCCGTATGTGTACGATAAAGTGCTTAGTATTCGGCTTTTAGTTGAATATTACGAGATTAGAGAGGACACCATAAACCTCGATACACTCGCGGAGTTACACGCTCTCGCGCATTTCACGGACGATGTTATGAGCGAATTATCATCTGAAACTACCGATTTTCTCGCGACGCTTGACAAGCCCTTAGAATGGCTCGCGGGGATAAATCCGTACTCGCTGAAAAGCGAAGCGGAATACTACGAAGCTCCCCGCGACACGCCGCATAAATTGATAGATATAATCGAACAAAAAGCCGCAGAAGCGATAGAAGCGCGTGACAGCGAAACCTCGGAGCAGCGTGACTATGTGTGGAATGTTGAGATTGACAAAATCAACGGACAGGCGAAATGCAGACTGTGGGATTCGAGCGACGCGCTAGGCGCATTAGTGTATTACAGAACAGTCAATTCGACCGACAGGAGCGTTATTGAAGCCGATATACGCGAATTTTCGCCGCAGGGTACGCAAATATTGTATGTTGGGGACGATACAGCAAAAAAGCAGTTTACCACTCGAAATCTACTCGCATTGAAAATGCAAATCCCTACCGAATATCAACAGAGCGTAGTAAACGCGCTCGAAGCCGGAAATCCGCAAGCACAGCGGCTCATTGACTTAATCACGGAGGTGCAT
>JAISLB010000032.1 GCA_031260685.1 Oscillospiraceae bacterium | reverse complement strand
TAGCGTCCGACCTTGCGGAAGCGTTCGCGCAGGACGCGGGACTTACGAGCTATACAATAAGCGCAACCCACAAGGGAGCGCATTATGAAAAGCAAACTGTGCGGCATCCGTTCCTTGAGCGTGACAGCTTAGTAATCCTCGGAGACCACGTAACGCTCGAGGCCGGAACGGGCGTGGTACACACTGCCCCAGGACACGGTATGGAGGATTTTATAGCCTGCAAAGAGTACAACATCGACGTCGTAGTCCCCGTAGATTCGCGCGGGATAATGACCGCCGAAGCCGGAGCTTACGCCGGTCAATACTACGCAAAAGCTAACGAGCTGATAGTGACCGACCTCGAAGCCGCGGGAAAGCTTGCGGGGGTTAAGAAGTTTACGCATCAATACCCGCATTGCTGGCGTTGCGGAGACCCTATCATCTATCGCGCTACTGAGCAATGGTTTTGCTCGGTCGATAGCTTCAAGGAGGAAGCCGCGGCAGCTTGCGGAGACGTAGAATGGCTGAACAGCTGGGGCGGGGGACGTATGCTCTCAATGCTCCGCGACCGCGCCGATTGGTGCATTTCGCGTCAGCGCCGCTGGGGGTTGCCGATTCCCGTATTCTACTGCGAGGATTGCGGCAAGCCGATTTGCAACGACGAAACTATCGAATACACGTCGATTGCCTTTGACGAATTCGGTTCAAACGCTTGGTACGACGGAACCCCGATACTTCCCGAAAACTATAAATGTCCGCACTGCGGGAGTGAGAAGCTCACGCGCGAGGAGGACACGCTGGACTGTTGGTTTGACAGCGGTTCGTCGCATATCGCCGCGCTGGAAGCCCGGGACGGAACTTGGCCGGCGGACATCTATCTCGAGGGCGGCGACCAATACCGCGGTTGGTTCCAAAGTTCGCTTCTGACAGCAGTTGCGCTCAAAGGTTCCGCGCCGTACCGCTCGGTACTGACAAACGGTTGGGTACTGGACGGCAAAGGTCATCCGATGCACAAATCAGCGGGTAACGTAATCGCTCCCGCGGATCTCGTCAAACAATACGGCGCGGAACTAATGCGCTTATGGGCTGCAAGCTCCGACTACCGCAACGACGTTTGGGTTTCGGATAACACCTTTAAGCAGCTTTCCGAAGTATATATGAAAATTCGCAACACCGCGCGCTATATCCTCGGCAACCTCTACGATTTCAATCCGGAGAGCGATTTGCTGCCAACCGATAAGCTCAAAGCCGCGGACGCGTGGGCAGTCACGAAGCTCAATGAGCTTATAGCGAAGTGCCGCGAAGCCTACGAAAACTACGAGTTTCACCTCATCTACCACGCTGTCCACAACTTCTGCGTAATTGAGCTGTCGAACTTCTACTTTATGATACTGAAAGACACGCTCTACTGCGACGCGGCAAAGGGCGCGGAACGCCGCTCCGCTCAAACGGCTATATGGCACATTCTGCACTCGCTTGTGCGGATTCTGTCGCCGCTGCTCTCGTTCACCTCGGAGGAGATTTGGAAAGAACTTCCGCATTTGTCAAGCGATAAGCTTGACAGCGTTATGCTCAACGACTTCCCAAGCCAAATCGCGTTGCCGCCGATTGACACGGCAAAGTGGGAGCGCTTCTTCGAAGCCCGCGAAGCAGTTAACAAGAAGCTCGAGGTCATACGCTCCGAAAAGACAATCGGCAAGTCCCTCGAGGCGGAAGTCAGACTCGCTGACAAGATTGAAGGTTTTACGGCTAGCGAATTAGCCTATCTGCTGAATGTTTCAGCTGTAAAGTTCGGAGCTGAACTCTCGGTTTCCGCAAGCTCCGACCCGGAATGTCCGCGCTGCTGGACGCATACTCACGAGGCTGACGCCAATGGGCTTTGTCCGCGTTGTTCAGCCGTAATCGCCGAATTTGACGAGTAAACTATGCTGTATTTTATCGTTTCACTCATAACGGTAGTCCTCGACCAGTGGCTCAAGATTACCGTTGTAAAGCACATAGAGCTCGGGAGCGCGGTGACGCTGATTCCGGGGCTTTTGGGCTTAACTCACGCGGAAAACAGCGGAATATCGTTTGGGTTTTTGAGCAATTCTCCGATGGCGTTAACCGTTATCTCCGCGCTGACGATTGCCGTTTGCTTCGCGCTGGTGTTTGCACAGCTCTTAGCGGAACGTTTGGAGTTTGAGACAATCGCGGAACGGCTCTCGCTGTCGTTTATGCTTGGCGGCGCGATTGGGAACCTCATCGACCGCATAGCGTTCAGACAAGTTACTGATATGTTCCAGTTTGAGTTTGTCAACTTCGCGATATTCAATGTAGCCGACGTTTTCCTGACAATCGGAACGGCAATGCTGATTCTCACGTTGCTGCTCCGCGAATTGAAAAGCCGCAAATCGCCGGTATTAGCGGAAGCGGTCATTGAAGCGCCTACGGAGGAGATTACAATTCCGACAATACTTATTGAACCGGCGGACGCAAAGTTACCGGAGCCTTCGCCTGAACCGCCGCCTCCCGCTGTTGAGCCGTTACCTGTTGATTTGCCGATTCAGGTTGATGAGCCGCCTACGGAGCGCACCTTGGACGGCGGTATAGTAGCCGCGTTTGGGACGATTACGCCGGAGCGCGGTACTGCCGAGCTTCTAAGCGCCAAAGTTAGCACCTCCGAACCATTCGGCAGGCTGCTCTTGACTGTTGACGCAGTCAACTCCGGCGAACGGCTTGACGTGTTTCTCGCGAGGTTTTTAGGCTCGCGGAGCAGTGCGGAACGAGCCGCGGATTCTCTCGGCTTCTCTAAAAGCTACCGCGTAAAGCCCGGCGAAATCTTTGAGCTGACGGACTTTCTCGCTGCCGCTCCCGAACCGTATTCCGCGGAACCGGAGGATATAGCGCTCGATATAGTTTACGAAGATGAGGACCTGATAGTTGTCAACAAGCCCAAAGGTCTCGTGGTTCACCCCGCGCCCGGACATTACGGCGGGACGCTTGTGAACGCGCTGCTGTATCACTGCGCGGGTTCGCTGAGCGGAATCGGCGGCGAACTTCGCCCGGGAATCGTCCACCGCATTGACAAGGACACGTCGGGGTTGCTGATAGCCGCAAAGAACGATTTTGCACATCGCGAACTTGCCGCGCAGCTTGCCGATCACAGTCTTTCGCGCACGTATGAAGCGGTAATCCGCGGCTCTTTCCCCGCGGCTTCCGGAACTATCGACCTCCCGATTGGGCGCGCTAACGGCTCGTCAAGCGCGGATCGCAAGCGAATGGCGGTACGGCGCGACGGCAAAGCGGCTATCACACATTGGGAGCTGATTGAGAAATTCAGCGGTTATTCGCATATCCGCTGCAAGCTTGAAACCGGGCGCACGCACCAAATCCGCGTCCACCTCGCGCACTCCGGTCACCCCGTTCTCGGCGATACGCTTTACGGAGCGGGAAGCAAGCTCGGGCGGATTGAGCTGCCGTTCGGGGGACAATGCCTGCACGCGCGTGAGCTGACTTTCGTTCACCCGAGAACTAAGGAGCAGATACATCTCGAATGTCCGCTCCCCGAATATTTTGAGTGGGTACTGACCCAACTAACAACGAATAACTAGGTATAGCTGTTATTGTTACGGCTACGAGCTTAGTTGTCTCTGGTAAGCACTGCCTTTACGAGCCATAAGGGCTCGTAAAGGCAGCCCGAAACGGCAAACATAGCCGAACGGCTATAACGCCCGCCTTTGAAAAGGACGGGCGTTTTTTCAACAGCGCGGGACGCTTACTTGAAGTAGCGCGCAAGTAAGCCCTCGAAGCCGCGTCCGTGACGTGCTTCGTCCTTAGCCATTTCGTGAACAGTGTCGTGGATAGCGTCGTAGTCGAGCTGTTTAGCTTTTTTCGCAAGCTCGAATTTTCCCGCCGTGGCTCCGTTCTCGGCAATTGCGCGGAGTTCGAGGTTCTTTTTGGTGTCCGGATAGACTATTTCGCCGAGAAGCTCCGCGAATCTGGACGCGTGGTCGGCTTCCTCCAAGGCGTAACGCTTGAACGCTTCGGCGATTTCGGGATAACCCTCGCGGTCTGCCTGACGGCTCATCGCAAGGTACATTCCGACTTCTTTGCACTCTCCGTTGAAGTTTTCGACTAAGCCGTTATATACCCAGTCGTCGATAGAGCCTTTGGTTCCCGCGCCGATGATATGCTCCGTGGCATAGGCAGTAGCTCCCGCGGCAGCGACTTCGCTGAATTTCGATGCTCCCGCACCGCACAATGGGCACTTGTCAGGCGGCGCATCGCCCTCGTGGACATATCCGCAAACCGCGCAAACGTACTTTTTCATACTGGTTCCTCCTATAAAATAATATGGACAGGCTTTCACCTATCCATATTATACACTATTTGACTATATTTTGCAATAGGTTATTTCAGCGATAGTAAGGCGCGTTTTACGAGTGTTTTAGCGATTTGCACCTTATACTTGGTAGCTTCGAACGGTACGGCTTCCGCAACTGCCGCTTCTCCCGCCGCCGCCGCAGTAGCTTCGTCGATAGCTTTACCGGCGAGTACAGCCTCCGCGGCATATGCGCGGTACGGTTTCGGAGCGACTGCGTTCAGGCAGACGCGAGGGGCTTTTCCGCCGTAGCTGATAGCTACGTTAACCAGCGGGAAGTCGATAGATTTGCGGAGCGCCATTTTCACGAACGTACTCTTTTGTCCGGGGAGCGGAGCCGGGAGCCGGATTTCCGTGATTATCTCGTCATCGGCGAGAACAGTGTTGCTCCAACCGTTATTCGCGGAGAATAGGTCTTCCGCGTCAAGAGTACGCACGGTGGTGACAATCTTAGCGCCGAGAGCGATGAGCGCGGGAGCTGTATCACTCGGGTTAACCGTGTAGCAGCCGCAGTTTAGGCAGCGTTCAGCTTCTGTGATTGCCGCTTCGTTGGTCGGTGTAAGTGAATCTTCGGTTATGAGGTCACGCACGTTAGCGGGATTTTCCACAAGTTTTAACGCGTGTTTATTGGCTAAACCCGACGGGCATATAGTGGTATAACGGTTTGCGCGGCTTGCTTTAGGTGCCGACAACTGATAGTTTACTCCAAGATAACGGTTGATACCGTTGGAAGCGCGATGTCCTGCGGCTATGCCGCCGATTACTGTCGCGGTACCTGTTGTAACGTCGCCCGCCGCGAATACGCCCTCGCGTGAGGTCGCTTGCTCTTCTTCGTCAATTTCAATGCGTCCGCGATTGAGCTGTACGGTATATTTTTCATCAAGGAACGAGGTGTCAACGCCTTGTCCGGTTGCCATAAGGATGTTTTGCGCCGGGATTACCTGCTTGTCATTATCGTCGTACTTAGGGTTGAAACGCCCGGTTTCATCTATCGTTGACAAACAGCGTTTGATTTCGAGACCCTTGACAACTCCGGATTCCTCTACGACTTTGGAAAGTCCCCAACCGGGCAAAATCTTGATGCCCTCTTCCAGAGCGCGCCCGATTTCTTCTTCGCTTGCGGGCATTTTATCACGCTCTTCAAGGCACGCGAGAGTTACGTTCTTGGCTCCGAGACGTTTCGCAGTTACCGCTACGTCCATCGCGACGTTACCGCCGCCGGAAATCATTACGTCTGTGCCGACTTTGCCGTCCATCCATTTTTCAATATCAGAAAGGAAGTCAAGACCGAAAACTGTCAGTTCCTCACCGGCAAGTCCGAGAACCGGACGTTTCCACGCGCCGGTTGTGTACAGTACGCTGCTGAACTCACGCTCAAGGTCTACGGGGTCTACGTCTTTGCCAAGCGTTGTATTCAGTTTGAACTCAATGCCCATACCCTCGAGCAGTTTGATAAAGTTGCGGACTATATCTTTCGGCAGACGGTACGCGGGAATAGCGTACATCAACATTCCGCCGGCTTCGGGTTTTGTTTCGTAAACGACTACTTTGTTACCCGCGACACGCTGATAGTAAGCCGCAGCCAGTCCCGCGGGACCTCCGCCGATTATTGCTACGGATTTGCCGGTTTCGGCTTCGGGGGCTTTGTAGTATTTGCCGGCATTGGCTACGATATAATCAGCCAGCGTACGCTCAACGGCGTTAATATTGACGGCTTCATCGTGCGAACAGCGGTTGCAGCCGTCCTGACAGAAGTGGGCGCAGATTCTCCCGGTCATCATCGGCATTGGATTGTGTTTCAACATTATTTGAGCCGCCGCGTCCCAGTCGCCTTTACGGATTTGCTCAAGGTAGCCCGGGATATCGGTTCCCGCGGGACACTTATTCGCGCATTGAGCCTGCGGCGCCTGAACTCCGCCGAAAATCGAGTGATAACGATTGTCGCCCGTTTCCGCGAAACAGCCGGGACCGCCCTTACGGATACAATCGAAGCGGTTATTGAGCTTACGGAAATACCAGCAGCGCGGCTGCTGTGCGAGGTTGCCGCCGATTGTCCCCATTTCGCGGATATTCGGTGACGCAACGGCTTTGGCGGCTTCCGCGAGTGCCGTGTAGCGGTCGCGGATAACTTCGCTCTCGGCTATGTCCGCAAGACGCGTGGTTGCTCCGATACGAAGCGTCCCGTTCTCTTCGCGGATATAATCAAGCCCGAGCTTCTTGATACTCACGACGGTGTTGGGATAGTCGGCGTCGCGGATTACCGAGTCTTTCAGCGTCCCGAGCAGGTCGGTTCCGCCGGCGATTATCTCCGTTCCGGGGATTTGGAGCGCGGCTACCGCTTCGTCAAGAGTTTTTGCGGTTTTATGGTTAAAAGGTTTCATTTACAATGTATCCTCCCCTTATATTTTTCCGAGAGCCTTGAGAACTTTATCGGGCGTTGCGGGGGGCTGTACCCAAACGCC
>JAISLB010000002.1 GCA_031260685.1 Oscillospiraceae bacterium | reverse complement strand
GTCTATCAGGACTACCGCGAATTGTACAAGCTGAATCCCGAGAATCTCACGCTTACGAAGAACGGCGATACGTACACCGTGACGAATAACGGAACGGTTCCCGCGGTTCAGGTGCGGCTTGTCCCCGGCAAGCTCCCGGCGTTCGTGAGCGACAATTACTTCGCGCTTATGCCCGGCGAGAGCCGTACGGTTACAAGCACAGCAGCGTTGAGTTTGTGAGAAACAGGAGGGCGAACAATGAGTATTTCGATTGATAATCTTGACTTGAGACAGGTTCCATTTAGTCTGCGCGGTTCGCGGCTTATGGTATTACAGGGTATTTCTCCCTCCGACGAACCAACTCCGCTCTATCTCGCGTATTCCAACAGCGAAACCAACGGACGCAGCAGGTTTGACTATCTCAAAATTGAGCCGACCTATAACGGGAAAATTGAAACATTCACATATATTGCCAATTCCGGAGTTCTTGCTATAAATACAGCGCACGGAACACTTGAATTATGCTTTGACGGTTTAGAAACGCTGCAAATACGCGCAAACGGCGGCATTGGACTGCGGTACTCTATGACATTTGAGGGGCACGAGCAATTTCTTGACCGCTTAGACGGTACGCTTTGCGCAGGCTGGAACGCAATCGGCGAGTTTCTGTTTGTCCCTACCGTCGGTACGCAAACTCACAACGGCAAATGGATTACACAGATGATGAAGCCCGCCGATACTGTTATTGACTGGGTGCCGGATTCGAACGGTAAGCTTGAGGGTTACATACAATTTGCTGAGTCGAACGTTGAAAAACGCGATACGTTAAATCCTTTTGACCGTTGCGTTACCGACAACCTATCCGACTTCCGGGAATTTCTCGAAAAATATCCGCAAGTTCCAACTCGGTATGCGCAGGTGCGCGAGTTCGCGGCGTACGTAATCTGGGTTAACTTTGTTGCACCGCAGGGAATGTTAAAAGTGCCGATGGTGTATATGATGCGGACGGGTCCATTGATGCGCGCAATGGGCTGGCAGCAAAGTTACCAAGCTATGGCACTGTGGCAGGATATTGACACCGCAGTAGGTTTGCTGAATTCTATGTTTACGCTGCAGGACGAATACGGACAGCTACCCGACGGAGCAAGCGACAAATATTGTACAATGCTTGCCCCGAAGCCGCCGTTCCAGGGCTTTGCGATAAGCTACATACTTGACCGTATCGGCGGTATGGACGGACTTACCCGTGAACACTGTGAGCTACTATACGAACCGATGTGCAAATGGGTCGGTTGGTGGTTCAAGTTCCGCGATAAGGACGGCGACGGGCTAATTGGCTATGTTCACGGAGACGAAAGCGGTTGGGACGACGCGTCAATTTTCAGCAGAGGTATCCCTGTGGAAACACCCTACATTGCGGCGTTTTTAGTATTGCTAATGGAAGTTTGCTTTGAAACTCGGCAAAAAGCGAGAAGGAGATATGTGGCTTATACGTTCAGCTGTTATGCTTGACAGATTGATTACAATATTCTGGAACGGTGAAAAATTCGTCTGCCGTCTGGACGGCACTCACGAGATAGTTGATACAGACAGCATAGCCGTTTATCAACCGATAATTCTCGGCAAACGGCTGCCGAAAGAGATAATTGACAAAATTGCGGACGCAGTAGGTGACACGACAAAGTTTCTCACGCCTAAAGGTATATCCTCGGAGAATATGCAGAGCGAATGCTACGATGTGGCAAACGGAGCGTTTATGCTCGGTACGTTACTTGCCCCCGTTCAGCTAATGATTAACGTCGGGTTATATAACGCGGGACGCAAAGATGTCGCGCTGAAAGCAATTGAGAACTGGTTCACGTTAGCACCGGAGATAGGACCGCAGGTGATTATGCCAAGCCCGAAGCAAGAAAATCCTCCGCCTGTTCCCGAGGGTACAAAACCTGTTCTCAGCGGCGGGAATAGTCCTATTATTCCCGGTGGGTACTGCTCGTGGGGCGCGGCAGTATTTATGGTACTGGGTTCGCTACTGTACGAAGAGGAGGCGAAAAATGACTAACATACTTTTTGGAACAAACCGACAATTCAATCTTGAGCGTTTACCGTTTAGCTCTGAAGGTGCGTTTCTGTCAATATATCAGGACTTTGAAGATAAAAAGCTGTATTTTACGATTTGCCGCTCGGAGGGAGGGAGCCTTCAGCGCTCTAAGTTGCTCAGTATTTCACTATTATATAATGGTGAGGAACTTCCGTTTATCTACGAGTGTGACGCTGCGAAGCTAACAGTCAGCACTAAATTCGGGTCGGCAGAATTCACCTATGAAACGTCCGATATTATGCGTGTTCGGGTAAAAGGTATAACTCTAAAAATTCACTTCGAGCCGGAAATGCACGAGGGCGGAGTTGAACGCGCAATAGGCGAAGTCGAATTAGGTTTCAATTTGCTCGGAAAATTACTATTCAAGCATATCGCGGGGAAAATGACTAACAACGCAAAGTGGAATTTCCGTCAGGTTTCACCGTTTCCAATGGATATTGAGCTTTCACCGGAGGGTGATATTCCCGGTGAGTGGGCAATCCACGAATATTATACGAATATCACTGCGAAGAAAGCATATCTGCCATTTGATGAAGCGTATGCACAGACTCTCGCTAAGTTTGAGCAGTTCTGCGCAAATTATCCGCAGGTACCGCTCCAGTACCGCGATATGGCGGAGCAGGCTATGTGGTTAGTGTGGAGTTCGCGCTTAGGACCGGAGGGCGGTCACGGTGGTTTGCGAGATACAGTTGTCTATATGCATAAGCTCTATCTTAATCGCGCTTTCGGCTGGCAGCAGTGTTACCACGCGATTGCAACGAGTGAAAATGCGTCCGAAGCGTGGAGGTTATTGCTCTCATTTTTCGATTATCAGGATAGCGCCGGAGGAGTACCCGATAACATCAGCGACTTAAACCAGTATGTGTGGCTTTCGACTAAGCCGCCGCTTTATGGCTTTGCGTGTTGCTATATACTGGATAATTTTGACGTTTCCTGCTTAACCGAAAATGATTTCGCTCACGCATACGATAAGCTGACAAAATTTACGCGGTTTTGGTTTACGCATCACGACCACGCTAGAACCGGCTTTCCGGCATACTATCACGTGAACGAGAGCGGTTACGACGAATCCGCGCTGTTCGACGGGGGACTGCCTATTCAAACGCCCGACCTGCAGGCGTATATAGTAAAACTCTGCGAAGCCTGTTCGCGTCTTGCAGCGAAACTCGGTGATACTAACGCCGCGGAACACTGGGCAGCTGAAGCTAAGCGCGTTCTCGCGTACCTTACTGACGAATTGTGGGACGGAGAAAAATTCCGCGCAAAGCTCACGACTACAGGCGAATATTACGCTTGCGGCTCGCTTGCGATGTTACAGCCGGCAATGCTCGGGAGCTTGCTGCCGAAAGAAGTTCTACACAAGCTCGCTTTGAGGGCGTCCGACCCGACGGAATTTCTGACAGACTTTGGTATGGCAACGGAAAATCTGCAAAGCCCGCAGCTTATGATGCGTTCGTTCACGCGCGGTCCCGTAATCGCGCCTACGCAAATACTAATTTTGCTCGGACTGTATGAGGGCGGAGAGGTGGAAATTGCGCGTGAAATCTGCGCTAAGTATCTCAATGCGCTCTTG
>JAISLB010000157.1 GCA_031260685.1 Oscillospiraceae bacterium | reverse complement strand
CAGTCGTCGTGAATATTAAAGCCGTCAAGCGCGGGCCAATACTCGCAGAACTTATCCACGAGCTTACAGCCGAGTTCCGTCATAGCCGCGAAAAGTTCGTGAACCGCGGGAATCTGGTCATCGTCAAGCAGTGCCATAGCAGCCGGAGCGAAATCCATAAAGGATATCAGCCGCTCAAACCAAAATCCGTTTACGAAAGACACCTGATTCGAAACGCGCTGGTCGAGCTTAGTTTTTTCAGCTTCCGCTGCCCAGTCCCACGCGTCAATGTCGGGGATTTTGATTTTGTCTTTCCATTCGTTAGCGTCAGCGAGGAAAGGCTCACCGGGGTGAACTATCGAGCCTCCCGCGGATTCTACCCACTCCCACTCTATGCCGAACGCGTCCACAGTTCCGGCGGGACCTCCGCGCCCTAATAGTTCGTTGTAGAGGTTAGGTATCATCATAGCGGAATCGGCAGGGAGCGGGAGCCAATACGGGTGTTTGTCGAAGTACATCGCCGCGACATTCTCACGGGCGGAAACGGGATAGTCGCGAAGCGGCTGCGGCGGTGCGAAAAACCCCGGAAGTTCGCCGATGATTTTCAACTCGTTCGGGACATACGGTATGCGTCGGTTCATAGTGTCGTCCTCCTGTCAGCTCGTTATTCGGTTGATTGTTATCATTATACCAGTTCAGGCGGCTTTTGTCAACGGGCGGCTTCGATTGAAATCTGTCAGGCGATTACGACCCGCAGCATATTCGTCGTCCCGCTCACTCCAAGAGGTAAGCCCGCCGTAATCACCAGCAGGTCTCCGTCTTTTATCAGTGCGCTTTCTTTTGCCGCGGCTACAGCCTCCGCAAAGAGTTCTTCGCCCGTCTTCGCAAGCTTACACAATACAGGGGTAACTCCCCAGTAGAGCCGCTGACGATAGTACGTCTCCTCATCGAAAGTCGCGCCGATTATCAAGCAATCGGGACGGCGGCAGGCAATCTGACGTGCGCTGAACCCTTTGGCGGTTACGACGATTATAGCCGCGGCAGACAAATCCCGCGCAACGCTGCAAGTCGCGTGAGCTATCGACTCCGTCACATCATCTACGCTGAGAACGTTCGAGACGCGCTGCGCGCCGTAGTTTTTTAAGCTCTCTTCGGCTTTTTTCGCTATCCGCCGCATTGTCTCTACGGCTTCAACGGGGTACTTGCCGGAAGCCGTCTCCCCCGAGAGCATTACCGCGCTCGTACCGTCGTATACGGCATTAGCGACGTCCGTTACCTCGGCGCGAGTAGGACGCGGGGACTGTATCATACTGTCCAGCATTTGCGTTGCCGTAATAACGGGCTTTCCCCATTCGCGGCAAAGCTGTATCATTCGCTTTTGAGCAGCCGGAACCTCTTCCAGCGGGATTTCCACGCCGAGGTCTCCGCGGGCAACCATTATTCCGTCCGCGGAGTGTACTATCGCCTCGATATTGTCCAGTCCCTCCCGCGATTCTATCTTAGCGATAATGTGAATATTCGAGCCGCCGTTAGCTTTGAGAAAGGCGCGGATTTCCTCAACGTCAGATTTTTTGCGGATAAACGAAGCCGCTACGTAATCCACTCCGTGAATAATTCCGAACTGCAAATCGTCCCGGTCACGCTCTCCCAACGCCGGAAGCCGCACCTCAATTCCCGGCAGATTGAGACTTTTTCGCGATGACAGTTCCCCCTCGTTCTTAACTATACAGCGAAGCTCCGTACCGTCGTTGGCTATTACCTCCATAGCTACGTGACCGTCGTCAATGAGAATCGTATCGCCGACCTTAGTATCTTGCGGAAGCCCCTTATAACTGACACAAGCGCGGGAAGCATCGCAGGGAACTTCCTCAGTGGTGATGACGTACTCATCGCCCTTATGAACCCTAACTTCGCCGCCCGGGAACACTCCGAGCCGTATTTCGGGTCCCTTAGTGTCGAGGATTACAGGTATCGCTTGATTCTCCTCAACGCAGATTCTGCGGAAACGTTCCAAGCGTTTGGCTTGCTCCTCGTGAGTTCCGTGAGAAAAATTCATTCGGGCTGCATCCATACCTCCCGTGATAAGGGCGCGGAGTATTCCCTCATCGTCACAGCCGGGACCTAATGTGCAAACGATTTTCGTCTTTATCATAGCGCTTTGCCTTTCTGTTCAGTTGATATCGAAACAGCGAGCGAGCAATGCTCGCCCGCTGTTGATTTTTCAGTTTTTACAGGTGCTGTACGTTAACAGCTTTCAAGCGGGCTAAGGCTCTTGCCATACTCGCCTGATTGCGCACGTGTTCTAAGCGGTCGGCTTGCTCTTTCATACGTATCGCCGCACGTTCGTAAGCTTCCTTAGCGCGTACTTCGTCTATTTCGTCCGCCCATTCCATTGAGCTTACGTCGAATTCGACTTCGTTGCGGAATACTTTGCATATCCCCTGCCCTATCGCGGCGGTACGCATAACTCCGTCGCATTTGAGTTCGACGGTGTTTTCGGCAACGGCGGTAATTATCGGCATATGGTTCGCCATTATTCCGATACGACCTTCGGGAGTGCTGAAAATTATCTCTTCCGCGTCTCCCTCGTAAGCGCTGCGCTCCGGGGTGCGTATTTTCAGTTTGAAAGTATTCATAGGCTAATCCCTTGCGGGTACCGGGAGTCCCGCAGCTTCGTAAACTTCCTCTATCGAGCCTTTCATAAAGAAAGCGTCCTCGGAAACCTCGTCGAGCTTACCGTCAAGAATCTCGCGGAAGCTCCGTATCGTATCAGCCAATGGTACGTACTTGCCAATATAACCCGTGTACGATTCCGCCACGTGGAACGGCTGCGACATAAAGCGCTGTATCTTTCGGGCGCGGCGAACTATTATCTTATCGCTGTCAGACAGCTCCTCCATTCCGAGGATTGCGATGATATCCTGCAATTCCTTGTAACGCTGTAAAACTTCCTGGACGCGCCGCGCGGTACGGTAGTGGATTTCACCGACAATCTCAGGCGTAAGAATACGCGAGGAGGATTCAAGCGGGTCAACCGCGGGGTAAATTCCCATTTCTACAATGCTTCGCGAGAGAGTGGTCGTAGAATCATGGTGAGCGAAAGTAGTCGCGGGAGCCGGGTCAGTCAAGTCGTCCGCGGGAACGTAAACCGCCTGAACGGAGGTAATCGAACCTCTCCGCGTAGACGTAATACGCTCCTGAAGCGCGCCCATTTCGTTCGCCAGCGTCGGCTGATAACCAACCGCGGAGGGAATACGCCCAAGCAGCGCGGAAATCTCCGAACCTGCCTGCGTAAAGCGGAAAATGTTATCTATAAATAGCAGAACGTTCTGCCCCATACTATCGCGGAAGTATTCAGCCATTGTCAGCCCCGAAAGAGCCACGCGCATACGGGAGCCGGGTGGCTCGTTCATTTGTCCGAAAACCATTGCGGTTTTAGCTATAACGCCGGATTCTTTCATATCGAGCCAAAGGTCGTTGCCCTCGCGGGTACGTTCGCCAACGCCCGTAAAAACGGAGTTACCGCCGAGTTCCGTAGCGACATTGCGGATAAGCTCCATTATGAGAACGGTTTTACCGACTCCGGCTCCCCCGAACAGTCCGATTTTACCGCCTTTGGCGTACGGAGCCATCAGGTCAATGACCTTAATGCCGGTTTCGAGGATTTCGACGGCGCCCGTCTGCTCATTGAAAGGAGGCGGGTCGCGGTGAATTGACCAGCGTTCGCCCTTGCCTTCTTCTCCGCCGTCCACAGGCTTACCCAGTACGTTCCAAACGCGTCCGAGAACCTCATCGCCTACGGGAACCTTTATCGGAGCGCCGGTGTCGAGAGCTTTCGCCCCGCGTGTCAGTCCGTCGGTAGAATTCATAGAAACGCAGCGCACGGTTTCGTTGCCGATATGCTGCAAAACCTCCGCCGTTACGTTTCCGCCGTTGGGCATATCTATTGTCACGGCGTTGTACAGCCTCGGGAGCGTTTCCTCGAAGCGTACGTCAAGTACAGGTCCGATAATTTGTACGACGTAACCGTAATTTTCCGCCATATTGTCGTCCTCCATTTATTCCGCCAGCGCGTTTGCTCCGGCAACTATCTCGGTTATTTCCTGCGTTATTGCCGCCTGACGCGCTCTGTTATACGCGAGATTGAGCTTGTCGAGCATTTCGCGCCCGTTGCGTATCGCGTTATCCATCGCGGTAACACGCGAAGCGAGTTCGCTCGTCCACGAGTGGATTAAGCAGCCATATATAAAGCCCTTGATATATTTGGGGATAAGCATTTCCATTACCGCCTCGGGAGACGGCTCAAAGCTTACATCGCTGTGGATAATACCCGCGTCTCCGAAAGATTCGGGCGGCAGCGGGAACAGCTTCTCGCGAACAGGCTCGAGCTTCGCAGCTGAGTAATATTTAGTATAGATTATCCCGAAGCCGTCTATCGTATGGTTCTCAAAAAGCGACAGTATAAACTTTGAAATTTCACCGGCGTCGCGCATTGACGGTACGCTTACGCGCCATTGCTTCGTCGTGTCAACCGGCAAACCTTTCCGCAGCAGCGCGTCTCGTCCGAGATGTCCCTGAACGAGAACCGTCACGGGCTTATAAGCGTTAGCAGTGAGTTCCTGTTCGCTGAACTTAACGAGGTTACTGTTATAGCCCCCCGCAAGCCCCGTATCGGACGATAAAACCAAAAATCCGGGTCTCAGCGAAGTTTTCCAGTTATCCCCGACGAAAGGCGTCAGCACTTCAGGATGAAGCGCAAGCAATTCCGCAATGGTCTGACGTATATTATCGTGGTACGGTTTAGAATCGGCGAGCATTTTCTGCGCCTTGCCTATTCGCGAAGCCGCTATGAGCTTCTGCGCGTTGGCGATTTGCACAGTCTGCCGGATACTCTTCATCCGGGCTTTGATTTCGCCGGTATTGTTCATTGACATATGTTTGACCTCAAAAGCGGCTTTACAATTGGCAACGTACAATTGACAATTGACATAAGTTCGGACACGAACCGCGTATTCTTTGAATGTAGGTAGCTCCGCGCGGCTGCGCAATCAGTATATGGCGCTCAAAACAAGAGCCAAGCAAACCGCGGAGCAATATCCGCTGTCTAGATATTTGACGACGGCTTAAAGTCCGCAGTGAAAGCTTCCAGAACAGCTTTCAGCTTTGCCTCTGTCTCGTCGCTGAAATCGTTAGTTTCGCGTATAGCGTCAAAAATCTCCGCGTGCTTTTCGCTTATCAGCGTCAGCAAAGTACGGTTAAAGCGCGCAACATCGAAAAACGGTATATTCATAAGGTAGCTGTTCTTTGCGCTGTAAAGCAATACAACTTGCTCCTCCAAGGTCATCGGGGAGTATTGAGGCTGCTTCAAAACGTCCATCAATCTCGCGCCCTTTGTCAGACGCGACTGTGTATTCGCGTCCAAATCGGAGCCTAACTGCGAGAAAACCTGCAGTTCGCGGTATTGCGCGAGTTCCACGCGAAGGGAAGCCGCAACCTTCTTCATCGCTTTCGTCTGTGCGGAACCGCCGACACGCGAAACCGAGAGTCCGACGTTTACCGCGGGACGGAAGCCGGAGAAAAACAGCTCGGATTCCAAGAATATTTGACCGTCCGTAATGGATATAACATTCGTAGGGATATACGCCGAGATATCGCCCGCAAGCGTTTCAATTATCGGGAGCGCGGTAATCGACCCGCCGCCCATTTCATCGCTCAAGCGCGCGGCTCTTTCGAGCAAGCGGGAATGGAGATAAAATACATCGCCGGGATAAGCCTCACGTCCGGGGGGACGCTTCAAAAGCAGCGACATCGCGCGGTAAGCTACGGCGTGCTTCGACAAATCGTCGTAGACTATCAGCACGTCTTTATGTTCGTTATACATAAATTCTTCCGCCATAGCGCAAGCGCTGTACGGAGCCAAATACTGAAGCGGAGCGGCGTCACTCGCTGTCGAGACAACTACAATTGTATTGTCCATAGCGTTGTGACGTTTCAGCGTGGTGACAATATTCGCGACTACCGAAGCTTTTTGCCCGATTGCCACATAAATACATATAACGCCTTTGTCGCGCTGGTTTATTATGGCGTCAACGGCAATAGCCGTCTTACCCGTCTGGCGGTCGCCGATTATAAGCTGCCGCTGTCCGCGCCCGATTGGTATCATCGAGTCGATAGACATAATTCCCGTTTGGAGCGGCACCTTGACAGGCTGACGCGCGGTAACTCCCGAAGCTATCGCCTCAACGGGGCGCGTATGGTCGGAGGTTATCTCACCGCCCTCGTCGAGCGGAATCGCAAGCGGGGTAACAACCCTCCCGAGCAGATTCGGCCCTACCGGGACTTCCATATTTTTCCCCGTCCGCCGAACCACCGTACCCTCTTTGACGTTTTCGCCGTCAGTGAAAAGAACTACGCCGACGTTGTCCTCTTCGAGGTTGAGCGCCATACCGATGTCGCCGCCCTCAAACTCGAGGAGCTCGCCGCTCATACAATTTTCGAGTCCGTAAACCCGGGCTATTCCGTCGCCGACTTGGATGACGGAGCCAACCTCCGAGCGGTCCGCGGTCAATTCGCTCTTTCCTATACGTTCAGTCAGAAGCCTGCTGATTTCTCCTGCGTTGACAGACAAATTACTCACCTACTTTTTTTGGTTTGCTTCTGATTCGCAAAGCAAATCAGCGCGGCTTGTTTCTAGCGTCTCTTAGAAAGCTTACGGAGCAGGGAAACGTCGAGTATCAGCCCGTTTGCTTCCGCCACAAAACCCGCGATTAAGCTCGGGTCAACAGCGACCTGAAACTTTACATACGGCTTTGCGCTTTCCGGATAGAGACCGGATTTCGGGAGCGACTCCCGCATTTTCTCGATTAGCGCGTTCTCCGGCTCATAGGGGAACGTCAGTTTCACATGAAGTTCACCATCGCCGTTAAGTCCGGTTTCGCGGATTAGCAAGGTCTCAAACTTTTCGCATATTCCCGGCAAAAGTTTCAGCCGGCGTTTCAGCGCGAGTATATACAAGAACTCGAGCGGAACCCGCGACAGCTGCCCCTCGAAAACCTCTAAGAAGCTCTTGAGCTTCGCGGAGGAAATGCAGGGGTTATGAAACACTTTGCTGAATTGCGCAATGATTTTTTCCGCGGCTTTCAGCTCCGACAGGACTTGCCGGTATTCTTCGCCGGTAGCAGTTTTCTTGTTGCCTTTGGTATTAAGCTGACAGGCGAGGAACAGCGCGTCCGCGAAAGAGGTTTCAGCAGTACTCATTTATGCCGCCCCCACTTCTCCGCGATTGAGGAAACGCTCGACAAGCCGCGTATTCTTATCTTTGTCGAGATTTTCGCCAAGGAGCGCCGTAGCCAAATCTTCGGCGGCGGTAACGATTTCGGAACGCGCCGCAAGGAGCGTAGCTTCACGCTCACGCTGTGCCTGCATTTGAGCGGCGTTGAGAATCATCTGCGCTTTGTCCTCAGCTTCGGTGACGATACGGTCATATTCGTGACCTGCGCGGGTACGAGCGTCCTTGATGTCGTCGAGCATCCGCTGCTCAAACTTCTCGTTGTACTCCGCTCTCCCCTGTTCCAAACGGCGCGACAACTCGCGGGCTTCTTCAGCGTCCGCCTGAGCCGCCGAAAGCCGCGTTTGACGTTCGGAGAGAATTTTGTTAACGGGTTTCCAGAGCAGTTTGTTCAGCGCAAAGATAAGGACAGCTAAGTTGAGCGCAACGAAAATGCACTCTCGGACGTTAAAATCGAACAAGTTCATAGTTTTGCCCTCTCGTTCTCAGGGTTTACGCTTTTGTGAAAAGCAGGATGCCGATAAGTAAGCCGTAGATTGCGCAGGCCTCGCATAGTACCATTCCTAGGAACGCCAAGCTGCGGATATCTCCCGCTTTTTCGGGTTGACGGGCTATACCCTCGGTACCGCCTTTGGCTGCCATTCCGATTCCGATTGCCGCGCCGATTGCGGACAGTACAGCGACTGCTGCACCGATTGCTGCTAAATTCATTGCTTTTCCTCCAAATATTTTTATGTTTTAGTTGTTTTGGTTGATTATTCCACCGCTTCGCCTATGTAGACGATTGTCAAATACGTAAAGATAAACGCTTGCAGTATCCCGTCGAATATGTCGAAATACGCCGAAAACGGGCTTGACAGAAACGGTATCGGTACCACCGAGAATATCATTTCCATTATTATGAAGCTTGCAAAGATATTACCGAACAACCGAAGCGCGAGTGACAGCGGCTTTGTAATATACTCCAACAACTTGAACGGAGCCACAACCGGCATCGGGTCAATGAACGTCTTAGCCCAGCCTTTCAGTCCCTTGACACGCAAACCCGCGACTATGACTACAATTATCGTGATAATCGCAAACGTAGCCGTAACGTTGATGTCTTTCGTCGGCGGATAAATATGTAAACCCGGGATAAAGTTCAGCAGCGCGATGATATTTGCGGCTGAAAGGTACACGAGAAGTGTCCCGATATACGGTACAAAAACCTTTCCGTGATGTCCGGCGGAGGTTTTGCAAAGGTTATTGACTATTTCCACAAGCCACTCTACGCAGACCTGAATCTTGCCGGGATTATCGGGCTTTAGCTTACGTTTCAGGAGCGCCGCTAAAATGATAAGCGCGAACGTCACCAAGACCGTTATAAACTCCGTGTTGTTGATAATGATTTGGTTTCCGAACAGTTCAAAGTCAAACACGACTTCCGTGCCAACTTTTTCAAAGACCTCTTCCAAGCCCTTCACCTACCTTTTCAAGTATTATAGCACCATTCTCCAAAAATGTCAAGCACTTTTCGGAGAAAAAAGTACTTTTTACATTTTTATCCTATTTCACCTACCTTTGCGGCTCATTTTTTCGTACACTTGACGGTTTCGGCAGCAGAACCGTCACTTCCACTCCGCCGCCTATCGCGTTCTCGAGCGTCAGCCGCCCGCTGTGACGCCGGACGATTTCGTCGCAGACCGCCAGTCCGATACCGCTTCCGCGTTCTTTCGAGGAACCTTTATAGAATTTGAGTTTTACCTGTTCGAGGTCATCCTCGGGGATTCCCGGTCCGTAATCTCTTATTGCGATACAGACCCATTCTTTCGCGCCGTCGCTTACTACGCCCGTCGCTATCTCTATCATTTTGCCCTCACGTCCGTACTTAGCGGCGTTGTCGAGAATATTCAAAAACACCTGTTTCAGCCGCACCGGGTCCCCGGGAATCTCCGCCAGCGGCTCCTCGAGAGGTTCATAGCTTAGTTTCAGTCCGTCCTGACGAAACACTTCGGCGTATGTAGCCACAGCGTCCTCAAGAACTATCTCAACATCGCAGGGCTCAAGGCGTACCGTGAACTTGCCGTCCTCAATCCGCGTGAAGTCCAGCAGTTCCTCAACCATAGTCGCAAGCCGCCGCGCTTCTTTTAGGATTATATGCAGCCCGCGCTTGGAATCTTCGCTCAAACCCTCGCCGTATAGAAGCGTCTCGCCCCAGCCGGCAATAGCGGTAAGCGGGGTCCGAAGCTCGTGAGAAACTGACGATATGAACTCGGTTTTCATCTTTTCCGACTGGCTAATCTTCATAGACATCTCATTGATAGAGTTAACCATTTCGCCGATTTCATCGTCGTATTTGTTTTCGATTTGCGCTCCGTAACCTCCGTCCGCGATAGCCCGCGTCATACTCGTAACTTCCTGTATCGGAGCGATAATCGAACGGATAAAGAACAGGCTCGCGCCCGCCATTAACGCGAGTATCGCGGCTCCGATACCGCTCGCGGCGAAAATATTCAGCAGTACCAGGTGGTCAACCCGCTGCATACTCGACACATAGCGCATCATTCCGACCATACGTCCGTCGGAATACAGCATAGGGCTTGTGACAGAAATTATACGCTCACCGGTGGACGGATTCCGCCCGTGCCACAGCGCAATCGTGTGAGTTTCCTGAGCCACTCCGATGTCAGGGGTTCCGGGACGGCTCCCCGCGGTTATACCATAGGTCGAGACCTCAACGCGCCCCGCAGTACTGATAAATTGCAGTTCGAGCTTGTCCCGTTCGTCAAAACGTTCAGTATAGCGATACGCCGACTGGTAATATTCGGCATAGGTTTTAGTGATATAGTTCGCGAAAATGTCCGTAGCGGTTTTGGCTTTCATTCGAAGCCCCGCTTCCATTCCGCTGTAATAGTACGAATAGATAGAGATTGAGTACGCGACAATACCCGCGAGTACAATCAACAAAGTCGCCGTCA
>JAISLB010000142.1 GCA_031260685.1 Oscillospiraceae bacterium | reverse complement strand
CGTTATATGGCTAACTTTATCTGAAAATAGTAAATTATCGGTACGTATTTTGCCCGCCATTTTGCCTTAAGCAATTTTGCGACAAATATAGCGTTCGCCGATTTTTCGGCGGACGCTTTTTGCGTTACCGCGTTATAGAAGAAAACGCTATGAGGATTTTAATATGAGGATTGCGATTTGCGATGATGAAATAATACATCTCGAGCGGCTTAAAACGCTCGTTTTGAACTGTTCGCTATGGCGCGGGAACGTTACGGTTCTGCGCTATCAGCAGGGACAGCGTTTGCTGGAAGATTTGGAAAACTGCGAAAAATCGAGAAATTGCGAAAAATTTGAATACATATTTCTCGATATTGATATGCCGGGCTTAAGCGGGATTGAGCTGTGCAATAAATTACCGCAAGGCACTGAAGCCGGGGTAATATTCGTATCGTCACATATGAATTATCAGCCGCTGATTGACGAAAAATACCCCGCACTGCTAATTTCGAAAAAGTCGTCGCAGGACGCGTTTGACGACGCTATCCGCGCCTACAAAGCGCGGATTGACGCGCTCTGCCGTTTTGAATTTACCGATAAGGGAAAAGATATAAAAATCCCTTTCAAAAATATTTTTTATATCACTATGAGCGACCACCATTTGATGATAAACACGCGCGGAGGCTGTTACAACATTCCCGCCCGCCTGACGTTGCGTGAAATCGAAGAAAACTATAAAAATCAGGGTTTATACTGCTGTCATAAATCCTATTTAATTAACCTCAGATATTACTCCGCCCACGATTTTAAGACTGTTTATTTAGACAACGGAAATAAAGAAATTAAAATTCCGCTTTCAAGGAAAAAAGGCAAGGGCGAAGCGTTAAAATCCGCCTATTTGAATTATATGATTGGAGAAATCAATGCGCTTTGAATTTGTAATATTATTTCATTCCTGTATCACGATATTTGATACTTTGGCTATAGTGTATTTTTACAAGGTATTTTTGGGCGAAAATTGCCGGAATAAGCCGCTTTTTGTACTCGCCTACGTTTTTTACATAATTTCCAATATTCTGCTTACTTTATTTTACGGCAATATTTTATTCAGAACTATTTATAATTTAGGGTTTCCGCTTTTAATAGCTTGCTGTTTTTACGGCGAGCCGCTGTTAAAGCGGATATTTATCGGCTGCCTGGGAATGGCGTTCCAGATAATTCCGGAGCCGCTCGTGACGGTGATTGCGTCGTATTTCACGGGCTATAATTTCACTGAAGTAGCGGATAACAGCGTCTTATATTTTGTCTGCGCGGGTTTTTCATTGGCGTATTATCTGCTGTCAGTCCGGGTCGTGACATTCCGGCGCAAGAAAGAAAATGCGATAATTTCGCCGCGTCGTTATGGTTTATTGCTGTTGTTTGTGGCGATTTGCATATTTATGGGCTACGCGGAGCTGATAACGATTTTGCGGAGCGAGGTCGGGCTGTCGCTAATGCACATTTTTCTTGAATTTTGCGTATGTTCGATGCCTGTGTTAATATTTTTCGTTTTTGAACGGTTTCAGGAACACGCTTTTGAACAAACGCGGACAAAAATCCTACAGGCGCAGCTTGAGCAGAATGAAAAACAATTCGAACTGATGGAAATACACCAGCTGGAAATAAGAAAGATGAAGCACGATTTTAACGGACAGTTAGCGATAATACGGGAAATGGCGCAGAGGGATAATAACGCCGAAGCCTTAGAATATTTAGACCAATTCAGCGATGATATTACGCCGGTTCTTGAAACGTCTGTGATAGGATTTTCGAGTACCGACGCGCTTATTGCCTACAAAAAATGCAGTTCAATTGAAAAAAATATAGATTTTGAGTTTATTTCAACGCCGCTTGAAAAACTGGAGATTAACCCGGTGCATTTGAATAATATACTGGTAAACGCGCTGGATAACGCTATCGAAGCCTGTCAAGCGCTTGAAAAGAACCGATACATTAAATTAACACTGAAAACGGAGTGTGGATATTTATTTATAAATATTACAAATTCCTCGCCGCCTGTTAATTTGGAAAACGGCAAATTTCCGGAGACGACAAAAGCGGATAAATCCTCGCACGGAATAGGGCTTGAATCAATCCGGCAAAGCTCGGAAAAATACAAAGGACTTATGAATTTTGAATGTAACGGCAGTGAATTTCGCCTGCTGATACGGCTGCGCAATTGCGCGTCATTTGCCGCGACTACAGTTCGGTAGCTGAAAGTTACCGTTCGGTATTTCCCTCGTAATTGATATTGACAATTTGAAAATTATATTGTAAAATCGCGGTATCAAATTACGAGGGAGAAATAAAATGGCGGCAAAACCGAAACTTAAATATTCGCTGGCGCAGAATTTTGTATGGATGCTAAAAAGTATCCGCGAATTTGACAGAACGCTGCTCACGTGGATAGCGATGAACGGCGTTTCCACCGCGCTCGGAAATATGGTTCCTATAGTATTTCCAAAGCTTATTATCGACGAATTAACTATCGGGGGACGCACGGAACGCGTGATTTTTCTCGCTATTTTATTCGGCGTTATGCTATTTATCACGAACGGAATTACCGGAATTTCTTACGGTTTCGGCGCAATCCCAAGCGGCTCGATGTCAATACGCTTTATCGCGCTGAGAATTAAATTTCACCAGCGGCAGAATTTGAAATCTATGACAATGGATTTTGAAAATCTGGAAAACCCTGAAATTCTTGATAAACACGCAAAAGCCGAACGCGCTTTTTACGGCAATTATTCCGGTTTAGAGGGAATGTCGCGGCAGGTTCTGACAATGTTCCGCTCCCTGCTGACCTTAATCGGGACGATTTCGGTTGTGATTGTAACGGGCTACTGGCTGTTGCTGATTGCCGCTGTAATTGTTACGATAACATCTATAATGTCCGACCGCGCGCGGATAAAAACAAAGCAAATTCAGGACGAACTCGCGCCCAACAACCGCAAAATTGAGTATTTGCAAAATATGACGACTGATTTTACATACGGCAAGGATATTCGCATTTTCGGTTTCAAAAATTTCATTCTCGGAAAATTCAAAGAGGCTAAAGAAACTGACTTTTCCGGTAGCAAAAAGATATTCAAAATAGAGCTTTTTAACAGCAATATCGGCGCGGTTCTGACGGGAATTCAGGAGGCCGCCGTCTACGCCTGGATGTGCTACAAGGTCATTGCGGGCGCGATAAATATCGGAAGTTTTCTGATGTACGTCGCATCAATGGCGACATTTTCAGCCGCGATGAAAGAAATCGTGCAGGGCTTTGTAGATTTGCAACAGCAAAGCGCGGTGATTAACGATTACCGCGAATATGACGATTTAATTGACACCCCGCCGACAGGCGCAAAACCGCCTGAATCCATACGCGATAAGGGCGCGGAAATTGAATTTGAAAACGTTTCGTTCAAATACCCCGGAAGCGAGCAATACGCGCTGAAAAACGTCAGTTTCAAGATAAATCTGCGCGAAAAACTTGCGATTGTGGGTCTGAACGGAGCTGGAAAATCAACATTTGTAAAACTTTTAATGCGTTTATATAAACCCGAAAGCGGGCGGATACTTATGAACGGAACGGACGTGCAGACATACAGCCGCGATGAATATTATAAATTATTCGGGGCGGTATTTCAGGAAATTTACACTTTTGCGTTCAGCGTTGCGGAAAATATTTCGCTTGAAAAATATGACAAAACAAATATGCAGCGGGTAAAAGAAACCATCGAATTAGCGGGTTTGCAAGACAAAATCGCAACACTGAAAAAGGGAATTGACACGCCGATGATGAAGAATTTAGACCTTGAGGGCGTGGAATTTTCAGGCGGCGAAATGCAGAAATTGGCACTAGCCCGCGCGCTTTATAAGGACGCCCCGTTCATAGTTCTGGACGAGCCTACCGCCGCGCTTGACGCCCTTGCGGAGGAGCGGCTGTATCTCAATTTTGACGAACTCTGCAAAGGAAAAACCGCGATTTACATTTCTCACAGGCTCGCGAGTACGCAGTTTTGCGACAGAATTGTTCTTTTCGACCAGGGCGGAATTGCGGAGTGCGGTACGCACACGCAGTTATTAGCCGGCGGCGGGAAATATGCGGAATTATTTAATATTCAGGCGCAATATTATCGGGATAACCCGGAAAGCGAGGCCATATAAATGGATAACGAAGTCAAAATTTCGAAACAATTCAAAAACATTTTCCCCTGTCTGCGCTATTTTTACGGCATAGCCTGGAAGCGGGATAAAAGCTATTTTCTTTCAACAATTCTCGAAATAATTGTCAAGGGTTTTACGCCTTTTATCAATATTTTTATACCGAAACTAATCATTGACCAACTGCTCGGCGAGCGCGATGTTAATATACTCGCGCTGCTAATTTCCGTGCTTGTGCTGTTAAATCTCGCGGCAGCGGGAGCCAATAATTTATTCACTTTTTTGAATGATAAATACCGCGTTAAATTCGACAATCTGTTCTACGAAATGCTCGGAGAAAAATGTATGCGAATGGATTTCGCGCACACTGAAAACGCGGAAATTCTCGCCCGGCGGCAAAAAGCCGAAAGAGGCGGCACGGACAACACTTACGGCACTCTGTACGTTATGACAGGCGTTATAACCGCGCTGATTTCGGCGGTGATTACCTTTGCCGGAACGCTCTATGTCGTCGGACGTTTGTCGCCGCTTTTGCTCGCGATTTTAGTCGCGATTACGATTATAAATATGGTCGTAGTATCGAATTTGTCAAAGGGAAGCGTGCAATTTTATAAAGATTTAATCGAATTAAACCGCAAATTCGGTTACTACAACTGGAATCTGAAAGATTTCAAATACGGAAAAGATATTAGAACTTATAACGCCGTGCCGATGATTACCGAACACAGCGATTATTACGTAAATACCGAATGGTATATGCAGAGAAAATTCAACAGAAAACAAAACAGATTTACTACGGCGACTACGTTCTTAAATTCAGCGCAGCAAGCCCTGCTGTACGGCTACCTCGGAATACAGGTCGTGCGCCGCGCGATAACGGTCGGCGAATTTCAAATGCTGATTACGGCGGCAGTGAGCTTCGCGACGAGTTTGCGGAATATCGTGGAAAATTTCATAGCTCTCGCCCGGACCGTTGAATTTATGAACGAATATCGCTTATTTATGCAAATTGAGGATACCGCGCGCAGCGGCACGAAAAAAGCCGAAAAAATTAAGCATACGATTGAATTTCGCAATGTTTCTTTCAAATATCCGGGTGCGGAAAATTACTCGCTTCGCAAGGTTTCAATTAAAATCGAAGCGGGGAGCAAGCTCTCGGTAGTAGGACAAAACGGCGCGGGTAAAACGACCTTTATTAAGCTCCTGTGCAGGCTTTACGACCCTACGGAGGGCGAAATTTTAATCGACGGAATTAACGTGTTAGAATATGATATTGACAGCTACCGCGAGCTTTTATCAGTAGTTTTTCAGGATTATAAATTGTTCGCGTTTACGCTGCGTGAAAATATTGTCGGCGAAAAAGTTGTAAATAAAGGCGACATAATAAGCGCGCTTGACAAAGCCGGCTTCAGCGAAAGATATGAAAAATTAGAAGCCGGACTGAATACCTCGGTATACAAAAGTTTTGACAAAAACGGTATAGAATTTTCCGGCGGTGAGAGCCAGAAAATCGCCCTCGCCCGCGCGATTTATAAAAACGCTCCCGTAACAGTTCTCGACGAGCCACCGCCGCGCTTGACCCTATGGCGGAATACGATATTTACAATCGTTTTGACAAACTTATCGGCGATAAAACGGCGATTTATATTTCGCACAGGCTCTCAAGCTGTAAATTTTGCGATAATATAGCGGTTTTCAAAGACGGCACAATTGTACAATACGGACCGCACGATAAACTGGCGCAGGATGGCGAATACGCGGCAATGTGGACGGCGCAGGCGAAATATTACGAGTGACGTTGCCGTTTCCGCTAATCGGTAAACGCGGCAAATCGCGCCTCTATGGCGTTTTATTTAATATGGTTATTGCAAAGGGTAAATGGTCAATGCAACAGGGCGGGTTTGAAACCCGCCCCTACTATTTAACGGCTGTTTTGTCAATGCGGCTTTTTTTGTGCGCGGCGTTGTTTTTGTGGATTAAGCCTTTTTGCGCGGCGCGATCGATAGCTTTGATAGCGGCTTTCCGCGCACTGGCGACAAGAACGGGGTCGTTTGTAGCGGCGGCTACGTCGAACTTTTTCAGCGTCGAACGCAGGAAGCTCCGCTCAGCGCGGTTGCGCTCGTTCAGCATTTTGTTAAGCTGGTCGCGCTTTTTCTGTGACTTGATATTGGGCATACTCTCACCTCCTTCATACCCTCTCTCTATAATAGGAAAATGCTAGCTGACAGTATAGCACAATCCGCTGGGCTTGTCAAGTGACGCTGTGAAGCCGCGGCAAGTGCCGGAGCCCTAACATACGTCTTACGTAACTTATTGTTACTACGTCAACCCTGGATTGCTTCGCCGCGTTTCACTACTACGTACCGCAAGTGCGGTGGCGGCTTCGCAATGACGAAGGAGGGGGCTTCGCCGATACAAGAGGGACTGGAGACAAAAAATTAAATGCTGTCACCCTATTAAGCTGTCATAATCCCACTTGACTTTTGCTTGTGCAAGAGGTATAATACAACATATGTTAATAAGTATGGGGGAGTTTAGCTATGCAGCCTATATACGAGGGGAAATCCAAACAGGTCTTTGCCGGTTCCGAGCCTGATACGTATCTTATTCACTTCAAAGATGACGCTACAGCGGGCAACGGAGAGAAGCACGACACGCTGCTGGGCAAGGGCGTTCTGAACGCGGCTATATCAAATCTGCTTTATGATTATCTTACTAAAAATGACGTTGATACTCACCTTTTGAAAGTCTTAAGCGATACCGATGTACTTGTACGGCAGGTTACGGTAATCCCTATCGAGGTAATAATCCGCAACGTCGCGGCGGGGAGTTTCTCTAAGAAATACGGCGTTGAGGAGGGTTCGGCACTTAAATCGACGGTTGTGGAGTTTTCGCTGAAAGACGACGCGTTGGGCGACCCTATGCTTGCTCCGAGCCATATATACGCTTTAGGCTTAGCTTCGGACGGCGATATTGCGCGTCTGACTTCGCAGGCGTTGCGGATAAACGAGCTGCTTAGCGCGCTGTTAGCGAAGTGCGGTATACGCTTGATTGATTTCAAGTTGGAGTTCGGCCGCACAAGCGACGGGCGGCTCATACTCTGCGACGAAATTTCGCCGGATTCCTGCCGCCTGTGGGACGCCGAAACAAATAAGAAGCTCGACAAAGACCGCTTCCGCAGAGATTTAGGCGGCGTGCTTGAAGGCTACGCCGATGTACTTGAGAGGCTGAAGGCAGTCCTGCTATGACAATGCTTGAGGTCAGGCTGACTAATGACGAAGCGTTCAAACGTCTGTTTGTGGAGGACCGCGATGTCCTGACGCTGTTCCTGTCGGCGGTTTTGGATATTCCGCGTAATGAATTTTCGGATTTGGTAATCGATAACCCCGAAATACTGCCTAAAATTAACGACGATAAACTCTGTCGCTTAGATATACACGTTTCGGCGGCGGGGCGGCTCATTGATATTGAAATGCAGTTAGGCGATAAATCATATTTCAGGGAGCGTTCATTATACTACTGGTCTGATATGTTTGTAAAAAGCCTCCATAGCGGACAGAAGTATTCAGAACTTACGCAGACAATAGCGATTAACGTTTTAGGCTATAATACCTTTGAAAGCGGCGAGTTTCACTCGATTTTCAGGCTTCGCGAGAATACAAGCGGCGAACTGCTTACAGACCGTCTGGCAATACACTTTATCGAGCTGAAAAAGGTTCCGGAGATAACGGAAACGTCAAACCTACTCGAAGCTTTCGCGCAATTGATAAGCGCGACGACATATGAGGAATTGGAAAAGATAGAAGCACTGGAGGTGATAGAATTGTCAAACGCGGTATCGCACTTGCGCGTAATGAACGCGGACGATATATTGAAAGAACGCATACGCCTACAGGAGAAAGCCGCCCACGACTATGCCAGCGATTTGGACGACGCTAGAAGCGAAGGTAAAATTGAAGGTAAAATTGAAGGTATAACTGAAGGTATAATGGAAGAAAGAATGAATATGGTCAAACTGATGTACCGCAACGGCGCGACTATTGACCAAATATCAAAACTTGTAGAGTTGCCCGTATCCGAAATTGTCGGAATACTTGATTTATAACTGTCGTGTTGGAGGTGAACGAATTGCCAAATGTAAAATCTCACTGGCGCGTTATGACCGACGAGGACAGGTTAGCTGAACGCATACGCCTACAGGAGAAAGCCGCCCACGACTATGCCAGCGACTTGGATGATGCTTTAGCTAAAGGCAGAGCAAACATACAGACTAAATTCGTCAGACTAATGTATAAAAACGGCGCAACCATTGACGAAATTTCAAAACTTCTAGAACTGCCAATACCCGAAATCACCGAATTGCTCAATATTTAACAATCGAGGTACTTATGCCGCGTAACGTAAACATTAAGAAGGTTCTTGTAATCGGCTCCGGGCCCATTGTTATCGGGCAGGCCGCCGAATTTGACTATGCGGGTACGCAGGCCTGCCGGGTTCTCCGTGATGAGGGGGCTGAGATTGTCCTTGTCAATTCTAATCCCGCCACGATTATGACTGACAGTCATATTGCTGACAGGATTTATATCGAGCCGCTTACGCCCGAAACCTTGAAGCGTATCGTTGAGAAAGAACGCCCGGACAGCGTACTCTCCGGTTTAGGCGGTCAGACGGGCTTAACGCTTTGTATGCAGCTTGCCAAAGACGGTTTCTGGACGAAAACGGGCGTACGCCTCTTAGGCTCGCCTATCGAAGCCATTGAAAAAGCGGAGGACAGGCAGCTTTTCAAGGACACGATGACGGCTATCGGGCAGCCGGTTATCCCGAGCGTCACAACCGAAACGCTTGAGGGTGCTTTAGCGTTTGCGCGTACAGCGGACTATCCGCTTATTGTCAGACCCGCGTATACTCTCGGCGGCAGCGGCGGCGGTATCGTAAAGAACGAGGACGAGCTTCGGGCTATAGCCAAAACCGGGCTTGAGATGTCGCCTATTCACCAAATACTCGTTGAAAAATCCGTAGCGGGCTGGAAAGAGATAGAATTCGAGGTTATGCGTGACTCCGCCGATAACGCTATAACCGTTTGCTCTATGGAAAACTTCGACCCGGTAGGCGTTCATACAGGGGACAGCATAGTCATTGCTCCGGCTGTGACCCTCTCCGATAAGGAATATCAAATGCTCCGCACCGCCGCGTTGTCGATTATCCGCTCGCTCGGGGTTGAGGGCGGCTGTAACTGTCAGTTCGCTTTGAAACCGGACAGCTTTGAATACGGCGTTATTGAGGTCAACCCGCGCGTATCGCGCTCCTCCGCGCTTGCGAGTAAGGCGACAGGCTATCCGATTGCTAAAGTCGCGACTAAAATCGCGCTCGGTTATACGCTTGACGAAATCAAAAACGCCGTTACAGGCACTACCTACGCGGCTTTTGAACCGGCTCTCGATTATGTAGCGGTAAAATTCCCCAAATGGCCCTTTGATAAATTTATCTACGCAAAGCGCGAACTCGGTACGCAGATGAAAGCCACCGGAGAGGTTATGGCAATCTCCGACAGCTTCGAAACGGCTCTCGCAAAAGCCCTGCGCGGCGCGGAACTCGGCTCTTTCGGCAAACTGGAGCGCAGATACGA
Source organism: Oscillospiraceae bacterium (assembly GCA_031260685.1). Lineage (GTDB taxonomy): Bacteria > Bacillota > Clostridia > Oscillospirales > Oscillospiraceae > JAISJH01. Next base: position 864 of record JAISLB010000142.1, on the reverse strand, counting down.
TACCCTAAGCTTTGAGGAACTGCTTGAACGCATACAAATCCCCACCGACGACAGGATTTTCTTTATCTACGAGGCCTTGGCTCGCGGTTTTCCTCCCGAACAGATTAACGAAGTCACAGGCATTGACAAGTGGTTCCTGCATAAAATAGTAAAGCTGATTGAAAACGCCCCCGTCAGTGCGAGCAGTACCGGAGAACGGCGCGGCAATCCGGTTAATACAAAATTCATCTACAAAATGGTTGATACCTGCGCCGGAGAATTTGAGGCCGCCACCCCCTATTTTTACTCAATAGAACGTCCGAGCCATTGCCTCCCCGGCGAGGAGTATGAAAACGAAGCTCTGCCGCACATCGCGCGCAGTATCGAGCAGGGGAAGAAGCGTATACTTGTCCTCGGCTCGGGACCTATCCGTATCGGGCAGGGAATAGAATTTGACTACGCCTGCGTACACTGTGTCTGGGCGTTGAAAGAACTCGGCTACGAGGTCATTGTAATCAACAATAACCCCGAAACCGTTTCAACTGATTTCGATACCGCCGACAGGCTCTATTTTGAGCCGCTTACCGTTCGCGACGTTATGGGCGTTATTGATATTGAAAAACCTTTCGGGGTCATAGCGGCCTTTGGCGGCGGGACGGCAATTAAGCTCACTCAGGCTCTGCACGATAAAGGCGTGAATATTCTCGGCACTTCCGCCGATACGATTGATATTTGCGAGGACCGTGACCGTTTTGACAAACTTCTGGAAACGCTGAACCTTAAACGTCCGGCGGGTTTCGGGGTTTTCACAGAGGCGGAGGCAATTACCGCCGCGAACAAGCTCGGTTATCCGGTGCTTATGCGTCCCAGCTATGTTTTGGGCGG
>JAISLB010000110.1 GCA_031260685.1 Oscillospiraceae bacterium | reverse complement strand
ACTTCCTTATGGAGAAGCGGCTCTCCGCCTATAAGTTTTATTGCGGCAACGCTGTTTGAGCTTAGTTCCGCTAATCTCGTCATATCTCGTCTGAACTCATCCGCGCTGAGGAAAAACGGCGGCGCAAGCTGCGAAAAATGGTCGCACATCTGACAATTCAGGTTGCAGTGGTCAACGAGATTTATTTCAATCCACATATTTTCCCGCGGACGCGGCCGTAGTTTGTGCGCTATTGTTCGTTTGTTGTATTCACTCATTACGAAGTAATCCGTGAATCCGCGCTTCCGCAGGAGCGGTATTATGCCGTCGTAATATTTGTCGGCGGCTCCGATTATTATCCCGGAGTCAGACAAATCAACTGCGTCAAGCGTATACTTCGGGATAGTTCTGTAACGCAGTTCGCGGTAGTCTTGATAGCTTGTAATGTAACCCTCGACTGTAACGCCGCAGATGTCGAGAAATTTCAGGAGATACTCTTGATTATCCGCGCAGCCGTAGATAAATATATGTTTATATTTACCGGCAAAGCTCAGCATATCTTCTATTTCATAAATATGCGGTTGGTCAAAAACCATAATAGCAAACCTCCTCCGGTAAGACTTCGGAAGCGCTATTGCCGCTATTGCCGGCGAGAGATTTCGTTGCCATAGCTTGTGTCCTCCTATTATTTGATTTCAGCACCGAATATTGCGCGGAGCAAGCGTAAGCTCGTCCGCCGCAAAATACGGTGCCGAACAAATAACAATAGCGGCGCAGGAGAAGACTCCCCTGCACCGCATAATCCAAAACACAAGCCAAAGATTCACATTTACCCACTTGAAAAAAATCGGGCAAACGTGTATAATATAGGTAAGGTGTGGCTTTTGCTGCTGTGTGGGATAGCTCTGATATCCTGCATAGGCCGTGTCGGTGCGCCAACACCCTCACGGCTGCCGATAATGTTATATGTCGGCTTTCTTATTTTACTACATTCTCCGTCAAATTGCAAGTGTTTTTTGCAAAACTTGAAAATTCTTTCCGCAGTGTGTGTTTGCAGTGGTCAGTTGTCAGTGGTCAGTGGTCAGAACGGGGGTTAGGACGTTTGGCTGCGTCTTAACTCTCGTTCTGACCACTGACCACTGGCACACTGACAACTGCACACTGACCACTGCTAACGCACATTGTGCAAATGGGGCTTGACAAGTTGCGGGCGTTGTGTTATACTTCAAAGGTTATCAAGTCCGCGGCTCAGTTTCCGGAGCCCTTTCGCCCGTTACTTAGCCCCCGGACAATACAAAAAAGAAAGGAACCACAAAACAATGATTCTCAAAGAAAAAAAGACCGAGGTTATCGAAAGTTCGCGCACTCACGACACCGACACAGGTTCGCCCGAAGTTCAAGTCGCAATCCTCACGGAGCGTATACGCCAACTTACGGAACACCTCAAAATCCACAAAAAAGACAACCACTCGCGGAGAGGGCTGCTGAAAATGGTCGGCAACCGCCGTCGCCTTCTCGACTATCTCGCTAAAAAGGACATCGAACGCTACCGCGCTCTCATTGCCAAGCTCGGAATCAGAAAGTAATCCGCAGCCAACCGCTTTTGCATACAAAATAAATAACTTCCGCGATGTCGGTAACCGGGCGGCTAAGCCGTCAGTTTACACTAGGCAACAAAGCGGAGTTAAAAAAGAAGAAGGAAACACAATGACCATTACCAAACGCGAATTCCCAAGTTATAAGAAGTACGAAACTACTTTCGCGGGACGTCCGCTGTCTTTTGAAACCGGCAAGCTTGCCGAACTCGCGAACTCCGCAGTTCTTGTCAAATACGGTCAGACCACGCTGCTTTGTACCGTTACTGCCTCCGCAAAACCCCGCGACGGTATGGATTACTTCCCGTTATCGGTCGATTTCGAGGAAAAGCTGTACTCCGTGGGACGCATACCCGGCGGCTTCCTACGCCGTGAGGGACGTCCGAGCGAACGCGCAATCCTCGCAAGCCGAATGATTGACCGCCCTATGCGCCCGCTCTTTCCGTCCGACCTGCGTAACGACTGCGTAATCGCGTGTACGGTGCTTGCGATGGACTACGACGCTCCCGCGGAGATTGCCGCAATGCTCGGAGCCAGTGCCGCGCTGCACATTTCGGATATCCCCTGGGCGGGTCCTATCGCCGGGGTTAACGTAGGCTACTCGCAGGACGGAAAGTTCATCTTCAACCCGAATCAAGAGGAGCGCAAGACCTCGCGTATGACCGTTACCGTTGCGGCTACCAAAGAAAAAGTCGTTATGATAGAAGCCGCCGCGAAAGAGATTCCCGAGGACGTTATGTTCGACGGAATCGTTCAGGCTCACGAACTTTTGCAGCCTGTTCTCGATTTGATAATCCAAATGCGCGCCGACATCGGCAAAGAGAAGTTTACCTATACGCAGGCAGCTTTCGACAACGAACTCTACGCCGAAATCCTCTCGAAGTACGTCGGTAAAGTCGAAAACGCTCTTGACACCGACGACAAAAATATCCGCGAGGAACGTCTCAACGTTTTCACCGATGAGCTAATAGCAGAATACGGAACCGCTAAGCCCGAAATCGGCTCCTATATGGAGGAGATTCTATATAGATTACAGAAGTACGTCGTAAAGCACTGGCTGCTGGACGGCAAACGCGTTGACGGACGAGCTATGGATCAAATCCGTCCGTTAGCCGCTGAGGTCGGACTGATTCCGCGGGTTCACGGCAGCGGACTTTTCACTCGCGGTCAGACGCAGGTGCTTTCGCTCGTAACTCTCGACACTATGGACGCTTCCCAGAAGCTCGATACGATATTCGAGGAAGAGGGCAAGCGCTATATGCACCACTACAACTTCCCGTCGTATTCGGTCGGCGAAGCTCGTCCGAGCCGCTCACCGGGCAGGCGCGAAATCGGTCACGGAGCGCTTGCGGAGAAAGCCCTCGAGCCGGTAATTCCGGACCCCGCGGACTTCCCGTATAGTATCCGCGTAGTTTCCGAGGTTCTAAGCTCTAACGGTTCCACGAGCCAAGGCTCCGTCTGCGGCAGTACGCTGGCGCTTATGGACGCGGGAGTCCCGATTAAAGCCCCTGTTGCGGGAATCTCCTGCGGGCTTATCTCGGATCACGATACCGGACGTTGGACGACGTTCATCGATATTCAGGGCGTTGAAGACTTCCACGGCGAAATGGATTTCAAAGTTGCCGGAACCAAAGCCGGTATCACCGCAATCCAAATGGACCTCAAAAACGACGGCCTTACAGCCGATATCATTAAGAACGCGCTGACGATTACCCGCGACGCACGTTACCAAATTCTCGATGAGATAATGCTTCCCTGCATTTCAACTCACCGCAGTGAGTTGTCGGAATTTGCGCCGAAGATGCTGTCGATTACTATCGCAACCGACAAAATCCGCGAGGTTATCGGCTCCGGCGGTAAAGTTATCCAAAAAATCGTCGCCGAAACCGGCGCTAAAATCGACATTCAGGACGACGGCAACATCTTCATCTCCTCGCAGGATATCAAAGCCTGCGAAGCCGCCAAAAAGTGGATTGAGAACATCACTTTCGTGCCGCAGGTCGGTAAACTCTACTTCGGTAAGGTCGTTCGCGTCCTCCCGATTGGCGCTTTCGTTGAGCTTGTCCCCGGCAAAGACGGAATGGTGCATATCTCGAAGCTCGAAAACCGCCGCGTTGAGAAAGTCGAGGACGTACTGAACGTCGGCGACACCACCTGGGTCAAGGTTATGGAAATAGACGACCGCGGACGCATTAACCTCTCAAGAAAAGACGCAATCCGCGAAATGCAAAACCAAGTTTAGCTCAATGAATAGCTAATAGTGAATAGTGAATAATGCAAATAAACAAGACTTCGGCATTGTAAAACACAATGCCGAAGTCTTTAGTGAATCTATTATTCACTATTCACTATTCACTATTAGTTATTCACTGCGCCGGCTCCGCCGGCGCCGCGTCGTAGGCGTTGGCTGCTATTGCGAGGGCGTCTACTACTGCGTTGATACCGCTGGTCATCAGCGTTACGAGTACCGCGCCTAAGACTTCTTCTTTGGTTGCACCCGCTTTTTTAGCGAAAGCGGCGTGACCTCCGACCGAGCCTAAGCCCCCGCGGTGCGCTTGAATCGCAATGTAGATAAGCTGGAACGTTTTCTCGTCAAGTCCGCAGTTCTCCTGGATTTTCGTTGCGTACTCAAAGAACGCGCCGAGAGTGGCGGGGTTTTCTTTGCCCCAAACCTCGAATGGATTTGCTCCTTGCGGCATAGTCGTGTCCTCCTACTGTTATTTGTTTTGTCAATAGTATACAGCATTGTAAACGCTTTGTCAATAGGGCAATCGAACATTTCGGCGCGTCTAGCGATTCTCCCACTCTTCTCTTGTGATGAGGAGCTGCCGCGGTTTGGAACCCTCAAAGGGTCCGACGATTCCGCGCTCCTCCATTTGGTCAACAATGCGTGAGGCTCGTCCGTAACCTAGTTTCAGACGGCGCTGCAGCATACTCACGCTAGCCTGTCCGGTGTCGAGAAACACGTTTACGGCTTCCCCGAACATATCGTCAATGCTGTTATCCACGGGGAACGGCGGTTCCTCGGAGGACGGAGACTTCGCAACGTTCGGAACCTGCGGCAGCGAACCTCCCGTAAATTGTACTCCGCCGAAAGCGTCTCCCTCGAACATATCTTCGTTTTCGAATACGTCAGTATCAGTCACGGAGCTTGCCTTGGTCTGTTTATTCGAGCGCGTCTCAATATCGCGGAGAATTTCGTCGCTGTATTGCGAATCGGTATGAGCCTTGATAAAGTCTATAACGTCCTCGCGTTCGGCGTCCGTGACGAAAGCGCCTTGGACGCGTAGCGGCTTCCCGGCTCCGAGCGGAAGATAGAGCATATCGCCTTTCCCCACGAGCTTCTCCGCGCCTTTGGTGTCGAGAATTATGCTCGAGTTAACGTGGCTCGATACCGCGAAAGCTATACGCGAGGGGATATTAGACTTGATAACCCCCGTAACGATATCCCGCGAGGGACGCTGAGTGGCGACAACGAGGTGAATTCCGCTTGCGCGTCCCATCTGCGCTATCCGCAGGATAGATTCCTCAACCTCTTTTGCCGCGACAAGCATTAGGTCAGCAAGCTCGTCGATTAGTACGACAATCTGCGGAAGCTTCGGGTCAATATTTTCGGGGTTTTTGAGCAGCGCTTCGTTATAACCGGCTAAGTCGCGCGCTCCGATATCCGAGAATAGCTTGTAGCGTTTCATCATCTCGTAAACTGCCCATTGGAGCGCTCCCGCGGCTTTCTTCGGGTCGGTGACAACGGGAATAAGCAGATGCGGAATCCCGTTGTAGATACCGAGTTCGACCATTTTCGGGTCTATCATAATGAGCCGCACGTCCTCCGGCGAAGATTTGTACATCAAACTGATTATCAGCGAGTTGATACAAACGGATTTACCGCTGCCGGTCGTTCCGGCTATTAGCAGATGCGGATATTTAGCAATGTCCCCCGCGACCGAGTTGCCCGCGATGTCTTTGCCAACCGCGAAAGTAAGCGCGGAACCGGCACGCGTAAACGACGTTGATTCCAGTATCTCCCGCAGAAAAACTGTCGTTACGAGCTTATTCGGAACCTCTATACCTACGATAGAGTTTTTCCCGACCACCGGGGCAATACGAACCCCTAAGGCTCCGAGCGAGAGCGCTATATCGTCCGATAAGGCGGTCAGTTTGTTGAGTTTTACCCCCTCGTCGAGTTCAAGCTCAAAGCGAGTAACGGAAGGACCGCGGGTCGCGTCAACAATCTCGGCGTCAATGCCGAAGTTGCGAAGCGTTTGCGCAAGCCGCATAGTGTTCTCGGCTACCTCGTCCTGAGCGTCCTGCGGAACCTTATCCGGAGGGGAAAGGAGCGACAGCGGAGGAAAGACGTAGGCAGCGTCCGAAATGTCCGCGGTTTCTATCGTTGCGGCTATCTGCGCTCCCGCCTGGGCTATGTCGGCTTTCGAGAGCTTAGGCTTGACTTCAAGCGGCGGGAGTTCGTCAAAGGTTTCAGGCGACGGCTGAACCGCTTGAACCGGCTGAACGATTTGAACCGGCGGCTCAAACTGCGCTGCCGCGCTCTTGGCTTCCTCCGAAGCTCGGACTTCGGAAGTTTTATCGCTCTGGGCGGGAACTTCCGGCGGGGGCGGCGTAGAAGCTATCCACGCTCCGAGCCTCCCCCCGGGCTTTACGTTATCAAGCGGAATGTCAACCACGGGACGTTCCGCGGCTTTGCGTCTGGGCGGTTCAACAGGCGGAAGCGGCTGCCGAAGCGCGGGTTCGGGCTTCGGAGGTTCTATGTATTCGCCGTACTCGCGGCGTTCGCGGCTTCTCCACGCTTCGAGCAAACTCGCGGGCGTAAGGTTCGCCGCGGCAAAGACCAATACGACCGTGAGCGTTATCAAAACTATAAGCGCGCCCGCGGATGAAAATAAAGCCTTAGAGCTTAAAGCGGCGAGTCCCGCTAACGCGCCTCCGCTGTATGCCGGGTCGCCGCGCGTTGCGTCAATCCACAGCAGCGGTATCAGCTTCGAATTCCAAAGGTAACTCTCGCGGCAAGCCAGCAGGTGCATTATCGCTCCGAACGGAAGCGGTATAATCAATGTCGAGATAATCCTGAACTGTACGGGACGTCCCCTGTGGGTAGCGAGAATTCCCGCAGCAAAAAGCAGGCAGGGCGCGGCAACGTGGAACCCCGCTCCGAACAATCCGCGCAGTAAGGTTCCGAAGAAATTGACGAATATGCCGTCCGCGGTAACGTAGCCGAGAAAGGCGAATACCGCCAAAAACAGGCAGACAACTGCCCCGATTCCGCGCCGTCTGGGCGGAGCGGACGGCGGAGCGGCTTTCTTGCCGGAACGCGGCTTAGATGCGGGTGTACGTGCCATCGTGTCCCTCTTAGTTTAGTAACTCCAAAATGTTCTGTCTCACGGTTTCAATGATTTCAGGCTTAACCGTCCCGAATTTTTTTATTGCAATGCTTTTTGATAAGGTGTAGATTTTATCCGCACGGATACACGAGGTCCTTAGCAGCTCACCCTCCGATAAATCATCGCTGCTGACGGTTACAGAGTACGGTTTTTCTTCAACGTTTGAGGTCATAGCCGCAACTACAATGTCCTCGGTTATCATATTGTAGCCGTTGTTTGAAAGCACTACTACCGGACGTTTTTTCGATGATGTTAAATCCGTAAAAGGCACCGGGACGAGCCAAATGTCGCCTTGGCTATGCATTATTCCACACCTCGTCATCAACGGGATTGTCCCAAAAGTCCATACTGCTGCCGCTTGCCGCAAGCAAATCGGGAGAATTGCCGCTTTCGCACTTCTTTTTGATGAAAAACAGGTACTGCACAATGTCGCCCATTTGATTGTCGGGCAATTCGTCCAGTAGGTTGTTGATTATTCGCTTGCTGTTTACTGACATAATTTCACCTCACCGTTGTTGACGTCGCCGTCAGCCGTCGAAGTCGTCTGCGTCTATGCTTACCGCTCGTCCCGCGGGTTTTGAGCTTGTCTCGCCGCCGCCTGACGCTCCCGGCTTAGCGGCTGCGTTTTTCAGCGTCAGCAAACGGTTCATTATAGTCTCCTCGAGCCCGTCGGCTACTTCGGGATTTTCGCGCAGATATTCCTTTACGCCGTCCTTGCCCTGAACGCGGAGATTATTCACCGTAAACCACGAGCCGGATTTCTCGATTACGTCAAGCTCAATGCCGATGTCGATTATCTCGCCGAGCTTCGAGATTCCCTCGCCGTAGATTATGTCGAATTCGGCTTCCTTAAAGGGCGGCGCGACTTTATTTTTTGTAACCTTTACGCGGGTTCGGTTGCCAATCATCTCGGAGCCGTTTTTGAGCGTCTCAACCCTGCGGACTTCCATACGTACCGAAGCGTAGAATTTGAGCGCGCGCCCACCCGTGGTAGTTTCCGGATTGCCGTACATCACGCCGATTTTCTCGCGCAATTGGTTGATAAATACCACGATACAGTTGGTCTTAGAGATAGACCCCGCAAGCTTCCGGAGCGCCTGGCTCATAAGCCGCGCCTGAAGTCCCACGATACTGTCACCCATTTGCGCCTCTATTTCAGCGCGGGGGACGAGCGCCGCAACGCTGTCGATTACCACAACGTCGATAGCTCCGGAGCGTACGAGAGCGTCCGTAATCTCGAGCGCCTGTTCGCCCGAATCAGGCTGCGAAAGCACCAGATTGTCGATGTCAACCCCGAGGGCGCGCGCGTAGGCAGGTTCGAGCGCGTGTTCGGCATCTATAAACGCCGCTATACCGCCGGCTTTCTGGCAGCTTGCGATAATATGAAGCGTGAGCGTGGTCTTACCGGAGGATTCGGGACCGTAGACCTCGACTATGCGCCCCTTTGGCACTCCGCCGATTCCGAGCGCGAGGTCAAGCGAGAGCGAACCCGTAGAGATAGCGTCAACGTTGATATGCGAAAACTGCCCGAGCCGCATAATCGTACCCTTGCCGTAGTTCTTTTCGATTTGCGCCATAGCAGTCGCGAGAGCGCGTTCCTTGTCGTCCGCGGGAGCTACACGCTCCATAGGTGCCTTAGCTTTTGCCATTGTGTATTCTCCTTATGTAAGTGGTGGTGGTTAGCGTATCAGCGAAGTTCCGGGACGTAGGAATCGAGAAACGCCTGCATATCAGCGTCTGTGTAAACGGTTCCCCAGCTGCCCTGCAATTTCGCCGGAGTGTACGCTGTTTCCTCGTACTCCGCGTAGAAGTCGCGCTCGTAATCGGATATACCGTATACACTAATGTTCTGCGCGTATCCGTCAACTTCTTCTACGAGGTTTTGCCCGTATCCGTTATCACCTGTGTCGAATGTTCTGTGCCACCGTGATAACTTGACGTTTTGCTCAAAGTTTGCGTCCAGCGGCGAGTTGCCATCGGTCAAAGCCCAATAGCCGGAGTAATCGCCTTCCTCACCGTTCATACCGCTTAATCTATACGCCGGAGTGCCGTCGCTCGATTTGCGGAGAAGCTTGCGTCCGTTGTCGTGCGCTCCCCAACCGGAAAAGATATACTCCGCGCTGCCGTTAACTACGGTATAGATAAAAGCTCTGCTGTCCGCGCCGGCTCCGTTGCCGTAGATAAAGAGTTCGGGCGTTCCGTCAAAGTTAATGTCGGCAAGTTCAAACCATTCTAAATAAATCGGTAAGCGGCTGTCCGGATTATAGCCGGGATTGCTTCCCGCGTAGTTCTGCGCGTTGTGCATTACCGTCAGATAGATATTTTGCCACGCGTCCGGGTCGGGCGGATTGACTATCGCGTCAACGTCCAGCTCCGTAGCGTCCGCGATTTTCGCTTGGAGAGTTTCGTCGGAACGTATCTCGGCCGCCGCGAATTCGTCAATTTCGGCTGCGGACAAGGGGGACAGCGTGACAGTTTCGCTGATTTCAGCCTTGTTCCCCGCGGCTACCGTGACGGTTTCGCCGCTTGCGCTGACAGTGAGCGTCACCGAGCCGTCAAGTATGTAGACTACATCGCCGCCAACGCCCGATTTAACAACGCCGGAAGTTCCGCGAATTCCCATTGCAATCGTGGAGGTGGTGATATTGAGCGTCTCGCCGTCCTCAAGCGGTTTCGTCACGTTGAAAAAGAGGTTTCCGGCTTTGAGCAGAACCTCGAGGTCGCTCCCCGTCTGCGCAATCTCCGCCGCGCTGAGCATATCGAGCTTCAACGCTTTGTAGTCGTCAAGCGCGATATACGCGAAGCTCTCGTCCTCGGTACCTACGTTGTAACCGCGGAAAAGCGGCATATTCTCGAGAATCGTGAGCGTCTTGCCGCTGTCGTTAGTGAGCGAAGCCGTACCCTCGACCTTTTTGAGTTTTACCGATGAGGCGGTAGTATCAGGAGTTGCGGAAGCCTGAGCGCTTGCTGTAACGGCGGCAGTTTCAGCTGCTTCGGTATTGAGCGTGGCATCGGCTGAAGCTCCGGAGCCGTCATTTTTCGGGCTGCAAGCGGAAAACGAAAGCGCAATCGCGAGGGAAAGCAGGAGCGCCGCAAAACGGCAAAACGGTCTGATAGTCAAAAGTTTTTCCTCCGTAAGTGAAGTTGCGTAAAATTATAAAAATTAGGGCTTGACAAGCCCTTAAAGATGTGATATACTGGTATACCCTGTAAGTCCGATACTTACGTACAAGACAACCCACGATAACTTATTATAACCCATAGCAAAGCAAAAGTCAAGAGGGAAAAGCGGGAAAACAACTAACTCACCCGGGCGTTTCTTTTTTAGATGTTAGATATCTGCTATCTGCTATCTGCTATCTGCTATCTGTTAACTGAACTATGGAGGTACTATGGCTAACGTAAAGAACGTTTTCTATGGCAAGACACAGCGAAAGTCTTTTGCCAAGATGACCGAGATTCAGGACACTCCGCCGCTTCTCGGAATCCAAAAGGCTTCGTACAAATGGTTTCTCGACAAGGGCTTGCGCGATGTATTCCGCGATGTTTCCGCTATCTCGGACTATGCGCAAAACCTCGAGCTTACCTTTATTGATTACTCTATGGACCCTACAAAGGCTAAGTACGATTTGCGGGAGTGCGCACGGAGGGACGCTACCTACGCGGCTCCGATGCGCGTCAGCGTACGGCTCCGCAACAGGGACACCGGCGAACTCAAAGAGCAGGAAATCTTTATGGGAGACTTCCCGCTTATGACCCCGGGAGCCACTTTCGTCATTAACGGAGCGGAACGCGTTGTAGTATCGCAAATTATCCGCTCCCCGGGAGTTTACTTCGAGAAACGCACCGACAAGTCCGCGATAAGCATTTACGGCGCGACGCTTATTCCTTACCGCGGGGCTTGGCTCGAATACGAGACCGACACCTCGGATTTGTTCTTTGTCCGTATTGATAAAAACCGCAAGCTGCCTATCTCGCTGCTTCTTAGGGCAATGGGCGGCGAACTCAACCTTCCGGAGCATCCCTGGGCTGAAATCTCGATAGCTCAAGGGCTCGGCGGAGCAACCACAAACGAGCAGCTGGTGGAAATCTTCGGCGGAGACGTTCGTATCGCGAATACAGTCGAGCGCGACACTTGCCGCGGACGTGAGGACGCCGTACAGGAAATCTACCACAGATTGCGTCCCGGCGACCCCGCCAACCTCGAAAGCTCCGAAACTTTACTCAATAACCTGTTTTTTGAGCCGCGCCGCTACGACTTATCCAGCGTAGGACGCTATAAGCTTAACAAAAAGCTCTCGCTCGGCGCGAGAATCGCGGGTCACACCTTAGTCGAAGCCGCAGCCGACCCCCGTACAGGCGAAATCATCGCGGAAGCCGGTACTGTTATTTCGGGAGGAATCGCGGAAGCTATCGACGCCTCCGGAATTCTTTGCGTCTATATCAAAGGGCTTACCGGCGAAGACGCTCCCGTCAAAGTTTTCTCGAACGGTATGGTTGACATCGAGAACTTCGTCGAGCTTAGCCCCGCGGAACTTACGGAGCTTGGGATTAACGAAAAGGTTCGCTACCTGCTGCTTTCGCGCTTACTCGACGAATACGAAGACGACCGCGAGGGCTTGCTGAAAGCCATTCGCGCGGGTATTGAGGATTTAATCCCGAAGCACGTTATCCCCGACGACGTTTTTGCCAGCGTTAACTACCTCAATTGTCTCGCGCATAATATCGGCAGCCCGGACGATATCGACCATCTCGGCAACCGCCGTATGCGGAGCGTCGGTGAACTCCTGCAAAACCAGTTCCGCGTGGGCTTCGCCCGTATGGAGCGCGTTATCAAGGAACGTATGACCTTGCAGGATTTATCGATGGTAACTCCGCAGACGCTGATAAACATTCGTCCCGTAACTGCCGCGATAAAAGAGTTTTTCGGTTCGTCCCCGCTGTCGCAATTTATGGACCAGACGAATCCGCTGGCGGAACTAACGCATAAGCGGCGTATGTCCGCGCTCGGTCCCGGAGGTTTAAGCCGCGAACGCGCTAACTTCGACGTGCGCGATGTTCACTACACCCATTACGGACGTATGTGTCCGATAGAAACGCCGGAAGGTCCGAACATCGGCTTAATCTCCTACTTAGCGGGTTACGCGCAGGTCAACGAATACGGCTTTATTGTTACGCCCTACCGCAAGATTGAGAAAATCGGAGAGGACAAATTTTTCGTTACCGACCAAGTGGACTACCTCACAGCCGATATGGAGGACGCGTTCATAGTTTGTCAGGCTACGGAACCGCTCGACGATGACGGCTGCTTCACTAATCAGCGTATCACCTGCCGCCATAGGGAGGATATTATCGAGGTTGACCGCTCACGCGTTGACTACATTGATATATCGCCGCGAATGATGGTTTCTATGGCTACCGCGATGATACCGTTTCTCGAGAATGACGCGGCTAACCGCGCGCTAATGGGCGCGAATATGCAGCGTCAAGCTGTTCCGCTCCTTAAAACGGAGGCTCCGGTAGTCGCCACGGGGATTGAGTACAAATGCGCTGTGGACTCGGGAGTTGTCGAAGTAACCGAGAACGCGGGAGAAGTAATCTCCGTTTCGGCTGACGAAATTGTCATTGACGCGGGAGAAAACGGAATCCAAAAGCATAAGCTCTTGAAATTTATACGTTCTAACCAAGGCACTTGTATCAATCAGCGCCCGATAGTTAACGTGGGCGAAGAAGTCAGCGCGGGTCAAGTTCTCGCCGACGGTCCCTCAACCGCGGGCGGTGAGCTTTCGCTCGGTAAAAACGTTCTCGTGGGCTTTATGAACTGGGAGGGTTACAACTATGAGGACGCAATCCTCATAAACGAGCGGCTTTGTCAGGACGATATTTTCACCTCGATTCACATCGAAGAGTACGAACTGGACTCACGCGATACGAAGCTCGGTCCCGAGGATATTACGCGCGACATTCCGGGGGTAGGCGACGACGCGCTGAAATATCTCGACGAGCGCGGAGTTATCACAATCGGCGCGGAAGTCCACTCGGGCGATATTTTAGTCGGTAAAGTTACGCCGAAGGGCGAAAGCGACCTCACAGCCGAAGAACGGCTCCTGCGGGCTATATTCGGCGATAAGGCGCGCGAAGTTCGCGACACTTCGCTCAAAGTTCCCCACGGTGAGAGCGGGATTATCGTTGACGTAAACGTATTCTCACGCGATAACGGCGATGAGCTTTCTCCGGGGGTTAATCAAGTCGTCCGCGTCTATATAGCTCAAAAGCGTAAAATCAGCGTAGGCGACAAAATGGCGGGACGGCACGGCAACAAGGGCGTTGTGTCGAGAATCCTCCCGCGGGAGGATATGCCCTATCTCCCGGACGGAACTCCGCTGGATATCGTTTTGAACCCGCTCGGCGTTCCCTCACGTATGAACATCGGACAGGTGCTGGAAGTTCACTTAGGCTACGCCGCTCGTACACTCGGCTGGAAAGTCGCTACGCCGATTTTCAACGGTGCCAAAGAAACCGAAATCGGCGAACTGCTCGAATCCGCGGGGCTTCGCAGAGACGGCAAGAGTACGCTGTACGACGGCCGGACGGGTATTCCCTTTGACAACGCGGTTACTGTCGGCTATGTATACTTCTTGAAGCTTCACCACCTTGTGGACGATAAGATTCACGCAAGAAGCACGGGACCTTACAGTCTCGTCACTCAGCAGCCTTTGGGCGGTAAAGCCCAATTCGGCGGTCAGCGTTTCGGCGAGATGGAAGTTTGGGCGCTCGAAGCCTACGGAGCTGCCTACACCTTGCAGGAGATTCTTACGGTCAAGTCGGACGACGTAACCGGGCGCGTCAAGACCTACGAAAGTATCGTCAAGGGTCATAACGTACCTACTCCCGGGGTTCCCGAATCGTTCAAGGTTCTTGTCAAGGAATTGCAGTCGCTTTGCCTCGATTTGCGCGTACTTGACGCGGAGGGCGGCGAAGTTGACCTGCGCGGAGAGGAAGAACAATTCACGCCCCCGCCGGAGGAATTCTTCATTCCCGACGAAGTTGACGGCGACACTAAGGACAGCGACTTCGAGAGCGCGGGCTACGAGATTGAGGACATTCCCGAGGACGAACTCGGTATCGACGACCTCATTGACGCGGTTTCCAAAGACGACGAAGACTTCGATTTGAATATAGACGAATTAGACGATGAATCGGACTTGATTCTTAACATTGATGAAAGCGAGGCAGAGTAATTATGGTGCAGTTTGACGCTATCAAGATAGGTATCGCCTCGCCGGAATCCATACTGGAATGGTCCCGCGGCGAGGTCACTAAGCCTGAAACTATCAACTACCGCACGTTGAAGCCCGAGAAAGACGGTCTATTCTGCGAAAAAATCTTCGGACCGACTAAGGACTGGGAATGTCACTGCGGAAAATATAAAAAGATACGCTACCGCGGAAAAATTTGCGAACGCTGCGGAGTGGAAGTAACGAGCCAAAAGGTTCGCCGCGAACGTATGGGGCATATAGCTCTCGCGGCTCCCGTCAGCCACATCTGGTACTTCAAAGGTATTCCGTCGCGAATGGGTTTGATACTCGACATTTCGCCCAGAACCTTGGAGAAACTGCTGTACTTCGCTTGCTACGTAGTAATCGAACCCGGCGACACTCCGCTTCTCCGCAATCAGATTCTCACGGAAAAAGAGTTCCACGAATTCCGCGAAAAATACGGAGTTTCGTTCAAGGCGGGAATGGGCGCGGAAGCCGTCAAGGAGCTTCTCTCGAATCTCGACCTCGACGCGCTCTCGCTCGAACTTCGTTCGCAGCTTACGGACTCGCAGGGTCAGAAGAAAGCGAAAATCGTCAAGCGGCTCGAAGTCGTGGAAGCGTTCAGACTAAGCGGCAACCGCCCGGAATGGATGATAATCGACAATCT
>JAISLB010000083.1 GCA_031260685.1 Oscillospiraceae bacterium | reverse complement strand
CAGCTCTATTACGCTACGGGAGCCGACGGAGTACGCTACGTAACTACGGAGCAAACGAGCGAGCCGGTAATGATAACTGTCAAGGCGGTACAGGAGAACGCCACCGGAATTGGTACGCCGACAATAAACAATCCGGCTATGTCGCCGCCGGTTACGTATACCACGGTGTACAGCTCTTCGCTTGATACTGACCCGCCTAATGACCCGAGCGGCAAACCGCTTTGGCGCGACCCCGCGGCTTTCGTCACCTCAATGCAGCTCAAAAACGACGACGGCAGCTACTCAGCTCTTGATGTAGCGCAGCTCAATATTCAGCTGAACGGTAAAGCCGCTGACACCACTACAACCCCCGTAACCCCCTCGGTAAAAGGCACGCGGCAAGAAATTCAGGAAGCCGCAGACCAAATCTACGGCACTCTTTCAGCCGCCGGACAGCCCGCGGACATCGAAAAATACGACATCTACCGTAACGACTGCTTAGCGCTTGACGTCGGAGTAGGCAGCGAAATGAAAATCACCTTCAACGGTATTGACGTCGCGGTCTACGGCTATGACAACGAGGGCAAACCAAAAACGCTCATCGGCTTGCTCGACACCTTATACCGCGAACTCTCGAACGACGGCGTACAAAATATGGACGAAGGACAATACACCGCGGTTGACATCGGCAATCTGCTCTCCGAGTTCAAGGACGCTCAAAACCACCTCCTCGGTATGGTGGCTGAAATCGGCGGACGCACTAACCGTCTTGACCTCCTCGAAGCGCGCTATCAAAGCGACGTTATCAACTACACCCAGATGAAGTCAGACGCGGAGGACGCGGACGAAGCGGAACTCATTATGCAGTACAAACTGGCGGAGGCAACTTACAAGGCGGCTCTCTCCACCGGAAGCTACATCATTCAGCCGACACTTATGGACTACTTACGATAACAGCAAAGGTGCGAAGCTTCGCGGCTCCGCACCTTTAACTACTATTGCGTACTTCCGCTTCTCAATGCGTTCCGTAGCTTACGTGAAGCAATTCGTGAGAGCGGTCTTTCAGCAAACCGCCGTAGAGGTTAGCTACAAGCGGATTTTCGTCGGAACTTTTTGCGCTCATCAACCTGTCCGCCGCGTAGAGACCCTCTCCGCGGGCTTTTTTCTCGTCAAAATGTGCGGAGGGCTGACCGCCGCCGCAAACGCAGCCGCCGGGACACGCCATTACCTCCACAAAGTCAAAGTGTTCGCCCGCGCGGATTCGCTCGATTAGTTTCGAAACGTTACCCAAGCCGCTTACTATCGCTATGCGGAGTTCTCCGCCCTCCGCCGCGATTGCCGCTTCCTTTACGCCGTCCATTCCGCGCACTCCCGTGAGAGCTATCGAGCGCAAAGCGTTCTGCGACTTAGCGGCGGAAACTCTGCGGAGTACGGCTTCCGTAACTCCTCCCGTTACTCCGAAGATTACTCCCGCGCCGGTCATCTGACCAAATTGCGAGTCAACGGCTTCCGGCTCCAGCTCGGCAAAAACTATGCCCGATTCCTTAATGAGGTGGATAAGCTCCTGCGTAGTGATTACGAGGTCTACGAAAGCTCCGCCGTCCGCTTTGAACTCCGGGCGCGCAGCCTCGAATTTTTTCGCGGTACAAGGCATTACCGCAACGTGAAACTGCGGTTTTTCGCCGTGCCGGTCTTTCAGCACCGCGGCAAACATTTGCATCGGGCTTTTGCAAGTTGATACGTGTTCCATAAGTTCCGGATATTTTTTCTCGGCAAACTGAACCCAAGCGGGACAGCAGGACGTAAACAGCGGATACTCGTGAGGTCCCTTTTCGAGCCGCGCTAAGAACTCCGCGGCTTCCTCCATTACCGTTAGGTCGGCTCCGGTGGCGGTATCGTGAACCTCGTCGAACCCAATGCGGCGAAGCGCGGCGGTAATTTGCCCCATCGCCGACTCCGATTTGCCCAGCCCGAACGCTTTTCCGATTGCCACTCTTACCGCGGGAGCTATCTGCGCCGTGACAATTACATCGGGGTTATAAATCGCGTCCCAAAGCTTGCCGCGGTCGTCGCGGACTACGAGCGCTCCGGTCGGACAAGCCGCCGAACATTGTCCGCAGCCTACACAGTCGGATTCCCCGAGCGGGATATTGAACGCCGTCGATACGGTCATCTTCGAGCCGCGCCCCGCGAAATCTATCGCGCCGACGTTCTGAACCTCGTTGCAGACGCGCACGCAATCTCCGCAAAGTATGCACTTGCTCTGGTCTTTGGTAATGCAAAGCGAGGAAATATCCTGTTTGCGGACTGTGTTAGTATTCGGGAAGCGTACATCCTCAATCTGAAAGCGGTTGGCGAGGTCCTGGAGCTTGCAGTCGGTGGAAAAAAGGCAGGTAGTGCAATCGCGGCAGTGGTTAGCGAGGATAAGCTCGAGGATCGTCTTGCGGTATTTGAGCAAACGTTTGGTGTTAGTACGAATATTCATACCGGCTTCGGGAATCGCGGAGCAGGCAGCCGCCAAACGTCCCTGCTCGTCCTCAAACATACACATTCTGCACGCCCCGTGGATTGACAGCTCCGAGTGATAACAAAAGGTCGGAAGCTGTATCCCGGCTTTACGTATTACCGCGAGAACGTTGCTCTCGCCCTCCAGCGGGACGGGTATACCGTTGACCGTCATAATGTCCTGATTTTTCATAGAGCTTCTCCTAACTGTCAATCGCGCCGAACGGACAGGTTTCCGCGCAGGCACCGCACTTGATGCACTTCTCCGGGTCAATGGCGAACGTCTCCTTGACTTTACCGGAGATTGCGCCCACCGGACAAACTTTTGAACACTTCGAGCAGCCTTTGCACTTCTCCGGGTCTATCGCTATCGCCCGCAGCTTTGTGCAAACTCCCGCGGGACAGCGTTTTTCGTTGATATGAGCTTCGTACTCCGCGCGGAAATAGCGTATAGTGCTGATTACAGGCTGCGGAGCGGTCTTGCCCAAGCCGCAAAGCGCGGTGGCGGTAATGGTGTCCGCAAGTTCGAGCAATAGCTCAATATCGCCGTCTTTGCCCTCTCCGGCGACTATGTTTTCGAGAATGTCGAGCATCCTCCGCGTCCCCTCGCGGCAGGGAACACACTTACCGCAGGATTCGCTTTGCGTAAAGTGCATAAAGAAACGCGCAACTTCCACCATACAGGTGTCTGAATCCATACAGACCAGACCTCCGGAACCTATCATCGCTCCGGCTTTCCTGAGCGAGTCAAAATCAAGCGGCAAGTCGAGATGTTCAGCGGTAAGGCAGCCGCCCGACGGACCGCCGATTTGCACAGCTTTGAACTCTTTGCCGTTCGGCACTCCGCCGCCTATATCGAAGATTATCTCGCGGAGCCGCGTTCCCATCGGAACCTCGATTAGCCCGGTGTTGCGGATATTCCCCGTCAGCGCAAAGGCCTTAGTTCCGGGGGAGCTTTCGGGACCCACTTTGCGGAAATTTTCCGCGCCGAAGCTGATTATCTGCGGGATATTCGCGAAAGTCTCAACGTTATTGAGCGCGGTGGGTTTCCCGAACAGTCCGCGCTCCGCGTATAAAGGCGGCGAAACTTTCGGCATTCCGCGCTTGCCCTCAACGGCGTTAATGAGCGCGCTGCCCTCTCCGCAGACAAAAGCTCCCGCGCCGCGGCTGATGAGCAGCTTAAAGCTGAATTCAGTACCGAGAATATTATCGCCGAGCAGTCCGAAACGTTCTAAGTCCTCTATCGCGCCGCGCAAGCGGCTTACGGCAAGCGGATATTCCGCACGGACATAGATATAGCCGGTATCGGAGCCGACAGCTAACGCGGCAATCAGCATCCCCTCAATCATACGGTGCGGGTCGCCCTCCATAATGCTCCGGTCCATAAAGGCTCCCGGGTCGCCCTCGTCGCCGTTGCAAATTACGTAGGTTTGAGCCGATTTACCTGCCGCGAGGTTGTTATTACGGTGTCTGCGAACCTCCGCCCATTTGCGTCCCGTCGGAAAACCGGCTCCCCCGCGTCCGCGCAGATTCGACGCCGACATCTCCGCGGTTAGCTCCTCCGGCGTTTGCTCAAACAGCGCCCGTTCAAAAGCTTCATAGCCGCCGACCGCCAGGTAATCGTCAATAGTGGTTGCGTCGATATGACCGCAATGCGTTAGGACGTTCCGAGTTTGCCGCTGATAGAACGGTATTTCGTCCTGCTTTTTATAGACTTCGCCGTCAAGAGTATAGGCAAGCCGCTCAATATGTTCGCCGCGGAGGATAGTTTTGTCGATTATCTCTTCGCAGTCCGCTGCTTTGACCTTTGTATACAGATAGCCTTGCGGCTCAATACGTATTAAAACGCCCATTTCGCAGAACCCGTGGCAGCCGCACTTTTTCATAGCAATCGTATCGCCGTGCGGCTCGGGCTCGAGATTTACCGCGACGTGAATATTTTTCTCCGCGAGAAGCTCACGAAACCTGTCGTAAACGTCAAGCGAACCTCCCGACATACAGCCCGTACCGCAGCAGACGAGAATTTGACGTTCCAAGGCTGCGCTTCGGGTTTTGCACTCTCCGCGATAGCTTTGCAGCGCGGCTCTGTCAATGAATTTCATAGTTCTGTCTCCTTTAAGCCCGCAAGAAGCCGCGACGCCGCTTCGGGAGTCATCGCGGGATAAACCTTGTCGTTAACGGTAAGCACCGGAGCCAGACCGCAAGCCCCGAGACAAGACACCGTTTCGAGCGTAAAGAGCAAATCGCCGGTGGTAGGGACTTCCGCGCTTACTCCAAGCTCCGCCCGAAGCCGCGTGAGAATCGGCACGGACTTTCGCACGTGACAGGCTGTACCGTCGCAAACCCGCAATACGTACTTCCCCTTAGGCTCCAGCGAAAAATTTTCGTAAAACGTCGCCACAGAGTAAAGTCTCGCGATTCCCACTCCGAGCCGCGCCGAGATATACGAAAATACCCATTGCGGCAGGTAATGATAATGCTCCTGAACGGCTTGCAGTATAGCAATAACGTAGCTTTCCCCGATACCGGTTTTTTCGAGGATAGCCTCAATGACCTCCGGCTCGGAACGTTCTCTCGTCATACGCTGCGCCTCCTTAATTTGAAAATTTCCGAAATCTGCTAGTAGACAGCTCGATTATAGCACGTTTTGCAGAAAATTGCAAGCACAAAAGCAAAGTCGTGTATTGCAATCCAACAAAGATTGTGCTATAATCACGCTATGAATACTAAACGACTAATAAACAGCTTTTGTGAGCTTGTTTCGCTTGACAGCCCCTCTTTCGGGGAACGCGCGGTTGCGGACTATCTCGCCGAAAAGCTTCGGGCTTTGGGTTTCGAAACCCGTGAATACGCTATCGAGGGCGGAGACAGCGGCAATCTCTACGGCTATTTACCGGGAAGCGGCAAGGCTTCGGAACTTCCGCCCGTGCTTCTTTGCGCTCATATGGACACTGTGGAACCGTCACGCGGTAAACGCGCCGTTATCAGGGAGGACGGCACTATCACAAGCGGCGGCGATACAGTTCTGGGAGCTGACGATTTCGCGGGAATCGCTGCAATCCTCGAGGCGATTCAGGCGTCCGAAGCTCACAGACCTATTGAGGTACTCTTTTGCCCGGCGGAGGAAGTCTACGGCAAAGGCTCCGCTCAGTTCGACATCTCCGTACTTAAATCGCAAGAGTGCTACGTACTTGACCTCGGCGGCAAAGTCGGTACAGCCGCGTACAAAGCTCCCACGATAATCAGCTGGGAGGCGAAAGTCCACGGCAAAGCGGCTCACGCGGGTTTCGCCCCGCAGGAGGGAGTTCACGCGATTCAGCTTGCGGCGAAAGTTATCGCGGAGCTTCCGCTCGGACGCGTTGACGGCGAAACCACTTGCAACGCGGGGCTTATAAGCGGCGGTACCGCGACGAATATTATACCCGACCTTTGCGTCGTAAAAGGCGAGATACGCAGCTTTTCACATTCGAAAGCTCTCGAACGTGCCGTGCTTGTCAAAGCCGCGTTCGAAACCCGCTGCGAAGTTGAATTCAGCAGCGCGGTGAATATTACGGCGTATGAAACTCCGCTCGATGCTCCCGTTGCGGAGCGGTTCCGGGAAGCCTGCGAACGTGCGGGGCTTAGCGCGGAGTTCGTACCGACTTTCGGCGGGAGCGACTACAACCATTTCGCGCAAAAGGGGCTTAGCGGGCTTGTAATCGCCTGCGCTATGAACAACGTCCACTCCCGCGCGGAGTTTACGGCTATCGCGGAGCTTGAGAACGTCACGCGCCTTACTATGGAGCTTATACGATGAAAATACCGCTTAGGTACCAAATTACGGACTACGACTGCGGACCGACGAGTATGCTCAACGCGGTCAGCTTCCTCTTTGAGCGCGAAGACATTCCGCCCGAGGTGCCTAAGTACGTTATGCTCTATTGCCTTGATACTTACGACCACCGCGGTGAATCCGGCAAGAGCGGTACAAGCAAAATGGCGATGATGTTTCTCGCGAATTGGCTCAATCAGCTCAGTAACGCTAAGGACTTCCCGGTGCATTGCCGCTATCTCTCGGGCAAAGAGGTCACGGTAAGCGAAAACAGCGAGATTGTCGGAGCCTTGCAGCAGGGCGGAGCGGTAATTCTGCGCTTGTGGTATGATTGTCCGCACTATGTGCTTTTGACGGGAGTGCGCGGCAATTCGCTCGAGCTGTTCGACCCGTACTACCGGAGGAGAGCGTTTTGCTGCCCCGGAGTGGAAATGCGCGACACTATAAGCGCAAACCGCCGCGTAAGCTTCGAGCGTCTCAACCTCGGCAAACGCGGCTACTACACCTTAGAGAAGCCCGAAGAACGCGAGGCGGTAGTAATCTTCAACGCAAATACCCGCAAAACCCCCGAGGACACAATAGAATACTTCCTGTAAGAGAAATACCACGGTTGACAAAATTGTCAAACCGTGGTATACTCTTAGTAAGGCGTTGCCAATACGGTAGCGGTTCGCTTTTGCCCTCCGAAAGGAGGTCGATGCTATGATTGACATTGCGTTATTCCTGCAAATCGCAGACGTTATCATCGGCATTATCGGCTTAGCGATAGCTGCATACGCAGTTATCGTTTCCGAGCAAAAGAAGTAACCGCCCCTCGCTTCCCATAGTGATGGCGGTTACTTCTATTAACAATAGAACGACTTGAGGGCAAGAACCGTTGCCGGCAGCGCCCCTCTTTGCGCTTGTGCTTTTGGCGGTCACATTTATATTGTACTACACCGGAAGCGATTTGTCAAGCGTTATTTTTCGCGCCTAGTTCAATGCATAGTAACTGCGCGGGAACGCGTTAAACAGGTTCAGCATTGTTACTAACGCCTGTTCGCGGCTGTATTTGTCGAGCGGCGAGAAGTTGTTGTTACCGGTGCCGTTCATTATCCCCGTTGCCGAGGAGAAATTTACGCCTCCGAGCGCCCACGACGCTACTGTGCCGATGTCTGTGAACTTAACCGCGGGATTTTTAGTATCTACGAACTCGAAGACAGCCGCGGCGTTGCGGAGCATTGTAGCGGCCTCTTGACGCGAGATGTCGCCGTTCGGCGTGAATTTGCCGTTACCGGTGCCGCTGACGATTTTCAGCTCGTAGGCTATATTGATGTAGCGGTTGCCGGTATCGGAGAAGTTGCTGTTGATGTTAGTAATGCCGAAGTGTTTCAGGAACGCCGCTTCGTCCTTAATGCTGCCGCTCTTAGCCATAAGCATTTGTACGACCATACG
>JAISLB010000042.1 GCA_031260685.1 Oscillospiraceae bacterium | reverse complement strand
ACACTATGGGAACCGACGACTACGAGGGCGACGACGTACTAATAGTCGCGGACCCCTACGACACCACAGACCACAACCAAGACGGCTACGGAGTTTACGGAGCCGAACGCTTCATCTATAACTTCACAATGTACAACTTCTTCGGAGACGAAGCAGCTGACAACGACCTCCTGTTCATAGCGGCAAAACCGGCGGCTTAAGCGCGGCAGCCGATCAATACGGAAACTCATAGGTCCCGCAAATTAACCGCATTGCATAGCTGCGGTGCGGTTTGTGCAAAATCAACAAAAATTGTAAAGACTAAAGCGGACTTTTTTGTACACTATTTCCGCAGATTATCTATTGACCTTAACCTAACCTTAAGGTTTATACTGGTCTCATACAAAATCTTATTTGCAGAAAGGGCGCCAGACTATGAAAAACCTCAAAATTACGCAGAAACTCATCTTCAGTTTCCTGATTGTTATCGCGCTTGCAGTTGTCATCGGAGTTGTCGGCATTATCGGTATGCTGCAGCTCAACACCGCACAAAGTGCGTTGTATACCAATAACACCGCTCCGCTCGGCGACTTGGCAAATGCGCAGCAGATTTTTCAGCGCATACGCGCTAACGTCCGCGCAATCGAGGTCAACGGTCTAACCAACGAACCCGACAGCGCGAAGACTACTATGGCGCAAACCGAAGATTTCCAAAAGCAATTTGTTTCAGCAATGGACAAGTTCGAAGTTACTATCGTAGCTCCTGAATTGAAAACAAAGTTTAAGGCGATGCGTGACGTTTATCAAAAAGATTATGTCCCGTTCCTTAAAGAAATAAACGAGATGTGTCTTGCTCTCGCTAATGATAACGAGAATAAGACCACTGACGCTGTTATTGCAAAAATCAACAGTATGGGTTCTGTCTCCACAGAACTTTCAGACGATTTAGACTGGTGTATGAACTTCAAAATAAATCAGGCGGCGGAAAGAGACGCGGAAGGTACTTCGCTCTTTGATACGCTGCTTGTACTTATTATAGTTGTTATACTTATCGCGGCTGTTGCGGCTGTCTTAATCGCGCTCTATATTTCAAGAATCATTAGCAAACCGCTGCAATTTATGACTATGGCGCTGACGCAGGTCGGAACCCACGGCGACTTGAACTTCGCCGACTCCGATTGGGCTCAGGCTAAAGTCTACGGAGACGGCAAAGACGAAACCGCACAGTCGGTAGCGGCTTTCGGCGGAACGCTCCAGCAGTTTACCTACTACGCTCAAATGTTACAGGCGGTAGCAGCCAACGACCTCACGCAGGACATTAAAATTCTCGGCGACCGCGACACAATCGGCGTTGCGCTCAAAACTATGGTCGGCAACCTAAACGATATGTTCGGCGAAATCAACAGCGCCACCGGACAAGTCTCCACAGGAGCACAGCAAATTTCCGACGGTTCGCAGGCTCTCGCGCAGGGAGCTACGGAGCAAGCGGCCTCGGTGGAAGAACTTTCAAGCTCTATCAACGAAGTT
Organism: Oscillospiraceae bacterium; assembly: GCA_031260685.1. GTDB lineage: Bacteria > Bacillota > Clostridia > Oscillospirales > Oscillospiraceae > JAISJH01. The sequence continues at coordinate 4,711 of JAISLB010000042.1, read as the reverse complement.
GCGACTAAGACGCAGGATAACGCAAATCTCGCGAATCACGCAGCCGAACTCTCCGCCTCTGTACGCGACAACGCTCAAAAAGGCGCGGAGCAAATGGACGCGATGATGTCCGCGGTGAAGGAAATCAGCGAGGCAAGTAACGAAATCAACCAGGTCATCAAGGTTATCGACAATATAGCGTTTCAGACGAACATTCTCGCTCTTAACGCAGCCGTAGAAGCAGCCCGCGCGGGTCAGCACGGCAAAGGCTTCGCGGTAGTCGCGGAGGAAGTACGCTCACTCGCGGCAAAATCTGCGGACGCAGCTAAGGACACGGGAGTGCTAATCGAAAACTCAATCGAAAAAGCAACGCTCGGAGCCAAAATCGCCGACGAAACCTCCGCAAGCCTTGCGGAAATCGTCAGCGGTATCAACGAATCCACGGAGATTGTCCGGCAGATTGCAGACTCCTCCGAGGAGCAGTCAGCAGCTATCAAACAAATCAACATCGGCGTTGACCAAGTCGCGCAGGTAGTTCAGCAGAACAGCGCAACTGCGCAGGAGAGCGCGGCTACCGCCGAGGAACTCTCCGGTCAGTCAAGCATCCTCGGGGAGCTTGTAGAACGCTTCAAACTGAAAAACGACGGGCGCAAAGCTCTCCCCTCCGCAAAAGCAAGAACCGCGCCAAAGCCGCAAATTGCCGCAAAAACTGAACTCCCCGCTGACAACAGCTCTTTCGGAAAATATTAAGAAACAACAAAGCGGGCGGGTTACTAACCCGCCCGCTGCTTATTTATATATGTATACTACACCGTGAATTCTGTACTAACACCGCTCTTCGCGAGGGTTTCGGCATCCGAAGTATTACCGACCGTCACTGTGAACACTGTTCCGGGGGCGGTTTTCCACTGTTTGCCGTCGGTGTATTGCTCTACGCTTTCGGCAAGCTGCTTGCCGCCGTCGTCGTAATACTGCAAATCTCTCGGAGTGAGAGTAAGCGTAACGACTTCACTCTCTCCCGGGGCTAAAAGCTTCGTTTTGGCAAAGGCTTTGAGTTCGCGTCTCGGACGTCCCTCCGCCTTGTACGTACTTGCACCGAGATAGAGCTGTACGACTTCTTTGCCGCTGCTATCGCCGACGTTAGTAATCTTTACGGCAGCCGTAAGAGCCGCTTTGTCAAAGGTCAAATCTGAAAATTCAAACGACGTATAGCTAAGTCCGAAGCCAAAGGGGTACGCAAGCCGCGACTGCTCGCCGAAAGTGTCAAAATAACGGTAGCCGACGAATACGCCCTCGTCGTAGTATACGGGGTTAGTACCGAAAGTTAGTCCCGAATGACCCTCCGAAGCGGAAGACACCGACGGACTGTCATTATAGGTAAGCGGGAAGCTTTGAGTAAGCTTACCCGAGGGACTTACACGTCCGGAGAGTATGTCCGCAATGGCGTTAGCGCCCTCCGTGCCGGGGTTATACACATCGAGTATAGCGTCGGCTTTTTCGCGGAACAGCGAGGTCTCCACCGCGGAACCGCAATTCAGCAGTACGATAACTTTTTTCCCGGCTGCGCGGAACGTATCGGCGTAGGGAGCAAATACGGAGCGTTCACGTTCGCAAAGTTCAAACTCCGCGGGAATAACGTCTTGTCCCTCACCCGAAATCCGCGTCATAACGAATACAAAAGCGTCGGCTCCAAGCTCAAGGGCGCGTTTAGCGGCTGCGGTAACGTCAGAAGCTTTGGCTGCAATATTTGCGCCTTCGTCCTCTCCGAGTGCTTGTCCGTGAGGTAAATGGGACGTACCGGCGAGTTCGCCGTCCCGCTTCCACTCGACTACTTTGAAGCCGTTAGCCTGTAAGCCCTCACGAAGCGTAGGAGCATAGGATACACCGCCGTCAGCGTTGAACTTGACCTGCGCGCTCCCGCGTCCCTGCGTAACGATATCCCCGAGGGAAGCCGTACAATTGTACCAGCCGGGGTTTTCAAGCTCGTCGTAAGCTATTTCGCTTGTAACCAGCGAGAGTTTTGCCTGTTCCCCGAGCGGCAGCGCCTTAGCGTCGTTTTTAAGCAGTACGAAACCCTCGGCGGCAAGTCGGTGATTGACTTCGGCGGATTTAAGCTGTAAGCGCGAACCGCCGAAATACAGCGAACGGTCGTTGATAATGGACTTCGTAAGCCCCGTTTTGCCGTAGGTTCCGTCAGCGTGATACTTACCGTAGGCACCGTTATAAGCGTTAGATTTGAGTACAAGTTTAAGCATATTGCGAACCGCGGAGTTGAGCAGTTCCGCACGCTTCGTCAATTCCTCCGCGCTTGCCGAGGAGTCCGCAAGCCATTCAAGCACCGGCTGAGAGTTACGCGTAGGTTCGCCGAGGTCCATTTTGGCAATCAGCGACTTAACCGCGTCGTAGTCAGCTCCCCAATCGGACATCACCAGACCGTCCCAGCCCCAGAGTTCGCGCAGCGTTTCGGTCAGCAGCCACGTATTGGCGTTAGCGAGAGTTCCGTTAATCGCGTTATACGCAACCATATACGTCCAAGGGTTTTCTTTGGAAACTATCTCGAAACCGCGCAGATAAATTTCTCGCAGCGCACGTTCGGAAGTAACGACGTTGCCTTGACCGCGGTGATTCTCTTGGTCGTTACCGGCGAAATGTTTAGGCGAAGTACCGACATCGCCGGATTGCACTCCGCGGACATACGCGGCTCCCACAAGCCCCGTGACGTAAGGGTCTTCGGAATAATACTCGAAGTTGCGTCCTCCGAGCGGATTACGCTGAATATTCAGCCCGGGCGCGAGGATAACGTCAACCGCAAAGTGTTTCGCTTCCGCAGCTACACGTTGTCCGACTTCCTCAATGAGAGGGAGATTCCACGTAGACGCCATACCGGTCGGCGAAAGCCATACAGTCGCGTTCTTACGCATACGCACTCCCGCGGGTCCGTCCGCGAGAATAAGTCCCGGGATTCCGAGACGCGGGATTGCGTAGGTAGCTCCCGCGGGTCCGTCGTTGATGTAATTCGTCGGGTCGCCGCCGATTCCTCCCGTGAACGCGACTTTTTCTTCGACAGTCATTGCCGCGATAGTTTCTTCTATGTTTTCCGGGTTCAGCTTAGCCACGGAGTTGTCCGGCACGTAAAACAGAGTCAATACCGGGCTGACAAAGGCTTTCTCCGCACTGCGTCCGATTGCGGCGGCTTTGATGACGAAAGCGTGTTCATCGTCCGCGCCGGTAACGGCGATAGGAACCGCGTAGGGCTCGCCGTCAGTCGGGTCTGGAATCCCCGCAAGCGCGTCTTCAGTAAGCTTGAACGTACCTTTGACGTATGGCACAACGCCGTAGGTCACGCGCAGTTCAAGCGGCTTGACGCTGCGAACCATAGGCGCGCCGAGCTGCTCAATCACAGCGCCCCGCGGCGGCGTAATCGTCACAGACTTAGGCAAATCGTGCGGCAAGTAGGCTCCCGGCGAAATATTCGCGCTCGGCTGCTGCGGGTATTCTTCGAGATAGCCGTATTCGCTCCGTTCCCCGCCGAACTTCACGTAGGCTTTCAGCTTGAAATAAGGCGGCAGCGGCTGCTCGTAGGTTGCGGAAGCTCCAAAAGGCGAATTCGCGGCTGTCGCCGTCAGCCACTCGCTTTCAGGGAGCGCCGCGTCAATAGTGAACCTCACCTCTAGACCGCCGCGGCTAATATTCTCCGGGGTTATCCAAGGGTGATTGACGATAAGTATATTTCCCCAGTGCATAAAGGACGGCGCGATGTTTTTGCTCATAGCTGTAACCTCCAATGCGGCTTTAACATTCTTACCTACATTTTATCACTTTTCGGATAGCTTTGTCAAGTGAATATTTCACATATCAGCAGGTATTTCGCATTTTGTCCGGGATTTGACATTTTTGTACAGATATGTTATACTATAGTTTAGAGTTTGTTGAAACCTTGTTTAAGTTCAACCGTTATAATCACGTTTCGGTATATAAGGAGTATTGTTATGAAGAAACGTTTGTTCGCAATTGTCCTTGCGGTACTTATCGTACTGCCGTTCATCGCTTCCGCTTCCGCTGCTGATACGGAATCCACAGTCGCCGTAACGCTAAAGCTCGAAGCAGTAGACGGTACAGCCGCCGTAGCCAACAAAGCCGGTAAGAAGCTTACTATAACCAAATCAATGAAGCTGTTCAACGGCTACTCCGTTGCCACGGCAGCCGAGAGCTACGCGTATCTCAACCTTGACAACACCAAAGCGGTCAAAATGGACGCGTCAAGCAAAATCGAGCTGCGCGAATCCGGCAAAAAGCTTGAGGCGCTGCTCAAATCCGGCAATCTATTCTTCAACGTCTCTAAGCCGCTGGAGGAGGGCGAGAGCCTCAATATCCGCACATCCACAATGGTTGCGGGTATACGCGGCACCTCGGGCTGGGTAAACGTCATCGATTCTAAGACCACCGAAATCCATATGCTCACAGGCAGCGTCGAACTCACCTGCACGGATCCGGTAACGGGCGAAGTCACTACGGAAACCGTTTCCGCGGGCGAAGTCGCCACGCTCACCGTTGAGGAAGCCGCGCCCGTCAACATAAATTCCGACATCACTATCGAAATCTACACGGAAGAAGTTGTCCCCGGCTATGTAGCGCAAGCCATCAAATCCGACGCCGAGCTGCAAGAGCTGATTACCGAGGAAACCGCGCTCTCCGTTCCCGTGATAATCGGCAGCGCGGACGAGAAGCTTGC
>JAISLB010000080.1 GCA_031260685.1 Oscillospiraceae bacterium | reverse complement strand
CCGCTTAGTCTTCATATCTACAACACAATCGTTGTGCTTCATTGCAAATATGAACTGTCTCCAATCTTTATATTCGGCTAAATATTTTGGATAGTCCCGTTTCAACCTTAGTAGCTTTGATAAATCTAGCGAATTTTCCATAAATTGACCCCCCTCCAGCTTCGTTCTAACTTAGCTCTTGCTTAGCTCTTGCTTAGCTCTTGCTTAGCTCTTGCTTCAATACAGGTTTTATAATAAGCTGTATTGTATAAGAATGTATTCAGTTGTTCAGGTGTAAAGTAACCGCCGCTGTCCTTAGTATCTGATGGTTTATGCTTTAATGCTATCGGTGTAAGTATACCAGCTTGTATTAGGTTAGTTAGTTTGTACCGTGTGATACCGAGATATTTACAAGCCTGACCATAATCAAGATATCCTAATTCCTTCATTGTGTTACCCTCCGTATAATAATAAATGCTACTGAATTACAGTAGCTGTTTTGATAGTGAATATTGATAATTAGCAATCTCTTTTACTCTACTGTAATTTAGGTGTATCTGGTACCGTTTTCAGCTGTTTTATGCTGTTATTACCTCCATTATTACCTCCGTAGTTTGTTAGAGTCCCTATCTGTCTAGCTTTAAGGGTTGTTATCAGTTTTCTTTGAGGAAGTCAATGTAAATCGTGTGGAGTCGCGTCACGACCCTCGCAATCCAAATAGCGGCGCGGTGATGATGAAAGCCGGACTGAAGTTCGAGGGTACGCTTAAGCAATCTGACCGGAACAATCAAGGCATTTGTGACGCGTCGTATTACGCAATTCTCGCGGAGGACTATTTTGCTGCTGCCGCTCCGCTGAAACGCTTCCCGAAGCATATCGTAGCGGTTGACGGCGTAGTCGAAAACGAACGCGGTGAAATCTTACTCGTCAAAAACCGAAACGGGTGGGTTCCTCCCGGCGGTCAAGTCGAGAACGGCGAGACGTTGATTGACGCGCTCAAACGCGAAATCCGCGAGGAAAGCGGTGCGGAAGTCAGCGTGGGACGCTTGATTTGCGTATCTTCAAACACGCAGCCGCTCCCCGGTTACAACGGTTATGAAACTATCCCGACCAAGGTTGCGTTTACATTTATTTGTAAGTACGAAAGCGGAGAATTGCGCATTTCCGACGAAACCTCCGAAGTGAAGTGGGTTGCGAAAAGCGAGGTTCTTGACTATATAACCTCGCCTGTCTACAAAGAGCGAATTTCTCACTATATGAGCGGTGATTCGCAGGTGAAGTATATTGCATATAAAACTCGCCCGGGAGTCGTGTTTCAAATAAATCGTGAGATTTGACTGATATTCATTATTACTGACAACATATAGCACTTTCCGTCAAGACAACTGTATACCCGCCGTGCTATACTGACTGCGGAGGTGAGAACAGTGAACATTTCGCAGTCAATCGAATATATCGAGCGCAATTTGACCGAAGCGCTGAACGTAGACGTAATCGCGGGCAATGCGTTTTTCTCGCGGCGGCATTATCAGTTGAAATTCGCTGCGGCGGTAGGCGAAAACGTGATGGAGTACGTACGAAAACGCAGATTAACTCTCGCTGCCGAAGATTTAATCTGCACCGGCGAAAATATTATCGAAATTGCGTTAAAATACGGCTACGAAACGCCGGAGGGATTTTCGAGAGCATTCAAAGCGTTCCACGGTGTAACCCCAAGCGATTGCCGGAAGTTTGGACTGTTCCGCTCTAAAAAATTATTTAAGGAGCTGAAACCTATGGCACAACTAAAAATCACAGCGGATTTCGCGGAGCATTTCGGCGAAATGTCGCGAACACTACGGACACTTGCAACGCTGGCAATAACCGCGGAGCGCGAGAGCGGAGTACCGGGAAACGTATTCTCCGGTTTCTCCAAAATGACAAATCTTCTTGCGGCAACTACGGAAAATTACGCTGAAAAATTGCGCGAATTTTGCGCGAAAGAACGAAATTTCGGCGAATATTCTGCAACAACTACAGAAATGATAAAAGTCAGCGATGACGCGGCATTCACATTGCAATTTATCAATTTTAACATAGGGCTGAATGTTGCGCGAACGCAGGAGCAATATCGCGGTAAACTGCAAGCACTCGCGGACGCTTATACTGCCGCAACAGTGGATTGCGCGGTCGTCCAACAGAAATTTTACGCGCTCGTCGCGGATTTTATGCAGAACGCAAAAGCGGATATTCAAGCGGAATTATCCGACCGCGAAACGGCGCGTTATGAGTTACTATCAGAATTACGTAGAAACGCTGCCGCGGTTTCCGCGTTTGTCAAAAACGCCGCTGAACAATCGCAAATCGGCGCGTTCAGCGTAATTGCAGACGAAATCGCGGGATTGCAAATTGACGACACCGATGCGGCGCTATTTAAATCTCAACTGTTGTCGATGACTGCTCACGCTGAACTTGCGAGAACTCCCGATAGTAAGCAGCTAATTGCCGCAGCTGAGCAAATTTCAGCTTTTGCGAAACGACTTGCAAATGAACACGGCAAAATTCGCGCGCTAAATGCTGAAATTGTAAAATTGTGTGATTTACTTGCCGTCTTACCGCCGTCTGTGAAATTGCAAGAGGATTCTTTGTGCAACACTGACATTTTCAAGCTATACATTAAGTTAGAACGCGAAAAACTTAGCAGATTGCTTACAGCAGAGCAATCCGCAGAGCTTTCCGCAGTTGAGAGCGCAGACGCTCTCCGCAAGTTTGCTGTAACTCTCGGTGCCAGAGGCGGCGCGTTGACGTATTTAGCGGACGAATGGGAAAATCACCGATAACAATCCCTGTTATCGGTGAATATCTCGGGGGAATTGAAGATTATTCAAAATAGGAGGATATTTATCGCGGGCTGCGAATTGGTAATGTCGGAGCGTCGCGACGCGGGAGCGGCGGCACCTAATCGGCGCGTAATCGCTGAGGGATGGGACGCGGTTTTCACTGTGCCGGCGCAGATGCTTGAATAAAACGTCTACTCCGTTCTTAGCGCGACAACCGGGTCTTTTTTCGCCGCCATACGCGATGGGATAAGTCCCGCAATCAGCGTGAGTGCCATACTTCCTAAAATCAGCAGCACGGCGTGAAGCGGCAGCAGATTCGCGATACCGCTTATCCCCGCAAGATTGCTGATAATCAGGTTTATCGGAACGGTCAGCAAGTACGACACGGCGACGCCGAGCGTTCCCGCTACAAGTCCGATTATAAGCGTTTCCGCGTTGAATACGCTTGAAATATCGCGTTTTCTCGCGCCGACGCTGCGCAGTATGCCGATTTCTTTTGTGCGCTCAATGACTGAAACATAGGTAATAATTGCAATCATAATCGTGGAAACCAAAAGCGAAATTGCCGCAAAACCTATCAGCACATACGAAATAATGTTAATAATTTCGCTAATTGACGAGCCTACTGACTCCGCGAGGTCGCTGTAAATAATCTGTTTTTCTTCTGTCTTTCCTGTGTTGTATTCGTCTAAATACGCTTTGATTTCATCTTTTCCTGCAAAATTTGCGGGATAAATATTAACGCCCGTCGGCATAGTGTCCGCGCCCAAAGTCAGCAGCCGTTGCTCCTTTGCGGCTTCATTTGCGAACGGCGTATTCGTAATTACGTCCGTGTCGGACGCTTTTTGCGCGAGCGCAATTTCGGATTTCTGCGCGTTGTCTACAATGTAATCCGTGAGCACGGTCGTATAAATCAAGCCCTCCGACAAATAGCCGAAAGTAGCCGATGAACTTTCCTTGAAACGCAGAACGCCAACAATGGTAAGCTCCACGCCATCAGAGCCATTATACAAACCGCTGTATTCGGAGGCAGTCGCGGGAGTGAATATTCCGTCAGCGTTTTTCGTGTAAAAGCTGTCGTTCGGCACTACTTTGAGGATTGTCTTGCCGACGAAATCAGTCACTTGATACTCTTTCGTGCCGCTAAATATACCGAGTTTTTCAAGGAACGCCGTGTCTACACGGTTGTACTCGTCAAC
>JAISLB010000078.1 GCA_031260685.1 Oscillospiraceae bacterium | reverse complement strand
CGGAGGTCGTGTACTCGCGGTTACAGCGGTGTCCGGAACATCTTCGCAAGCCCGTGCTGACGCGTATTCCGCGCTGAAAGCGATAAAATTTGAGGGTATACGCTATCGCGGCGATATCGGCGTATAAGCTGCAAGCGTAATAGCTATATACAAGCGCCCGGGACAGTTTCCCGGGCGCTTGCCGCATTATTTTTCTGCGTCGCTTATTTTGCTTAGCATAAAGTGTTCGAGCCAGCGGTTGCTGTCCTGATTCTTTACGAAAAAGAAGCCTATTACCGAGAATACCGCGGCTCCGAGAAAGTTTACGAACATATCAGTCATTGTATCTATCAGACCTATGTCAATTGTTCCGTCTGCGAGGATTGTATCTTTCTGCATATTAGTTCCGAGGAACAAATCGCAGCCGAACTCAAAAAATTCCCACAATACGCCGACCGTCATTGAGAAGCAGAACGCCACGAAAATGACAAAAGGCGGCGATAAACTGAACGTGAACTTAGGACTGTTGTTGATAATGTTTATAAGCGACAGTCCTATTGCCGCGCAGAGGAAGCCGTTTGTCGTATGAAGCATCGTATCCCAGTAGATGTATGTAGAATAATACTCACGAAGCTCACCGAGTATTTCCGCGGCGAAAATAAACAGCAGCACTATCACCTCTAAAGTGTCCGGTATGTTTATTTTTGCGCGTCTCTCAATAAACTGCGGAATCGACCATAGCAAAATGGTCAAGACGCAGAGAAATACGTTATACCAAGCGCGGTTTAGAACTTCGAGAATGATAATTCCGAAAACTATGATATACAGAATCCTGTATACCCACTGGAGCTTTTTATTGGGCTTTTTAAGAGTTTCGCGGAAGGCTTCATTTCGTTTTTTCATTGTTCTCACGTTCAATAATACATTTGAAGCGTTCTACGGCTTCTTCGAGTTCGTCGTTGATAATTTGGTAGCTGTACTTCGAGCGTTCTTCGTACTCCTCTCGGGCTTTCGCGAGGCGCTTTTGTATTTTGTCCTCGCTGTCGGTGTCCCTCCCCCGCAGACGCTCCTCTAAGATTTCGAAACTCGGCGGGAAGCAGAATACTCCTACGGCGTCGGGACATTTTGCGAATACCTGACGCGCGCCGTTGGTTTCGATGTCGAGGATAACGCTGATACCTCCGGCGAGTCTGTCAGTTATCTCGTTTCTCGGGGTTCCGTAGTAGGTGTCGAAGTGTTCGTTATATTCAAGGAGCGCGTCGGCTGCGATGAGCGCGCGGAATTCGTCCGGAGTGATAAAGTTGTAGTCAACGCCGTCGATTTCGCCGGGGCGCGGTTCACGTGTGGTCGCGGAAACTGAAAACGCTACGTTAGGCACTTCGTCCAGAACGCGCTTAAGGATAGAGCTTTTGCCTGCGCCGCTCGGTCCTGATAGTACAAACAGTTTAGCCATTTGCAGTCTCCTCGTCATCACCGAAAAGTTCGGCGTTATCCTCCGATAAGCGGAGCGCGATAAGTTCCGGAGCCAAAGCCGAGAGTACGATATGTCCCGTATCGCAAAAAATCACGGTCAATGTCTTGCGTCCGAAAGTCGCGTCAATCAGCTTCGCGCTTTCCCTAGCGTCCGAAATAACGCGCTTGACGGGAGCCGAATCCGGCTGTATGAGCGTCAAGACCCGCGATGCCGAAACGAAGTTTCCGAAGCCGATATTGATAAGCTTATTGTCCATATGTCATTTCCTCAGCGCGTTTATCAATCCGTCGAGGTCGTTCAAATCGTAGTATTCGAGTGTCAGCCGTCCTCTTTTTCCTTTGCCGGAGATTGACACTTTACGTTTAAGCTCGGTAGAGAGTTTTTGCTCGAGGTCTCTTATGTGGAGCGTGCGTTTGTCCGGAACCTTCGCCGCTGGTTCGTCCGCGGAGTTGCCCAAGGCTTGCAGCTTATTCGCGGCGGCTTCGGCTTCCCGAACCGATAAGCTCTCGCGGACTATGATATTTGCGAGTTTGCAGCGCAGCTTATCACCATCGAGTTTTAGTACGGCTCTCGCGTGACCGGGCGAAAGTTTACCGTTTTCCACAAGCGTCAATACTTCCTCCGGCAGTGATAACAGCCTGAGAGCGTTCGCAACAGCCGGACGCGATTTGCCTACCGCTTCGGCTATTTGTTCCTGCGTAAGTCCGTAGTCGTCGATTAGCCTCCTGAAGCCCCGAGATTCTTCGAGGGCGTTGAGGTCCTCACGCTGTAAGTTTTCCACAAGCGCGAGTTCCGCGGCAGTCCGCTCGTCCACGTTGAGAATACGGCAGGGTATAGTTTCAAGCCCTGCAAGCCGCGCGGCTCTCCAGCGCCGTTCTCCCGATATAATGCTGTAAGTTCCGCCCGAGAGCTTCCTGACGTTAAGCGGCTGTAACACCCCGTGGCGCGTGACGGAATCCGCAAGCTCCGCCAATGCGCTTTCGTCAAAGAGCTTTCGCGGCTGTAAGTCGTTTGGTTCGACTGAAAGGAGCGGAAGATATACGCAATCAAGTCCTTCCGCGTCAGCCGCGGGACCGAATAACGCGGAAAGTCCGCGTCCCAAGCCTTTTTCCATTTTTTTCTACCCCCGAATTTCGGATATTGCGTTGCGGGCTAATTCGTCGCAGCGTTCGTTGCCCTCATTATCGTTGTGACCCTTTACCCAGTTAAACGTAACATTGTGCGTGGTACATAGGTTCAGCAGCTTATCCCAAAGCTCGGGGTTGAGAGCCGCTTTACCGTCCGACTTTTTCCAGCCTTTACGCTTCCACGATTTTGCCCAGCCTTTTGATATGCCGTCAACCACGTATTTACTATCGCTGAAAAGCTGAACATCGCAGGGTTCCGTTAAAATCGTAAGCGCGGAGATTACCGCCGTAAGCTCCATACGATTGTTGGTGGTATGAGCTTCGCCGCCTGAGATTTCTTTCGAAAATTTCCCGAAGCGGAGGATAGCTCCCCAGCCTCCCGGTCCCGGGTTCCCAGAGCAAGCTCCGTCAGTATAGATTGTAACCGCTTTCATTAAGCTTTCCTTTATTATAGCCGCTAAGCAGCCCGCAGCTCTCGTCCGGCTGATCACTGATCACTGACCACTGACCACTCAAACACTGTCAACTGAAACGCTGTTATCGCTGCGCCACTTAGCAATAGCCTTATGGTTGCCCGAGAGCAGTACGGGCGGAACGCGTCTGCCCTCCCAAACTTCGGGACGAGTATAGTGCGGATGTTCAAGATAGCCGTCCCAGTGACTTTCGTGTGTAAAACTGTCCTCACTTGCGAGAACTCCCGGGATAAGCCGCGCGGTGGCGTCAGCTATGAGAACCGCGGGCATTTCGCCGCCGGTCACTACGAAATCGCCGATTGAGATTTGTTCGTCAACGCAGGCTTCGATGAAGCGTTCGTCAACTCCTTCGTAATGTCCGCAAACTATGATGAAACGCTCGAGCTTAGCGAGCCGTTTCGCGTCCTCCTGCGTAAACTTGTGACCGCGCGGAGATGTGAGAATAGTGTGAATATGCCCGAAGCCGGCTTTCGCGCGAATATCCGCCCACGCCGACAGCAGCGGCTGCGCGTAAAGTACCATTCCTCCGCCCCCGCCGTAGGGATAGTCATCAGTTTGTTTTTGCTTATGCCAAGTATAGTCGCGGAGCTGAACGGCGTTAATATTTACCGTTCCCTTAGCCTTTGCGCGTCCGATAATGCTGTAATCAAGAGCGTTGTCAACTGTCTCGGGGAATAGCGTGATTATGTTGATAGTCATACGCTCTCCGCGCCGTCCGCGGGCTGAACGATAATCTTGCGCGAATTGATAGAACTGGGTTTTGTCCCGCTCTTAGCCGCGAGGAGCCGCGCGTTTTTGCGGCGTTTGCGGAATTCGCGCTCCCGACCGTCCATAATGAGTTCGGCTTCTTTCTCCGAGAGAAAGCGCGTAGTATTCTTGCTGAACAGTATTCCGTCCAAGTGGTCAATCTCGTGCTGAATAGCTCTCGCAAGGTAATTGTCGCAGTCAAGCTCAAAGACATTGCCGAAACGGTCTTGGGCGCGTACCCGAACCTCTTTCGGGCGGTCCACCATTCCCCAGATATTAGGTACTGATAAACAACCTTCGCAGGCTGTATCGAGTTCCTCGGAATAGGTAATAATCTCCGGGTTGATAAGCTCTAAGACTTCGTCCTCGGTTCCCGTAAGGTCAATAACAAGACAAGCTCTGCGAAGCACTCCCACTTGGGGAGCCGCAAGCCCCATACCCTCTTCGCTTTCTATCGTTTCGTGCAGGTCGTCAAGCAGTTGGGCAAGCCTTGCGTCAAAGTCTGTAACTTCGCGGCTTGTCCGTAATAAGGCTTTATCACCTTGTAAAAGTATTTTGCGTAGCGCCATTTTTTTTTCCTTCTTGATTGAAATTGTTAGCCGTTTTGCGCGTATATAGTCAGATTTCGGAACCGCTTGTCGAGTATGAAACGCTTCGCTATGTCCGCGAGAATTGCGCGGAAGTTCGCGTTGTCCTCACGTGTTACCGCCGTAACTACATAGCGGTAACGGTTATTCACGCGTATGACCTGTGCCGGGGCGGGACCGAGGACGACGCTCCCGCGGGGGAGTTCACGTTCGCAGATTGTCCGCAGTTCTTCGGAGCAGGCTTCGACAGGTCTGCGTTCCTCTCCGCTGACGTTAAGGCTGTACAGCGAACAAAAAGGCGGAGCGCCGGAGAGCTGACGGGTTGCGATTTCCGCATTGTAGAACGCTTTGTAATCCTGCGCTGCCGCGGCTTGTATAAGCTCGTGACCCGGGCTGAAAGTCTGAATTACAGCGCGTCCCGGCTTATCTGCGCGTCCCGCTCTCCCGATTACCTGTGTTATAAGCGCAAAGGTACGCTCAAAAGCTCGGTAGTCCGCGGCGTATAGTGAGTTGTCGGCGTTGATAACCCCCACGAGCGTTACATTCGGGAAATTGAGACCTTTCGTGACCATTTGCGTCCCGATTAAAACTGGGATTTTCTCTGTCTCAAACTTTGCCAGTATGTCGCTGTGGCGGTTTCCGGCGGTTACAACGTCCGCGTCCATACGTAGGAGCGGAACTCCCGGGAATAGGGATTCAGCCTCCGCAACGACCTGCTGTGTCCCAACCCCTGAGAATTTGAGCTTACCGTGACATTCGGGGCAGCTTCCGGGGAGCGGAAGCGTATGTCCGCAAAGATGACACATAAGCCGTCCGTTAGCGCTGTGGTACGTGAGCCGCATTGAGCAATTCGGGCAGTTGAATACGTAACCGCAGACGGGGCAGCTCACAACGGTATTGGCACCTCGGCGGTTAATGAACAGTATCGACTGTTCGCCGCAGGCAAGCCGCTGTTCAATCTCGGCGCGAAGAATACTTCCGATTGCTCCGCCTTGTCCCGCATCCAAATCCGCGCGCGTATCGGCGATTATAACCTCCGGCAGCCGCATTTGGTTGTAGCGCCCCGGCAGCTCGGCATAGGCGTAATGACCGCTTTGCGCCGCGAAATACGATTCGACGGAGGGGGTTGCGGAACCCAGCAGCAGCAGCGCGGAGGACTTGGCAACGCGGTATTTCGCGACTGTAACCGTATTGTAGCGCGGACTGCTTTCGCTTATATACGTAGCTTCCTGCTCCTCGTCGATTATTATCAAGCCGAGGTTGCGGACCGGCGCAAAGACTGCGCTCCGTGTGCCGATAACAACGCTTGCCGAACCGTTGTTGACGCGTTTCCACTCGTCGGCGCGCTGACCCGCGGTGAGCGAACTGTGCAGCACCGCGATAGATTCCCCGAAATGCCGGATAAACAGCGCGGTAAGCTGCGGAGTAAGCGCAATCTCCGGAACGAGGAATATTGCCCCGCGATTTTGCGCCTGCGTCTCTGTAATGAGCCTAATGTAGACCGCGGTCTTGCCGCTGCCGGTTACTCCGTAGAGAAGCGCGCACTCCGGTCTCCCGGAGTTAAGGAGCGGCAGAAAACGTTCATAAGCGGCTGTCTGCTCGTTTGTAAGCTCCGTGATAGGCTCCGCGGCTATAAGCTCCGAAATTTGGGGCTTGCGGAAAGCTTCACGTCTTTCGATTGTGATGAGTCCTTTGGCTTCAAGAGCTTTCAGGCTCGGACGTTTAGCTCCGGTATAGTAAAACACGTCCTCGGCGGGAGCTTCATACTCTCGGAGCAAGTAGCGCAGTATCTCACTTTGGAGCTGCGACTTACAGCGTTGCACGTATTCGGTAACACGCTCCGCGCTTGCCGTCAGCAGCGCAAACTCCGAGAACTTAGCTCGGACGTTCTCTTTGTGTTTGCCCCCTGGGTTTAACTTATACCATAAACCGACAGGGATAACCGCTCTCAGCGCGTCATAAACCGAGCAAAAGAAGCGCGCTTTCATAAATTTCGCGAGAGCGAGCTGTTCCGCGCTAATGAGCGGAGTCACGTCAAGAACGCTTTGGAGCGGCTTGGGAGTTGCGTAAACCGCTTCCTCTGTGAGTTCGAGGATTACGCCTTCTTTGAGCGTGTTACCTCTGCCGAAAGGTACGGCAACTCTGCTGCCCGTCTGCGCCGAAGCGGTAAGCAAATCGGGAACCGCGTACTCGTAAACGATGTCAAGCGCATAGGTTACGTCCACGGCTATCCGCGCTGTCAAAGCTTAGAACAGCTCC
>JAISLB010000016.1 GCA_031260685.1 Oscillospiraceae bacterium | reverse complement strand
AAACTTCGGCGTAAAGACAGCGGCAGTATACGTTCTCGATTAGCAGTGGTCAGTGATTAGTGATTAGTGGTCAGTGCCGTCTGCGGACGGGACGATAGTTTGGACGAGGGTTACGCCAGTTACGTAACCCTCGTCCTTCTGACCACTGACCACTGACCACTGACCACTGACCACTGACCACTGACCACTGACCACTGCTCAAGGCGTTTCCGGTTCTTCTCCCAGTTCTATTGCCTTTTTACCCGCTTGGTAGATTTTGCCTATCAGGAAAATTACGAATTTTATCGCAGCGGACACGAGCATTACGAATATTACGAACGAAATCGCGAATTTCGCGGTTATTTCTCCGGTTACTATGCCGCCGTTAATGTTCGCTGTTCCAAAGAGCCACGTGAACAGCCCCCAGCCTTTTCCCGTGAAGCGCTGCGCGATTTTCAGGAACACCGGAATCAGATTGTAGTGCGCGATGTACATTATCAGGCTCAAATCACCGAGAAAGCGGAAAACTTTGCGGTTGAGAATCTGCGCAATCCAGGTCGAGTTGTAAAACCCGAAGAATATGACAGCCATTAGGTACGGTATCTTGCGGAAGTTCCCGAAGCCTACCGCGTCTCCGAAAGTAAGCGAGAATAAGCGGTATATAGCGTAGATTTCAAGGAGCGACAGTATCGCTTTCCACACAATGCCGAGGTTTTTCGCTTTTACGTACGTAAACAGTGTGTAGAGCGCGATACCGAAAGACATTTCGGCTATCGCGTGAACCGTTCCCGCGTTGAAAAAGCCCATCGCCGCCGCGTGGTCTATCAGCATCGTACTGTTCAGCGTGAAGAAGATGTAGAACAGTATTCCTATCGCGGGAGCCAGAAACAGCACAATATCGCGCTTGATTGTAATCGCGAAAGTATAGAGGTAGCCAACGACAAGGAGCGCCGTCAGGAACCAGAGCGGGACGTTCGGCGCGCTTCCGTTGTTAAAGCCGAAAGGCGTTCCGACCATAAGCAGGAGTTCCCACTCGCTGTTCATAAACGCGCTGATTCTGTCGAACTCAGTCGCGGGAACCGGAGCGGGCGGCGGAGTGTAAGTACCATAACCTCCGTAGCCGAAACCTCCGCCGAAACCTCCGAAGCCTCCGAAACCTGCCCAAGGGTCATACGCGGGAGCGGCGGGAGTTTCAACAACCGGAGTAACGGACATCGGATAAACAAAGCACGCTAAAATTACACAAACCAATACTATCGGGACGATAACCTTGAGCTTTTTCACTACAAATGATAAGGCTTCCGCGTGTGCTTCTTTTACCGTTACCGGAGATGTCGCCGTACGGCGTTTAGCGCGGCTGTCCGCGGACATAGCCATTGTGAAGCCCGCGAGTATGAAGAAAAATTCTACCGCGCCTGAACCCGCGGGGATTAGCGTCCGTTGTGTGAAGTAAATCTCAAAGTGATATACTGCCACTAAAACGGTCAAAGCAAAACGCCAGAACTCTACCGTTTGTATGCGCGGCTTTTTGACAAGAGTAGGCGCGATTGGCAAAGGTGCTGCTGATACTGCGTCCATTGTTTTGTCCTCCAAATAGTTTGTGTAGTTTGATGTGGTTTGATAATTAACAGCGCGCGCTCACGAAAACGCCGCCTGCAGTTTGTCTATTGCGAGCTTCAGCACACTCCTCGGCGAAGCTCCGTTGATACGTTCGAAACCTGGGATATTCGAACCGAAATTATCGGCGTCCTCGAGCCATAGTTTCGCCTTATTGGTTACTATCGCGTCAAGCTCTTTCTGCGGAAGTCCGTAGGAGCTGAAATCCAGCCAATAGAGGAAAGTTCCCTCCGGATCTACGAGCTTCACTCTTGGCAGCTTCTCCGCGAGGTAGCGGCGAAAAAAAACGAGGTTGCCGTGCAGATACGACTGAAGCTGCTTAAACCATTCAGCGCCTGTTGTGTACAGACTTTCGCAAGCCGCAAGTCCGAAAGTTCCGATTTGACTGTAACCGAAACCGTCAATTGCCGTCTTATACTTTTCGCGGATAAGCTTATCGCGGATAAAGCTGTTCGAAACCTGTAAGCCGGCTATGTTAAAGGTTTTACTCGGCGCGGTGACTATAACGGCTTTGTCCGATAGAGTTCCGTAGGAAGTATAGGTATAGCCGGGATACGTAAAGTCGCAATGTATCTCGTCCGAAATGACCGTAACGCCGTGCCTGCCGCAAATATCGCGCAGAGCTTCGAGTTCCGCCTTATCCCAGACGCGTCCGACGGGATTATGCGGGTTGCAGAGGAAAAAGAGTTTCGCGCCGTTCTCAACGATTTGACGTTCGAAGTCTTCAAAATCTATCCTATAACGCCCGTCTTTGTAGACTAAGTGGTTCTCGGCGAGTTTCCGTCCGGAACTGTGTATAAGTTCGAAAAACGGTTTGTACACCGGGGGCTGAATCAGTATAGCGTCTCCGCGTTGTGTAAGCGCGTGTACGGCAGCCGCCATACCGAACATTACACCGGGGGTTTTGATTATTTCATCGCGGCTTACCTCATAGCCGTGACGGGTTTTGAACCAGTTGATTACCGCGTTGTAATACGCGGGAGTCCCCTCGCTGTAACCGAAATTGCCGAGGTCAACGCGCTTCCGCATTAGCTCAAGCGTTTCAGCCGGCAGCGCGAAGTCAAAGTCCGCAATCCAGAGTTGGAGCGCGTCCTCCGGCCGCCCTCGCTCTGCGTTGAAGTCGTACTTCAAGGCTCCCGTTCCGCGTCTTTCCGGCGGATTGTCAAAGTTGTAGGTCATCGCTGTCTTTTCCTCATTTCATAGCGTTTTCCAGGTCGGATTTCAGATCGTCAATATGTTCTATCCCAACTGACATTCTAAGTAAGCAATCGTCAATTCCTCTCGCGACGCGTATTTCCTCGGGAATATCCGCGTGGGTTTGGAGCATCGGATAGGTCAGAAGCGATTCTACGCCGCCGAGCGACTCCGCGTATTGGATTATACGCACTTTGTTCAGCATCTTCTTTGCGGTGTCGGCGTTGTCGGTTGAGAAGCTGAGCATTGCTCCGAAACCCCGGGCTTGTCTGCGCGACAGTTCGAACCCCGGGTGAGCTTCAAGCCCGGTGTAATAGACTTTGCGGATTTTCGGCTGCTCCGCAAGCCAATTCGCGAGTTCGAGCGCGTTGGCTCCCGCGCGGTCCATTCGTATCGCAAGCGTCTTTATCCCGCGAATCAGCAGGAACGCGTCAAATGGTGATAGCACCGCTCCGGTGGTCTTATGCAGATAGCGCAGACGCTCAAGAACCGCTTCGTCCCTAGCAACGAGAACGCCCGCGAGAGTATCGTTGTGACCCGCGAGATACTTCGTACCGCTGTGGATAACGAGGTCGGCTCCGAGGTCCAGCGGGTTGCAAAGATACGGCGTGAGAAAGGTATTATCAACCGCAACAAGTATGCCGTTCCTGTGCGCAAGCTCCGCGATTGCCGCTATATCGCAGACTTTCATCATAGGGTTAGTAGGCGACTCGAGGAAAACGAGTTTGGTTGCGGGAGTTACGGCGGCTCTTACGGCTTCGAGATCCGACGTATCTATGTAGCTAGTCCGCAAACCGTTTTTTGCGGAAACATTGTCAAAGAGCCTGATTGAGCCGCCGTATAAATCGTCAGTAGCGATAATGTGGTCACCGGGAGCCAGCAGCTCCATAAGAAGCGTCGCTGCAGCCATACCGCTCGGGAACGCGAGTGCTCCGGCTCCGTGTTCGAGCGCGGCTACAAGCTTCTCCGCGTGTTCGCGCGTAGGGTTGCCCGAACGCGAATAGTCATAGCCCGTACTCTCACCCGCGCCGGGATGTACGAACGTTGCGGACTGGAATATCGGTACCGCAATCGCGCCCGTAGGATTGTTTTCTCCGCGCACCGCGTGTATTACGGCTGTTGTTGGGTTCATAGTTTCTCCTACTCAACTGTTATTTCATTCAGGATAACTTCGTAGTCGTTTTTCGGCGCATATCGCTATAGGATTTGACTATAGCGCGTCCTTTTTCGAGAATGAGCAAAAGTACGCGTTATAAGGTGTAAGCGTGAACCGGTCACAAAGCTATCGGGGAAAACCGGCAAGCAGACGCTTTTTCACTTCAGCCGCTTATACCCTCGTCTCTGCTATCTGCTATCTGATATCTGATATCTGTACATTGTATCACACTCTTGCATATTTGTCAATACGCCGCATAAGTTGTTATAAATGATTACAAATTTGGAGGATTTACTTATGCGCAGAATGACATTGCTGCTGATTGCGTCTGTTACCGCGGTTCAGCTCCTGCTGCCCTTAGCAAACGCCGAGAACGCCGGAGTGCCGCTTGACCTCGAAAACATTCCCGTTGAGGAAACTTTTTCCGGGGAACCCTGGGCTGAAACCTTTGAGCAATCGGCTGATTTGCAGACCGCTCTCGAACCTAACGTCAAGGCGGCTATACTAGTTGAAGCCGAAACGGGCAGCGTTATCTTCAAGCTGAACGAACACGAACGTCTGGCTCCCGCAAGCGTTACGAAGATTATGACAATGCTACTAGTCTCGGAGGCTATTGCGGACGCTTCGCTCACTCTCGACGATATCGTTACCGTCAGTACCGCCGCGAGCCAAATGGGCGGTTCGCAAATCTACCTCAAAGAAAACGAACAGATGTCTGTCCGCGACTTGTTCAAGTCGGTGGCAGTAGCAAGCGCAAACGACGCTTCGGTCGCTTTGGCTGAACAAATTGCAGGCTCCGAAGCAGCTTTCGTAGCGCAAATGAACAGCCGCGCTAAGGAGCTTGGTATGAACGATACGCATTTTGCCAACTGCACGGGGCTTCCCGGTAATGCAGACCACCTCACAAGCGCCTACGATATAGCGATTATGTCTCGCGCACTTATCGCTCTGCCCGTTATTCACGAGTTTTCCGCTATCTGGACCGATACAGTCCGCAACGGGGAGTTCGGACTGTCTAACACTAATAAGCTGATACGCTTCTACAACGGAGCCACGGGGCTGAAAACCGGTTTCACCGACAGCGCGAAATTCTGTCTCTCGGCAACGGCTAAACGCGATGGTATTGAGTACATAGCGGTAGTTCTCGGTGCGCCTACAAGCGATAAACGCTTCGAAGCGGCTAAGACGCTGCTGAATCACGCTTTCGCGGGCTATACTCTGACCGATGTTTGCGCCGACAGCGCGCTTGCCCCAATTCCCGTTACTCTCGGGAAAGAGAAATACGTCCAGCCGATAGTCAGCGGCGAAGCCAAAATACTGGTAGAAAAAGCGAAGCTCTCCGGCTTGAAGCGTACAGTGACTATCGCCGAATCCGCCGCGGCTCCTCTGACAGCGGGGCAGGAGCTGGGGACATTGACAATAAGCGACGGCGGCGGCAGCGTGATAGTCCGCGCCCCTCTCGTCTGCGCTGACGCCGTAGAGAAGCTGACGTGGTGGGACTTATTCAAGCGTTACGTAGAACTGCTGTTCGTCGGAAAGTAACCCAAACAATCAGCAGACACAAAAGCGGAGGTTAGGACGCTTAACGCGCCATAACCCCCGCGAATGAAGTTTTCCGCACTTGGGATATGCTTTATACGCCGAAATAACTGAAAATGACCTCGTTCAGCTGCTCAATAGACTCAGCCGCGTGAAGCCGCGCGTATAGCGTAATCAGTTCAGACACCCCGATGACTGAAGCGGATTCTTTTGCCGCGGTTCCTCCCGCACCGATAATCGTTATAACGTTTTTATGGTCGTAAAGTTCTATGCTGACACCTCCTGTAAACTTTCGTGAGTAAAAGCTGACTTTCATCCGCTTCGGCAGCCAGGTGTTATTGTCGTATTCACCCGCAGACACTCCGTAA
>JAISLB010000181.1 GCA_031260685.1 Oscillospiraceae bacterium | reverse complement strand
CTTATTCTCTATCTCGTTGGTATCGCGGGAATCGCTATGGCGGTTACGCTGGTGCTGTCGGGGGATTTCAGCAAACGCACTCAGGGCTTGGAGCTTTTGGGTATGCTTATCGGCGCGGTGTCTATTGCAATAGGCTTGTTCATCGAATACCGGCGGAAGCACAGCGACAAGCTCGCCAAAAAGGAGCTTGAACAAACTGACGAGCGCGGACAAAGCATAGACGACAAAGCCGGCAACTACGCGCTGGTAATAACGCACGGTTTCTGCGTTGCCGCTATGATTGTGTTCTCCGCGCTGCAAAATTTCACCGCGGTGTGGATATGCTCCGGCTTTGTAGCGGTCAGCGGCATCGTGAAGCTGCTCCTGCGCCGCTACTACCGCAGGAAGATGTGAGGAGAAACAATGAAAAACAACAAACGCTTCGTAGCTTTTACAATAATCAACATCGTAACGATAACGCTTTCGATACTCGTTTTAAGCGGCGTAATCGAGAAGTCTACCAAAATCCCCGCAACTATCAGTCTTTGCCTCGGCGGCTTCAGCTTGCTGGTGAGCCTCGCCGGTCTGTGGGGAAACAAAGCGTCTACAAAAGAGTACAAAGAAAACCGGCTCGCCGCAACGGACGAGCGCGGTCAGTTCATTAACGCCGTTGCAGGCAACCACGCGCTCTTACTCACGCAGATATTGCTTGCGGTTTCCGGCATAGTCTTTGCAGTTCTAAAGCTGTACCCGATAGCGTGGACGCTATTCGCTGCGGTAATCGTCAGCGACGCGGTGAAGCGGATTCTAAGCAAGTTGTACCGCAAGGAGATGTGAAGCTTCCGCGCTTATTTGTCGTAGCCGTGAGCCTCCGCGAGTATTGCGTCTTTGACTTTCATCAGGCGCGTAATGTTGCCGCGTTCGTTCTCCTCGAGCTTCATTCGTATGTATCGTATACTGCTTTGCAGCTCCGGAATCATCATATATTCGAGAGCGTTGACGCGGCGGCGGGTTTTCTCTATCTCGTTTGCCAAAAGCTGCACAGTTTTCTCAATCCTCGCGAGTTCGAGCATATCGGTGAACGAACGGGTCAGCCCGACTATCGCGTCGTCGAGTTCTCCGCTGGTCATTGCGTAACCGTAGGGAAGCGCGTCTCCGCCGTCCTCCGTGTGAAAATCGTATTCGGGGACGGTTACGCCCATAATGTTACGGTATTTAACGGCAACTGAAACGCGGCGCTTCGGATAAAGCAGCGACTGTTCAAGCATTTCAGGCGACATTACCGCGGAAGCGGCGGACAGCGATGCCATAGCTCCCGCAAGCCGTTCCTCAACTTTTTCGCGAAGCTCCTTATTTTCTTTTACGATAAGCATAAACTGACGCATAAGCTCATCACGCTTATCTTTGAGCAGCTTATGTCCGCGGGTAGCCGTTTTGAGCCTTGCGCGGAGACGGTTCAGCTCCATTCGTGTCGGTTTGATTGCAGTCGCCATAATCGTTTCACCTGCCTATTTGTCTTTCGGCAAATACTTCTCAATATCCTCTTCTTTTATGCGTTTCAGCTCCGTTACGGGCAATATTGACAACAGCTCCCAGCCGAGAGTTAAGGTATCCTCAATATTGCGGTTTGCTCCGTAACCTTGACCTACGTACTCAGCCTCAAAGCGTTCCGCGAATTTAGCGTAGAGTTTGTCGGTGTCGGAAAGCGCGCTTTCGCCGAGAATAACCGCGAGTTCGCGCGAGTCTTTACCCGCCGCGTACGCCGCAAAGAGCTGATTCATCGTTCCCGCGTGGTCGCCGCGAGTCTTGCCCGTACCGATTCCCTTGTCTTTAAGCCGCGACAGCGACGACGAAACGTCAATCGGCGGCAGAACGTTCTTTTGATAAAGCTCACGCGAGAGGATTATCTGCCCCTCCGTGATATAGCCCGTAAGGTCCGGAATCGGGTGCGTTATATCGTCCTCCGGCATTGTGAGGATGGGTATCATCGTAATCGAACCTTCGGAGCCGCGTCTGCGTCCCGCCCGTTCGTACATCGTCGCGAGGTCAGTATAGAGATAACCGGGATAGCCGCGCCGTCCGGGAACTTCCTTGCGGGCTGCCGAAACTTCGCGCAGCGCTTCCGCGTAATTTGTTACGTCCGTGATAATTACAAGAACGTGCATACCTTTCTCAAACGCTAAGTACTCCGCTGCGGTAAGACACATACGCGGGGTCGCTATACGCTCAACCGCGGGGTCGTCGGCGAGATTCGTGAACATCACCGTGCGGTCAATGGCTCCCGTTCGCTTAAACTCCTGAACGAAAAATTCCGATTCCTCAAAGGTTATTCCGACCGCCGCGAAACATACCGCAAAGTTTGATTCGCTGCCGAGAACCCTCGCCTGACGCGCTATCTGGGCAGCAAGCTGAGCGTGAGGGAGTCCGGAACCCGAGAATATCGGAAGCTTCTGTCCGCGGACCAAGGTGTTCAGACCGTCAATCGCGGAGATTCCCGTCTGTATAAACTCCGAGGGATAATTACGCGCCGCGGGATTAGTCGGCAAACCGTTGATGTCAAGCCATTTTTCCGCGAGGATTTCAGGACCTCCGTCCGCCGGACGTCCCATACCGTCGAATACGCGCCCGAGCATATCTCCCGAAGCCCCGAGCCGCATGCCGTGACCGAGAAAGCGCACTTTACTCTCCGCGAGGTTTATTCCCGCGCTGCTCTCAAAAAGCTGTACAACAGCGTCTGAACCGTCAACCTCAAGAACCTTGCAGCGCCGTGTTTCGCCGGTGGGCAGCTCGATTTCGGCAAGCTCGTCGTAGCTTACGCCGCTTACTCCCCTGACAATCATCAGCGGTCCCGCTACTTCCCGTATGGTTTTATACTCTCTAATCATTCGCAGTTCCCCCCGCAGCTATCACATTCAGCTGTTCCCGCAAATCCCGCGCGATTTTTTCGTACGCGTTAACGTATGAATCCGCGGGTATCGTTTTCGCCCTGCTAATGAGCGCCCTTGCGGCTATACCGAAGACGCGCTCTTGGTTTCCCGCGTTTATTGCCGGACGCGCCAGCTCGTCGTATTGCAGTATCAGCGAAAGCAGCCTGTGCTGCCTATCATAGGAGCTGTAACTGTCAATATCGGCAAACGCGTTCTGCTGCAAAAAGTCCTCGCGAAGCATCTTAGCCGTTTCGAGCGTAAGCCTATCAGCCGGAGAAAGCGAGTCCTGACCGATGAGTTTCACGATTTCGCGCAAGTCGGCTTCCTCCTGTAAAATCGCGGAGGCTTTAACGCGGTTAAGCGAAAAATCCGCTCCGAGTTCCGCGTCATACCACGGGCGCAAATTATCAAGATAGAGCGAATAGCTGCTTGACCAGTTTATCGCGGGAAAGTGCCGTGCTCTCGCCAGTACCGCGTCAAGTCCCCAGAAGACTTTTACAATCCGGAGCGTAGCCTGCGAGACAGGTTCCGACGTATCACCGCCCTGCGGCGATACAGCTCCGATAGCTGTCAGCGTTCCCTTGCGCGGTTTCTTCTCGCTTGCGAGACAATCTACCGCGCCGGCTCTTTCGTAGAACTGAGCGAGACGGCTCGAGAGATACGCGGGATAACCCTCTTCGCCGGGCATTTCCTCCAAACGTCCCGACATTTCGCGGAGCGCCTCCGCCCAGCGCGAGGTCGAGTCCGCTATTACCGCAACGTCATAGCCCATATCGCGGTAGTATTCGGCAATCGTTATCCCCGTATAGATAGACGCTTCACGCGCCGCAACGGGCATATCCGAGGTATTGGCGATAAGCACCGTGCGCTTCATAAGAGGTTCGCCGGAACGCGGGTCAGTAAGCTCCGGAAACTCCGTCAGAACGTCGGTCATTTCGTTGCCGCGCTCTCCGCAGCCTATGTAGACCACTACGTCCACATCGGACCATTTGGCAAGCGCGTGCTGAACTACGGTCTTACCGCTCCCGAAAGGTCCCGGTACCGCCGCCGTACCGCCCTTAGCCAGCGGAAACAGCGTATCAATAACGCGCTGACCGCTTTGGAGCGGTACAAGCGGCAAATTTTTCTTTCGGTAAGGACGTCCTTTACGCACCGCCCACTTTTGCATAAGCGTTATATCAGCCAATTCGCCCGTGACCGTTCTGACTTTCGCGACAACGTCCAGAACCGTGTAGTCCCCCGATTTTATTTCCACCAGCTCCCCCGAAATACCGTAGGGAACCATAACTCTATGCTCAATAGCGGAGGTTTCGCGAACCGTTCCGATAATATCGCCGGCTTCTACCTTTTCTCCCGCTTTGAGCGTTGCCTTGAAAGCCCACTTATTACTTCGGTTGAGCGCCGGCACGTCAACACCGCGGGTGAGCGGCGCTCCCGTCAGCTTACGTATTTCTTCGAGCGGACGCTGTATACCGTCGTAAATATTCCCGAGCAGTCCGGGACCAAGCTCGACGGAGAGCGGACTTCCGGTAGTAACGACTTCCGAGCCGGGTCCCAGCCCCGCGGTTTCTTCGTAAACCTGTATCGAAGCTCGGTCGCCCGTCATCGTAAGGATTTCGCCGCGAAGCCGCTCCGCGCCGACCAGTACTATATCAGCCATTCCGGCGTCCGAAAGCCCCTCCGCAACTACAAGCGGACCGGAAACCTTAACAATTTTACCCAAATGCTTTCACCTCTTTTTCAGTGATTCAAATATCAGAGACGAGGGACAAATCTTTGTTATCCGCTATCTGATATCTGTTACTTGTCTATCTGTTAAAATAGTTTCACTCCCGCGGCTCTTTCCGCGCTTTGTGTCAAAAGTTCCAGCCCCAAACCGAGCGAACCCGACTTCGACGGAATGAGTATCAGCGCGGGGACTGTAATTTCCCTGTACGCCGCGGTTTCCTCGGGAATCAGCCGCGCCAAGTCCTCCGTGATATAGATAATCGCAAACCTTTTCTCCGGCGCGGACAAGTCCCGGAGCGCACGTGCGGCTTCCTCCGCGCTTTCCGCAGCTACGCAGGTCAGCCCGAGAGCTTTGAACGCCGTAACGCTGTCTTTATCGCCGACAATCGCAAGTTTATAGTCCGAGGGGTTCATAACGCGCCTCCGTTTCTAAGTCTGCTCCGCACTAAATCCGCGGACAAGCTCCCGTACAAGCCGGACATAACGGTTCTTACAGCCGCGATTTCGTTCTCAATCGCTCCGATGTAAGCGACGACGGGTTTTTCGCTGAACGCGTCGCTCTTAGCCGAAGCGAGATAGCTCAGCAGCAGCTCGTCGATTTGCTTCTCGAATTCGCTGAACGCGGCTCCTCTGAAAACAGCGGCGGCGGCTTCAAGCACCGGCGACAGCGGAGTTCCGTTGAATAAAGCGAGAAAGCCCTCCGCGGTCTCGGTTCCCCGGATTAAGTCCCCCGCTTTCGCCTGTCCGCCGTCGATTAAAGAGGCGAACAGCTCCTGCCCGGAGCGTTTGGCTCTCAGCGCGGAACGCAGATTCGCCGCGTCCGCCGAAAGCCGCACGTACTTACGTAAAAATTCCGAGCCTGACAATTCGGCAAGCGTGCGGAACTCCGCGAAATAAGCGCGGTCAAGTACGAAATCGGCGCGCTGAGGGTCTCCCGTTTTCGCGAGTACCTGTATAGCTTCCCCGACAGCCGCAAACAATACGGGCGGAAGCTCCGAAAGCTTATTCTCGGCAAAAGCGGTTTTGAACTTTTCGGGAGCTACGCGTCCCGCCCCCGAGAGCAGATGAGCGCCGTCAATCCCGGCTGCCGCGCCCTTTACGAGAACCTTAGCGTTGTGATAGTCGTACTTAACGCGGAAAGCGTCCACGAGAGCCTGATTCGGCACGTGCGCCGACAGTTCCGCGAATATCTCCGCGCGCCGCTCCGCAAATACGTTCTCAAGCTCCGCCGCCGAATTGACCCCCGAAACCCGCCAACCGGATTCTTCGAGGATTTTGAGCGCGGCTCCCGGCTCCCCTGCGGCTAACATTCGCTCGAGCTTTGCCCTGCCGACGAGCTTCAGCTCCAAGGCACGGATATTCGCCGAGATATACAGGTAGTCGGTGTCCCTAAGTTTTTTCACTTTCGCCATTACTTTTTACCTTCCGGCGTGAACAATATCGCGGAAACCTCGGGAATAAGCGGGTTGCGGAATCTTTCTATAAGCATATCAATATCGAGCTTACGCTGAACGGAACCGTCCGGAAGCACCAGCTCAACGAAGCAGTTGCCGAGTTTTTCCTTAGGCAGCGCGGAAAGCTTCTCCGCGGCAAGCGCGAATACTTCGCCCGTAATCTCCTGTTTAAGGGTGAGTACGGCTTTCTTTGCCTCGGTCTCCGCGGCTCCGCTAAGCCGCTCCGTCAACCGTACAGCTTCCAGGTCTCCCGCCTCGAGAATTAGGTTACGCTCCGACTTTGCCTGCTTCTCGTATTTTTCGAGAAGCTCTTTGACGTCGCGCTTATTCGCCTGAATGAGGTACGCGGCTTCCTCGCGTGCTTCCTCGAGGATTTTCGCGGTGATTTTGCCTACTCCGTCCGCTCCGGAGCCGTTTGTTAGATTCGCCATTGTAGTGTTCTCCTTTCGGCGGGTTTTACCCTGTTACTTCGTGAAGAACAGCAGCATCAGGAACGACGCAAGCAGCGAGAGGATAGCGTAGAACTCAACGATAATGCAGAGTATAAAGCCCTTGAACCAGTCGTTAGGCTTCTTAACGACGATATTGATAGACGCCGCCGCTACGCGCCCCTGATATATCGCGGAGAACATTCCGCCGAATGCTATCGGGAGGCACGCGACGAAATAACGCAGTCCGAGCGTAATATCTATCGCCGCGGGCTCGAAAGTTCCGCTGAATATACCGAGCTGAACAAGCGAAAAGAACCACGCGACTATACCGTAAAGCCCTTGGGTTCCGGGAACGACCTGCAGCAACAGGCACTTTGAGAATAGCGACGGGTCCTCGCTCAGCACGCCTGTCGCGGCTTCTCCGACAAGTCCCGTACCCCTCGCGGAACCGATACAGCATAGCATAGCGGCAAGTCCGCCGCCTAACAGCGCGAGGGCGACTCCGCCGAAGTTTTGAAATATTGCGTCCATTGTGTTACCTCCGATATATGTTATGTATTGAATAGTTATTTTTGGTCTCTTACGCTTCCTTTTGCCGTACCCTGAAATACTTCGTATTTGCCAGCGAGAGCGGCTTGAACGGTTTGCCGCCGTCCTCGTAGAATTTACCGAAGTATTCGAGGTATTGAAGCCGCGCCGCGTGTACGAAAGTGCCGATTATGTTCAGCCCGAGGTTGAAACTATGTCCGATTAAAAATATCGGTATAAAGACAAAGATGTTATTCGGTATCGCGCCCAAAGTATTGAACACCATTCCGATTACACCGCCGGAGAGCATAAGCGCCATTATACGCGAATACGACAGAATATCGCTAACGTAGCTCGTAATGTCATAGAGTGAGCCTAAACCGCCGAATATCTTACCGGGTATGCTTTTGCTAGCGCGCCCTTGGGTGCAGACGAGCATTAACGCTCCCGCGAGAGCTACCCACGGTATTCCCGCGGCTAAGAGTCCCAGTCCCGCGAAAAGTACGTACCACGAACCTACGTCGCATACCGCGTCGATGATTCCGCGGCTCAGCTTGCCGGAGCGTTTAGCGTCGCGGATTAGTATGTACGCTCTTATCGCCATTCCCGTGACTATTTGTATCGCGCCGAGAACCAGCGAAGCTATCAGCACCGTCATCGGGTCCGCGAGAGGGTCAAACAGCGTGTTCCACGGCAGATTGACCTCCGTTCCCGTCAGCATTTTCGAAATCACCGGAACTGCGTTACTGAAAAAGCTCCCCGAAAGAACTCCGCTCACGGCGGTCGTAACACCGCAGAGAAGCAGTAAGCCCGTCGCGTACTTCATTCCGCCGCGCAAATCGCCCTTAGACTTTAAGCGTACAAAGACCGATGCCGCGATGAGCAATAGTCCGTAGCCTATATCGTTCAGCATAAGCCCGAAGAACACGCAGAAGAACGGCAAAATCAGCGGATTAGGGTCAATATTGCCGTACGCCGGAAGTGAGTACATATTTGTTACCATACTAAGCGGTTCCGTAAACTTATTGTTGTTCAGCTCAACGGGTACGTCGTCGCCCGGTTCAGGCTCCGCAAATTCAAACGCCGTCTGATAGTTTGCGAGAATACTCGCGAGAGCCGCAACGTCAGGCTCTCTCACCCAACCGGATAGAACGATTGCGCGGTCAGTCTCAACAATCCGGAGCCGCGTTTCTTCAAGCTCTATGTCACGCTCAATTTTATCGAACCAAAGCCGCATAGCATCGCGAAAGCTCCCCAATTTAGCAAGCTCCGCGAGAAATTCGGCGGACTTCGCTCTATTCTCCGCAAGCTCCGCGGAGAGCCGCTCGATATTGTCATTCGCGCTGCCTTTAATCCCCGGGAAATATATTCGCGAAAACGCGGCTCCGCGCAGAACGTCGAGAACAGGCACTTCGAAATCTCTATGGTATACAACCAGCAAACACTGCCGGTTAAGGTCAGAAGCCGCGGGGTACAGCGCGCACTCACCGTGAATCTCGTTCAGCGCGTTGTTAATCGCGTCAACATCGGCTCCCTGCGATATAGCGCCGAAGCAGATATTGACGGTTTCGGTGTCCGAAGCCGCGAGGTCAATCGGAAGGTTTCTCCACGGTTCAAGCGCGAGAACGTCAGCCTCAAGCTTTGCGGATTCCGCGAAGCTTCCGAGCAACGCTCTTTCGCTTTTCTCAATGACTTCGAGCTTTTCAAGCGCTCCCTCCTCCGCCGAATAAAACGCATCGGAGGAAATTTCCCGCCGGGGGGCAAACATCGGGGCTTTGACATTCGCATATTTGTCAAGTACAGCCACCGCGTGAGCCACTCTCTCGCAAAGGTTTCGCAGTTCGACGAGTTTAGCTCCGTATTCCGCGGTTTTCGGAGTGAGCGCGCTGACTTCGCCGGAGGCTTCTTCCTCAAAGAGTACCGTTTGCACTAAACCCGAAATCTGGAAATCCCTCAAAAGCGCTTCCCGGTCGGAGCGAAGCGCAACGAGCCGGAGCCGCTTCATTTTGACAATTGCCATCAGGCGTTCACAATCCTTTCCACGATAAAATCGGCTGCTTTCTCATATCGTTTGGACGAATCGGCGCGTATAACCGCCTTGCGGTTCTCAATGGTGGACGCAAGGGATTCAGCTTCCTTAGCGGCAGCGGCGCGGGCTTTTTCAAGTGCTTCCGCGGCTTCGGTCCTTGCCGCGCTCCGGGCGGTCTCAACCTTAGCCTCTCCGTCGGTCTTAGCTTTTTGCAAAGCTTCGGCGGCTTGGCGGTCCGCCTCGGCGCGGATACGCTTAGCTTCTGACTCCGCGTCCGTTATGGTCTTAAATATATCGTTCAAGCTGTTCAACCCCCCGTCATATTACATAAATAGTCGTCTATAAACAGTATAACAGATATCGGAAAATTTTGCAAGCGCGTTTTTCACCGTTTTTTGCCGTTTAGCCGCTTTTTTTGAAAAAACATCAGTCACCTTTGAGTTTCCAAAGTGAAAGCTCAAAGGTGACTGACGCAATTTGCCGCAATATTGTGCTATTATATCAACTATCTCAATAGTTCAGCGACGCTCACGGCTTTACCGCGTTCTCAATCGCGGAAAAACTTCTTATGGATTGCGTTCATAGCCGCGTCGGCGTTTACTTCGTCTATAAGTACCGACACCTTTATCTCGCTGGTGGAAATCATATGGATATTGACGTGAGCTTCGTACAACGCTTCGAACATCATCGAGGCGACACCGCTGGAGTTTATCATTCCCGCGCCGACTATGCTGACTTTCGCAAGGGTTGTACTTACGTCGAGACTTTGGAAGCCTATCTCGTCCTTTTCCTCGTTCAAGGCGGCAACCGCAATCTCGTAATCAGATTTCGCGACCGTAAAGCTTATATCCTTAGAGTTTTCGCGCCCTATGGATTGCAGGATAATGTCAACGTTGATGTTTTTCGCGGCAAGCATACGGAATATCCGGAACGCTACTCCCGGTTCGTCGCGCAAACCTACGAGAGCAATCCGCGAGATGTTAGAGTCCTTAGCTAATCCGCTGATTTTGGTTTCTTCCACTTTTACACGCTCCTTTACTATTGTACCGGGTTGTTTAGTAAAGCTCGACAAGACTTCGAGCTTTACGCCGTATTTGCGCGCCATTTCGACGCTCCTGTTGTGGAGAACTTTCGCGCCGAGACTTGCGAGTTCGAGCATTTCGTCGTAGGTAATCTCGTTCAGCTTGTGAGCCGCGGGAACGATACGCGGGTCAGCGGTGTAGACTCCCTCGACATCGGTGTAGATTTGGCAGAGTCCCGCCTTGAGCTTAGCCGCGAGAGCCACCGCGCTGGTGTCCGAACCTCCGCGCCCGAGCGTCGTTATATCGCCGTTAGTTGTGCTTCCCTGGAATCCGCAGACTATGACGACGCGCTTGCGGTCAAGCTCGGCATAGATACGTTCCGTGTTAATCTCGCGGATTCGCGAATTGCCGTATTGCCGAGTGGTCTGAACCCCCGCCTGCCAGCCAGTGAGCGAAACCGCCGGGGTTCCCAAAGCTTCGAGAGCCATAGCGCAGAGCGCGACCGAAATCTGCTCCCCCGTGGAAAGGAGCATATCCATCTCGCGCTTACTCGCTTTTTTGTTGATAAGCTCGGCTTTGGCGATTAAATCGTCAGTAGTATCGCCCTGAGCCGAGAGTACGACAACAATATCGTTGCCGTCCTGATAGGTTTTGGCGATGATTCCGGCAACGCGGCGTATACGCTCCGCGTCAGCCACAGACGAACCGCCGAATTTTTGTACTATGAGCATTGTGCCTCTCCTTGATTTATACGAACTAGGCGGTATCCGCCGATTGTATGCAGCTCATTGGGTTCTTGATAGACTTCAATATATCCGTGTTCAGCGTTTGATTTTTCTCTATCGCGATCCATACGCGCCCAGCGTTCCTCCATTGTCAGCCCCTCGTTTAATTCGTGAATCATCAGTTTTATAGCGTAGGATTCACGCAAGGTTAAATTCGGCTCCGTGATGATATCGGGGTGATTCATATAGTATTCCAAGTCTTTAGTCTTTGTCATAGTTGATTACCTCCGTTGGTGATAGTATTTTAATTGGTTTATAGCTTTCACGCTGATTTATAGCGCCTGTCATTGTTATCGTCTTACTTCTGACAATATGCTTGAAATTATAACTAACGATATAGTCCAGTCCTTTCACCGCTGTCGTTGCAATATGGTGGGCGTCCTCACGGCTGTTTACCGGAACAGCACCTTCAGCGATATAAATGTTTGCAAGCCTTGCGGCATCGGGTGATTTTGACAATGTGATGATGTTATATTTATCAATCAACGCCAACATATTGCTTCGTTTTGGTTCGGGAGCGGCTTCTAATTCGTCTCGGACATATTGTGAAGTATACGCCGCAAATTTCCCTTGCCCGATTAGCTCAAACAGCGTTACAGCGTCCCGCGTCATTTCCGGGGAGTCTGTGTTGAACACAAAATTGAACACGGTGCTCTCGATGTATATCTGCGGTACGTTCATAGCGTCCCGTCGTTCCATTTGGGCAGCTCGGCTATGGTATCGTTTCTCCCGTCCTCAAAGTATATACGTTTTCTTGCGTGAAAATGCTTTGCGGCGTCGATTACATCGGCGATTACCGCGCTTGCCGTGGGGAGCTTGCCGGCTCCCCGTCCGTAGAACAGAACTTCGCCGACCGCGTTTCCGCGAACCACTATACCGTTGAATACGTCGTTCACGTCGCTAAGCAGATTGTCACGTCCGATAATGACAGGCTCGACGGAGATACCGATTTGACCGTCCGGAAGTTTCTCCGCTCTTCCGATTAGCTTCAGCGTTCCGCCTTGTTTGCCGGCTTTTGCCACATCATCGAGCGTAACGTTCTCAATACCGCGCACGGGGACCTTGTCCGGGTCGACCAAACGTCCGAATGCCATAGCCGCGAGAATACAAATCTTGCGGCAGGTGTCCTTACCGCTGATGTCGCTCTCGGGGTTGGGTTCCGCGTAGCCTTTTGCCTGAGCCTCTTTGAGCGCGGTTTCGAAACTTACGCCGTCGCTGCGCAT
>JAISLB010000170.1 GCA_031260685.1 Oscillospiraceae bacterium | reverse complement strand
GAGACGGTTTTTATCAGTTCACTTCGTATCTCTTCCGCAAGTCGCACGCGCTGCGCGTTATCGCTGTCCGTAACGCGATAACTTTTACCGGTATTCGTATTTTGATAGTCAGGCGAACTTACCCCGAATTGGAAGCAAATCTCATTGAGGGCGTACTGAAAATGCTCCCGCCGCTAGCTCGAAAGTACAACGCGGGACGCCACGAGTGCCGGCTGATTAACGGAAGCCTGATAAAATTCGGACATTTCAACGGTTCCGAAAACGAGTACCAAGGTCAGGAATACGATATAATATGTATCGACGAAGCGACGCAGCTTACGGAGCGCGAATTCAGAATTTTAGGCGCGTGTCTCCGCGGAGCGAACCCGTTTCCAAAGCGAATCTACCTAACCGCAAACCCCGGCGGGGTCGGACACTATTGGTTTAAGCGATTATTCATTGACAGAAAATACGAAAAAGGAGAGAAAAGCGATGACTATTTCTTCATACAGGCAACTCTTGACGATAATCCGTATTTGGAGGGAGGAGATTACGCGAAAATGCTGGATTTACTTCCGCCGGATTTGTTGAAAGCCCACAGATACGGCGATTGGAACATTCTCGCGGGACGCTATTTCGATGAATTCAGCGAAAATGAGCAGACAATTGAACCCTACGAACTGCCGAAGTTTTGGAAACGCTTCAGGGCGATAGATTACGGGCTGGATATGTTCGCCTGTCTATGGGGAGCGCAGAACGAAAGCGGCGAGATTACTATATATCGTGAAATTCAACGAAAAGGGGTTCTAGCGTCAGAAGCTGCGAAGCTAATGCGCGGCTTAACGCTCCGCTCCGAGGGGATAACGTACACGATTGCGCCGCCCGATTTATGGAGCCGCCAAAAGGACTCGGGACGAAGTATCGCGGAAATATTCGCTATCAACTCCGCGCCGCTGATTCGTTGCTCAAACAATCGAGTTGCAGGCTGGCAGGAGGTTCGGGAAGCGCTGCGAAGTGGGTTAAGAATTTTCAAATCCTGCCCGCAGCTGATTCAAAACCTCGGAATGATTCAGCGCGATAAACTAAATCCGGCGGATTGCGCGAAATCGCCGCACGAAATTACGCACATCTGCGACGCGCTGCGATATCTGTTAAGCTTCCGGAGAAGCCCGACAGAACGCGAATTCGCAGATGAAACCGAAACGAGCGTCGAATTAGACAGTTACCTATACGGGTAAAGAAACAAAAAGGAGAAACGATGGAATTAGCACTCTTAACAATACTACTAGTCGTAACAATAGTTCGCGAATTTATCACAGAACGCCGACTGAGAGCACTTGAAAACAGCGAAAATCTAAACATTTTACCGGAGCCGCGCGCCGAAAAGCCGGTAAGTTTACAAGAATCGCCGGAGGAGCGTTTACAGCGCTTAGAGCTTGAACATTTCAGTAATGACGTAAAAGAAATTTTCGGTTATTACGCGGGAAAAAGCATTACGGAGCCTGACGAAGGTTAAAGAGATTGGAGTTGCGGAATGAACATTTTACAGCGCGAATGGGCGCTTTACCTAGACGGTAAAAATTATAAGGCGAAGCGAAATCTATATCAAACCGTTCAAGTTAACGAGAATTTTTACATCGGAAAGCAATGGGAAGGGGTAGTTTCGAACGGGCTGCCAACCCCGGTATTCAACTTTATGAAGCGCGTCGTAAATTACCTTGTAGCGTCAATCGCAAGCGACAACATACGCTTAAACGCGGAACCCATAGGGGTAACGAGCGAGGAAGATTGCGAAGCAGTCAACGCGGCTTTCGCTGAGCTTATTGAAGATACTGACCTATCCGGCTTACTTAGGAAAGCGTTAAAAAACGCCGCGGTTGACGGGGACTCGTGTATTTATATGTATTGGGACCCGGAAGTCGTAAGCGGCGAACCGGATTCCGGCGGAATCCGCGCCGAAATCGTTGACAACACGCGGGTTATTTTCGGTAACGAGACCGAACGGCGCGTGCAGTACCAGCCCTACGTGATGATTGAGAGCGAGGAGTACAACTCGGAGGTCCGCAGAAAGACCGAAAAATTCAATCCCGAGGGTTTACAAAATTTAAACAGCTTCGACGGTAAGCAAACGGTGGTTTTGAAGCTTTGGAAAGACAACGGTAAGGTGCTTGCGACCGAGTTTTGCGCGGGAACGATCATACGGCCGGAGTGGGAAACGGGCTTAACGCGCTACCCCTTGTCGTGGATGTCCTGGGATGATGTACGCGACAGTTATCACGGGCAAGCGTTAGTTACGGGGCTAATTCCGAACCAAATATTCGTAAATAAATTATTCGCAATGGCGATGGTTTCGCTGATGACGACGGCATACCCGAAGATTTTATACGACAAAACGCGGCTTGACAAGTGGGACAGCAGGGTCGGGAGCGCGATTGGGGTTAACGGCGGAGATATGGCAAATGTAGCGAGAATTATTGACCCGGCGACAATTTCTCCGCAAATTTCTCAATTTATTAACCTCGCGATTAGTTATACGCAGAATTTTATGGGAGCTACGGACGCTGCTCTCGGGAACGTAAATCCAACCAATACAAGTGCGATTATCGCGCTTCAGCGGGCAAGCCAAGTGCCGACGGAGCTAGTAAAACTCGAGCTTAACCGCTTCACGGAGGACTTCGGACGAAACGCGCTCGACTTTTGCAGGGCGTACTATGGAAAGCGGAAAATTCGGCTGCCTAATGGTTTGGTTGAAACATATAATTTTGATAAATTAAATTCGTCCGCGATGAAAATTAAACTCGAAGTCGGAGCCGGAAATTATTGGAGCGAGATTGCAACGGTTCAAACTTTGGACAATCTACTCGCGATTGGCAAGATTACGTTCCGTGAATATTTGGAGCGGATTCCTGACGGATACATAAAGGGCAAGGCGGATTTGCTGAAAGCTCGAACGCCGCAGCCGACGGAGGTGACTGACGTTGGCTCAAGTGTATAGGGGTAAAACCAGTACGATTTATCGTATTGAACAGTTCCGCGGGTTAAACGAATGTGCCGATTCCGAAAGCTCACTCAAAAGCGGAGAAGCGGCGGAGATGTCGAACTTTCGGGTAACGCCGGAGGGACATTTGAGAGTGCGGCCGGGGTTAACGACCGCGGTCAACCTCGGAACCGCGACGGTTCGCGGGCTTTGGACGGGCTTCGTAGCAGGAGAAGAGTGCACGCTTGCGGCTTGCGGAGGGACTATTTGGCTCGTTGACCTCGGAGCGGGAACCAAAATCTCGCTCGGAACGATGCTCGATAAGCCGACGACATTTTTCGGCTTTAACGGAAAAGTCTACATTCTGAACGGTTCGCAGTACTTCCGCTGGGAGGGTTACGGAAATGTAAACGCGGTAATCCCGTACGTGCCGCTAGTCGCGGTCAGCACGCCGCCGTCGGGCGGGGGAACGCTCTTGGAGCGGGTTAACGTCCTGCCGGGGCTGCGGAGACAGCGATTTTCGCCTGACGGGACG
The DNA here is from genome assembly GCA_031260685.1 of Oscillospiraceae bacterium. GTDB lineage: Bacteria > Bacillota > Clostridia > Oscillospirales > Oscillospiraceae > JAISJH01. Next base: position 21,709 of record JAISLB010000170.1, on the reverse strand, counting down.
TCAAGCAAGTACTGTTTGGCTGAAAATCTAATAACACAAGTGACAAAAATAACCTCAAATGGGAACGTGATTCCGTCGAATTTGTACACTGTCAATGTGACGGAGGGAAGCGTATTTTTCGGTTCAAGCGTAATCCCGCCGCTTGGTGAGAATACGGTAGAAATTGAGTACCAGAAAGGCAGCGGACATCCGGAATTAGTAACAAAACAGCGTTTCGCCGAGACTTACAACGGAGCTACCGACACGCGGGTTTTCCTCTACGGCGACGCTTCGAATCGAGCGATTTTTAGCGGATTAGACGAATTTGGAGAGCCAAGCGCGGTATATTTTCCCGAAATGAATGAAGTGCAAATTGACAGTGCGAATACTCCGATTACGGCGATGATTCGGCATTTTGACAAGCTTTTAGCGTTCAAAGAAAACGGAATGTGGGCGATTACCTACGGAGCGGTGACGCTGTCCGACGGCACAATAACCGGTGGGTTTTACGTAATCCCGGTCAACGGCGAGGTCGGAAACAGCGCGCCCGGGCAGGTGCGGCTCGTGAACAATTCGCCGGTCAGTCTCCACTCCGGCGCGCTGTACAGTTGGGCTGTGACGGGAACGCGGGACGAACGTTCCGCAAAAAGGTTCTCGGAACGGGTTAGCAAAACACTCGCCGGAGCGGACTTGGCAGCGGCGGTCGTCATCGATGACAGTTTTACGCAAGAGCTTTGCGTCCACCTCGGGACCTCCTGCGTCGTGTACGAATACAGCTCGGGCACGTTCTACCGATATGTGGGTTTACCGCAAATCACCTGCGGAATTGCCGCGCTGGGCGCACGCTACCTCGGGACCTCAAACGGCAAAATCCAAAAAATGTCAGACGCAAACGGCAGCGATAACGGGGTTCCGATAGCGTGCAGTTGGCAGGCGGGTTTACGAGGTTTCGGACGGGAGTTCGCTCCGAAATACAGCAGCGGCTTATGGCTCCGCGCGAAATCCGAGTACGGGGGTTTAGTAAGCGTCAGCGCGGAGGACGAAAAGGTTCAAAGCAGGCAAAATTTGGCAATTCTCAACTCCGGTGAAATCCAAGTCGTAAGGTTACGTTTGAACATTCGAAAGTTCAAATTAGCGAGGTGGACGATAAGCACGAGCAGCCCGGCGATAACGGTATTAGGAGTTGATTTAGCGTTGCGATGAGGGTTAAGGTAAGTTCAAAACAGTTCAATTAGGTTCAAAATGGTGCAAATTGGTTCAAAACAGTTCAATAAAGTTCAATTTCACCTTTGGGAACACATCATTACATAGGAGAATACAATGATAATAGCACAACAGTTGGAGGTGAATATAATGAAAGGAGTACAACTCGCTATGGCGACGGTTGGTGGGTTTATCGGGTGGTACTTGGGACCGCCGGACGGATTGCTCTACGTATTACTGGCGATGTCGGTCGGCGATTTTCTCACGGGGGTAGTTCGCGCGGCAATAAGCGGCGAGCTTTCGAGCAAGGCGAGTTTCATAGGGATTTTCCGGAAAATATCAATTTTCATACTCGTCGGAGTGGCGCATTTGGCTGACGCGAACATTTTCGGCGGCGGAAACGCGCTCCGGACGGCGGTAATTTTCTTCTACATCAGCAACGAGGGCATTTCGCTTCTCGAAAACGCGGCCGATTTGGGACTCCCGATACCGAAAGTTCTCACAAATATGCTGGCAAAAATGAAAAAGGAGAGCGAAGAAAATGAAAATAATTGAGACAAATTTCTCGTGGGCGCAGCCGCTAAGCCCGAGAAAAAAGACGGACAAAATTGTTCTGCACCACGCGGCGGCGGTTTCCGCGAGTGTCACGGACGTACACCGCTGGCACCTTGAGCGGCAATGGGCGGGAATCGGCTACCACTTTTACGTCCGAAAAGATGGCGCGGTCTACCGCGGACGCCCCGAGCTGATGATTGGCGCGCACACACGCGGCTGCAACTCCGCAAGTCTCGGGATTTGCTTCGAGGGGAACTTCGAGACAGAGAAAATGCCGGAGGTCCAGCGCGCCGCGGGAGAAGCGCTGCTTGCGGAGCTTGAACTGCGCTTCGGCAAACTCCCGCTGTTCCTGCACAAGCAGCTAACCGCGACCTTATGTCCCGGTAAAAATTTCCCCGATTTTTCGGAAAAAGCGAAAGAAAATCCGAAGCCCGAAGCTGCGGCGGAAGCTCCGGACAAATGGGCGGCGGAAGCCTGCGAATGGGCTGTCGGCGTGGGTTTAGTCGCCGGAGACGGCTCCGGAAACTACGCTTGGCGAACCGCGGTAACTAAGCAGGAACTTGCGGTATTGTTCAGCAAATTTCACTCAATAGAGAAATAAAAATATACAAATTTTTGGAGGATTGCACAAATGGAAGACGTCAAAATCTACGAAAAAGAAGCCAAAGCGGCAGACACAAGGGCAGAAGCGCCGCTCGATTTCGCGCTGGAAGTTCCGCAAATTCCGGAGGTCCCGGAGCAGCCGGAGTTCGACGCGGAGCTATTGCGCGAACTGCGTATGCGCGACATCGACGAGTTTTTACGCGACTATCCGAACGTAACGCCGCGAACAATTCCGGAGGAAGTGTGGGACGAGGTCAACCGCGGCAAAAGCCTCGTCACCGCATACCTCCACTGGGAGAATTCGCAGCTGCGGACAAAAACCTACGCGGATATTGAGCGCGCGGTCGGGAGCGAAAGAACGACGGGAAGCCGCAAAGGGGTAGGACAACCGCCGGTACGCGACGAATTTGCGTCAATGCTGTTAAGTTGAGACGCGGGTTAGCAAGAGAGGGAGGTGAAGCGATGTAGAAAAAAGAAGTTCAAAACAGTTCAACTATGGGTAATTTTGCCAAAATTGAACTAAATTGAACTAGATTAAACCAAATTGAATTGGCAAGCGTTTTACTTTACACAACACTTACTTTTTATGGAGGATTTGCACTATGGCTGTCAATTTAGCTACCAAGTATTCCGCGGAAGTGGCGGAACGTTTCGCAAAAGCTTCCCTGACCGAAAATGTCGTTTCCAAAGATTTCAACTTCAACGGCGTACGCGGCATAACGGTTTATTCCGTCGATACCGCTCCGCTCGGAAACTATACACGCGCCGGAACCAGCCGCTACGGTACTCCCGGCTCGCTCTCCGACACCACGCAGGAGCTTGTGATGACACAGGACAAGGCGTTCACTTATATTATCGACAAGGGTGAAGACAACGAACAAATGAACGTCAAGGGAGCGGCGAAGTCGCTTAAACGTGAAATAGACGAAGTTGTTTCCCCTTACCTCGACCAATACAGGTTGAAAAGTTGGGCGGAAAAAGCCGGCAAAATCGTCTCCGCGGCATCTCCGTCAAAGGAAAACATCGTCGATTTAATTATGCAGACGACCACCGCGCTCGATGACGCGCTCGTCCCCGAAATCGGGCGCACGCTGTTCATCACCTCGACGAACTACCGGTTCTTGAAACAAAGCCCGGATTTCATCACGCAGGACAAGCTCGGTGAGGAAATTCTCGCGAGGGGCGTCGTGGGTTCGATTGACGGAATGAAGGTCGTCAAAGTCCCCGCGTCGTGGATGCCGGTCGGAGTGCGCTGGCTTGCGGTTCACCAAAGCGCGGTTCTCGGAGCGGCGAAGCTGCAGGACTACAAAATTCACACCGACCCGCCCGGAATAAACGGCAACCTCGTCGAGGGGCGGCTAATCCACGACGCTTTCGTACTCGCCGCAAAATCGAACGGGGTTTACGCGGCGGTCGAAGCCGCAAAACTTTGCGTCCTCCCGACGCTCACGCTGAACGGCGGAAACGTCACAATTGCAACGACCACGCCCGAAGCGCAGCTCTATTACACGCTCGACGGCAGTGACCCGCGTTACAGCGAGACAAAAAAGCTGTACAGCGCAGCGCTTACGCCGACGCAACTCGACGGCGTTTCCGTGGTAAGAGCGTACGCAGCAAAGACAGCGATGTACAATTCGGCGGTCGGACAACTTGTGCTTAGCGCATAAAGTTCAATTTAGTTCAAAAAGGTACAATTATGACATTAAATGACATTTTCGACTTAGCAATGATTCTAAGCGACAACGAGGATGACGCGGACTTATACAGTCCGCGCGCCCTCGGGATTCTCAAGGTTTTGAGACGCGAGATTGCCACGCTTTGCGGCGACCGCGATTTTCTCCCGGAGCTTACCGGTTTGGATTCGCCCTTTGGCTTGGACGATGAACTCGCGGAGGGAGTAGCGCCCTACGGACTTGCCGCGAACCTCCTGCTCGAGGACAATCCCGGGACCGCCAGCTACTTCGCGCAAAAGTACGAAGAGGGTTTGCGCTACTATCTAGCGCGAAGGAAAGCCGAGACAGAGGAAATTGAACGCCCCTACGGGCTGATAGGCTACGGAAGCTTCGCCCGTTGGTGAGTTCAATTTAGTTCAATTTCACACGAAAGGAGAGACACATATGAGTTCAATTCTTAAACCGCTGACCACCGTGAAAATCCCCGTCGCTGACCTCAAAACCGCAGTCGCGAACGGAGAGGGGATAGTCGGGGTGCTGGAAGCGGTTCAAAAAGGCGGTTCAGCCGCAAGTTCAACGGCGAGTTCAACTAAGGTGGACGCCGCTCAATCGAAGCTGGATTCTGCCTCCGCGAAAGTCTCAGCGATTAGCGGCGCGCTGACCGCGGCTCAGCAATACGTCAATGATTTGTACACGAGAAAGGCGCAGCTGACGCGCTACGAGCTTGAATCGCTGTACAATTCAAAGTTGAAAAACAGTTACGCGCAGCTGTCGTCGATACTTCCGACGTACAAGGCAGCTCGGGACTCGGCAACGGGGCAATCAGCCAGAGCCGCGCAGAATTTCGCCGAATTAGCCTCGGCAAAGGGCTTAGCGAGCGGAGTTTCAGCGCAGGAGGGACTTGCGAGGAACATCACGCTCCAATCCGATTTAGGACAGTTGTACGCGGGCGAAGCGGAGGCAAAAACCAAGGCAAACGGCGAGATTGCGGCGATTCAAGCGGATTATTCCTCGAAGCTTACGGTGGAATTGCTGAAAAACGAAATCGCCAAGCTAGACGCGCTTTACAGCAAGACCGCAACGCTCCGGAACGAGCTAAACACCGCGCTGCAAGCCCAGCAAACGGCGGGAGCGAGTCTGGCGGCGGCGCAGAAAGCAGCGGAGCCCAAAACGCTTTCGTACACCTCAAATCCGAAGTATCTGGTAACGGAAACGATAACGACAAAACGCTACTAATTCGCGAAAGATATTTACTTTACAATCAAATCTACTTAAATAAGCAAAAATAGCACAAAGAAAAGTTATTAGATAGACATTAAAAATGCCATAATTCTACAAATAGTGTAAAAATTAGCTCAAAACCGACCGATTCCGCGATACAAAATAGCTGCAAATGAACACCTTTACAGCTGTAAAGTGATTAACTTTGCGGTTGTAAAGCTGTAAAGGCGAAATAATTAAGCGGTAAAGTACGAAAACTTGTCAAAAAAGTTGCAAAATACCATTAAAAATGTAGAAAAAGTGCTTGCAATCGGAAAAATAGTATGGTATAATAAACGTAGATTACTGCTGATGTGTCTATGTTGAATTGTGTTCAATTTACACTTTACGCATTATGTTAACTACTTCACACCTCTTTTTTATGGGAGATTTCGCAATGACGAAGCTGTTACACATTTATAATAGACTTCCGCTGACGGGCGCGTTCTGCGTCGTTCTGCTGCTTTTGCTGTTTTGCGGCTTTACCGCCGCTGCGATTGAGGAAGCTCCGGACACTGCCGCGGAGGACTTAGTGACGGTTGCCGCGGAAATACCGGAAGCCCTCGCGGAACCAACTTCGGACGGTTACACATTGATATATGACGCGGCGGGACTGAAAGCAATCGCGCTCGGCCTCACGAAAAACTACCGGCTGGCTGCCGACATCGACCTCTCGCTTGAAGCAAATTGGCAGCCGATTGCTGGCTCCGAAAAGTTCACGGGAACTCTCGAAGGCGCTGGCTACACAATCTACGGCTTGAACGTCTCCAGAGATTCCGAACGTTTTGCGGGGCTTTTTGGACGCGTCGGACCCGGCGGGCGAATTCTTAACCTCAACGTTTCAGACGCGAAAATTTTGGGAGCTTACAATGTCGGCACGCTCGTCGGTTATCTGGAGGGCGAGTTGAACAACTGTAATGTATTTGGGCTTTACACCAATGTCGCCGGCACGGACGGTGCGCTATACGTCGGAGGACTCGCCGGGTACGCCGGTGAGAGCGCAAAAATTTTGAACTCTTCGTTCTCCGGTTCGGTTTCGGCTTCGGACAACGGAGTGGTCGGCGGAATCGTCGGTTACGTTTACAGCGCGGCGGTTTCCGGCTGCGCGGCGAATGACGCAGAGATTTACGGCGGAGTTCAATCTTTCGCCGGAGGGCTTGCGGGATTTTTGAACGTAAGTTCAATTGACACATCGTATGCGGCTTCGGCGGTATTGACCGGCGCGAATTCGCGGACGGGCGGTTTAATCGGCGGAGTTTCGGCGGGTTCAACGGTGTTCGATTCGTACGCTTTGGGCAGCGTGACGGCAGGCGCGGAGTCAAGCGTCGGCGGACTGGTTGGTCAAAACGCCGGCGAGATTGCCGCGGTTTATTCGGTAGTTCCGACCTATGCCGATGATTTCGAAAGCGCTAAAATCGGTTCGCTCGTGGGCAATAACGTCGGCAACATTTCCGGCGCATACATTATAAATAGCGGTTCGTCGCTTCCGGTCGTCGGTTCCGGAACTGGCGAAGCGGTGAAATTGAACTTTGAACAGGCGACGCGTCAGGTCAATTACAGCGCGTTCAACTTTGGAAATATTTGGAACATCGAGGAATATTCAACCTTACCGGTACTGCGCGGTATTTCACAAATTTACGCGCCCGACGGTCTCAGCGCCACTGTTACCCTCGGCGTCGGTGTAAGTTCAAAAGTACAATTGAACTCGCTGAAAACCCGTCTCAACGCTTACGAGCGTCCGGAGATTGACCGCGTTGAACTCAAGCCGGATTTGCAGACTTTTATGACTTCGGCTCCGCAAGCCTACTCGGGCGTCGGGATTTACAGACTTTGGTACCCCGCATATAATAATCGCGGTGCGCTCTACATATACCAGATTGAGGTTTCCGTGGTCAATCCCGAGAAGCTGATACTAGTTGCGGATTGCGCGGAGGGGCTTCGCGGCGGAACGTACTTGGGCGAAGTCAAGTTCACACCGGCAAACGTTCAATTGAACTACAAATTGAACGGAGTTGACGGAAGTTCAACTTCGTTGAACATAAGCGGCGACTACACGGAGTTGAACGCGCAGGTTCTAGATGATTTCGGAGGTTTCGCACAGAAGAAGTTGAACGATATGAGTGTTCAACTTAGCGGCGAAACCGACTTCGACTATGCCGCTCAGGTGGTCGAAGCGTTCGGAGAAGCCGAATACACCGGAAGCTTTGACCGCGTTACTGCCGCGCTTGATTTATACTCCGAATTGAGTGCGGACGACCGCGAGACAGTTTTGCGGATTGCCGCCGCGGAGTACTACGAGCTTTTGGCTGATAGGCTTGCGGTTGAACGCTTACAGCGTGAACTTCGCGCAGCCCCAAGTTTGGACTCGCTTTCAATAGTTCAATTTAGTTCAAAATATAACGCCCTCGGCAAAAACGCAAAGTTGTACTTCGATTCAACTTCGGAGGGGCAAGCTTTGCGCGACGGTATTGATTACGTGGGAACCTCCGCGGAGACCTCGGGAGGATTCTCGCTCTTACGTTCGGAATTTTTCCAGTTATTGTATGAGTCGAAAGGAAGCCCGGCGGTTTACGTACTGGACGCCGGACCGTTCACGGATATCGGTCCCGACACGCCCTATTACGACGCGATAATTTGGGGCAATGCGGGCGGATTGGCGAACGGGGTCGGCGACGGGCGCTTTATTCCGGGCGGCGATTTCTCGTATGAGCAAGCCGCGACGGTGCTTGCGCTGTACAGCGGCGACGCGATTGACCTCACGGCAGCCGGCAGTCTCGCGGCGGTGCAATGTTCCGAGTGGGCGGTGCCGTACGTGAATTGGGCGATTTCGCACGGGATGTTCTCCGCGGAGAATTTTCAGGGAAGTGCGCCTTTGAGCTACGCGACAGCCGCGAGTCTGCTTTCGCGTAGCTGATACCGCGCTCAAACCCTGCTGTCGCCTTGTGCTTTGCGACTTTGGGCTTGTGCGTAAACTAAGGCTTGACAAGAAATGTGAAATAGGGTATAATAGAAGCACCAACTGAGACAGGAAGGTGCGGCTATTGGATAAGCAGACTTTTTCGAACCATTTTGTGGAAAAAATGGAAACCATCCTCGGTATGACGCCTAAGGAGGCCACCGTCGAGGATTGCTACGCCGTGCTTGCGGCGATTGTTAAGGAGCAGATTACGCCGCGTTGGATGCGGACGAATCGAAACAACCGCGAGAAAAAGCGTAAGCAAATATACTATTTCTCGCTTGAATTTATGCTCGGGCAGTACCTCGAGCAGAATTTGTTGTCGCTTGGACTGGACAAGGTAGCGCGGGAAGCATTGCCGGAGCTTGGCTTCGACCCGGACGAGGTGTTCAGGGTTGAGCTTGACCCCGGACTTGGGAACGGCGGGCTGGGAAGGCTTGCGGCTTGCTATATGGACTCGCTCACTTACCTCGGACTTCCGGGAAATGGCTGTTCAATTCGGTACAAATACGGGCTTTTTGAACAAAAAATCATCGACGGCATACAAGTTGAACTTCCGGACAATTGGCTCCGTAACGAGAACGTTTGGGAAACGCGCAAACCTCATAAAGCCGTTTCCGTTAAGTTTTACGGAAAGGTTCGCGAGGAGGACATTTACGACGCCGACGGAGTGACCTTGGTTCGCAAGAGCTACATCTCGGAGGGTCACGAGACCGTCATCGCAATGCCCTACGACGTGTCGCTGCTCGGTTCGGGCAACGGCAATGTCAACACGCTGCGGCTGTGGTCCGCGGAGAGCGTAAATTCGATGAACTTTCAGGCGTTCAGCGGCGGCGACTACCTAAACGCGGTCAGCGAAAAGTACTCCGCGGAGGCAATCAGCGAGGTACTCTACCCGGACGACAGCAACTACAAAAATCGAATTCTGCGCCTAAAACAGCAGTATTTCTTCGTTTCGGCGGGGCTTCAAAGCATTATAACGCACTACAAAAAGTACTACGGCAACCTACACGCGCTGCCGGAATACGTGTCGATACACATAAATGACACGCATCCGGCACTCGCAATTCCGGAGCTGATGCGGATTTTGCTGGACGATGAGGGCTTCGGCTGGGACGAGGCTTGGGAACTCACGCGGCGTACAATTTCGTACACCAACCACACGATAATGCCCGAGGCGCTCGAAAAGTGGTCGGTCGAAGTTTTCTCGGCGCTGATGCCGCGAGTTTATATGATAGTTCACGAAATCAACGAGCGCTGGTGTGTTCAACTTTCAAAAGAGTTCAATTTTGACTCGGAGCGGATAGCGCGGATGGCGGTTGAAGCTTTCGGAGAGGTGCGAATGGCGCTGCTTGCGGTGGTAGGTTCGCATAAGACGAACGGAGTCGCGGCGGTTCACTCGAAGCTGTTGCAAGAGGAATTGTTCAAAGAATTTTACGAGGTTTTCCCGGAACGTTTTACAAATGTTACCAACGGAGTGACGCAGCGGCGTTGGCTCGTAAAGGCAAATCCGGGCTTAACGAGCGCGATAAACGACAAGTTAGGCACGGTTTGGCAAGGCGATATGAAGCAGCTGGAACGTTTAGACACAGAGGGACACCTAAAAGATGAGGAATTTTTGAATAGATTGAACGAAATTAAACTCGCCGAAAAGTTGAAACTTTCCAAAATTATCCAGGAGCTTACGGGCGTAAAAGTTCAATCTAGTTCAATTTTCGATGTTCAGGTAAAGCGGATTCACGCGTATAAACGTCAGCACTTGAACATACTGAACATACTCACGATGTATGAAAAGCTGCTCAGCGGGGAACTCAAACACTTCACGCCGAGGGTTCATATTTTCGCCGGGAAAGCCGCTCCGAGCTACCACTTTGCTAAGGAAACGATTAAGCTGATTAACCACGTCGCGGACATAATCAATAACGACCCGCGGGTTGATAACTGTCTGAAGGTAGTGTTTCTCGAGAACTACCGCGTGTCACTTGCCGAACGGATTTTTCCCGCGAGTGACGTAAGCGAGCAGATTTCGACGGCAAGCAAGGAAGCCTCCGGCACGGGAAATATGAAGTTTATGATGAACGGAGCTTTGACGATAGGTACGTTGGACGGTGCGAACATTGAAATTTTCGACGCCGTCGGCGAGTCCAATTGCGTTCAATTTGGTTTAACGGTTCCGGAAGTTCTCGAAGTTTACCGCGCCCGGACGTACCGAAGCCGCGAGTATTACGAGAACGATTCGCGCTTGAAACTAATAATTGACAAATATTTGAATTCATCGGGACTGACAAGCAAAGCGGAGTTCCCGAACGTTTATGACCAGTTGGTGACTTACAACGATGATTTCTTAGTGCTGCGCGACTACTCGGCTTACGTCGATGCGCACAAGCGGATTGCGAAGTTGTACGAAGATGAACTTGGCTGGCGGGAAAAATCCGGAATGAACATCGCGTACAGCGGGATTTTCAGTTCGGACGTGTCAATCCGCAACTATGCGGAGAATATTTGGAGGCTTAAATGAAGCGAGCGGCGGGCGTGTTACTCCCGATTTCGTCGCTCCCGAACTCTGGACCTATTGGGACATTGGGACGGGAAGCGTTCAATTTTGTTGATTTTTTGGCGGACTGCGGCTTCGCCTATTGGCAGCTTTTGCCGCTTGAACGTTTCGGCAACGGCGATTCTCCTTATGATTGCCTTGACGCGTTCGCCGGGGAGTTGAGTTATTGTACTAGTTCAATACTGGGAGATTTTGGGAATTACTCGCCATATTTGGCGGACTACGCAGCTGCCCGGGAGCTTGCTTCCGAAGCTACTCAGGAGCAGTTTGAGACGGAGTGGACTGCGCTCCGGGCTTATGCGAACGCAAAGGGAGTTAAGCTTATCGGCGACTTGCCGTTCTACGTTTCGGAGAGTTCAACGGACGTAATTGAACACCCCGAGTGGTTCAATTTGAACTTGCGCAGCGGAGCTCCGCCGGATTATTTCAACCCCGAGGGACAGAATTGGGGGAATCCGACGTACAATTGGGCGGCGATGCGGAAGTCCGGTTACTCGTGGTGGTGCCGCCGAATTGAACGCGCAATGAAGATGTACGATGTAGTTCGGCTCGACCATTTCCGCGGATTTTCCAAATTTTGGGGGATTACGGAGGCTGACGAGGGAAGCGCGCCGAGCGGAAAGTGGTACGCGGGTCCCGGCTATCCGCTGTTTCAGGCGATGCAAAAGACGCTCGGGGAGCTTTCGATTATAGCTGAAAACCTTGGGGATATTGACGCTGCCGCCGCGGAGCTTCACAAAAAGTCGGGATTTCCGGGAATGGCGGTTTTCCAATTTGGGTTTACGGGCGACAGGTCGGAGCGACCGGCGAATATACATTTGCCGCATAATTACCGCCCGAATCAGGTTGCTTACAGCGGAACGCACGATAATACGACGCTGCTCGATTGGGTGATGAAGCTCGACGGGGACTCGCGTTGGGACCTGTTCAACTATCTCGGGTACTCGGGGGATAGCACACGCGGCGGTCGGGATTGCACGATAAACAAAGCTGTGCTGCGGAGCCTTTTCGCGTCTGCCGCGAAGCTTGTGATTGTCCCGCTGCAGGACATTTTGGGTTATGGAGCGGATTCGCGGCTAAACGTTCCCGGGACTGCCGAGGGCAACTGGCGGTGGAGGGTTACGGAGGGCGGATTGAACGAAATTGACCGCGACTACTGGCGGACGCAGATACGTTTGTTCAATCGGGCTTAGTGAGAGGAGGAAACGCAATGGTTCAAAACGGTTCAACTTTGACAGAAAATTCCAGAATCGAACTTAACACGGAAGCGGTTCCGCGTAGGCTCGGGCTGTTGACCTCCGGCGGCGACGCGCCCGGTATGAACGCCGCAATTCGCGCCGTTGTGCGTACCGCTTATCTGCGAAACATAGACGTTATCGGTATCCGCAGAGGTTACAACGGCTTAATTCACGGCGATGTGTTCAAAATGGGTCCGAACGATGTCAACGGGATTATTACCAAAGGCGGTACAATTTTGTACACCGCGCGGTCTCCGGAGTTCGAAACTAAACAGGGGATTGAACGCGCCGCGGACACTTGCAACTTCCACGGTTTGGACGCTTTGGTTGTAATCGGCGGCGACGGTTCGTTCCGCGGAGCTATGGAGCTGACAAATACGCTTGCTGAAATGGGTTCAAGTTTATCGGTTGTCGGAATTCCCGGTTCAATAGATAACGATATAGCGTGTACAAATTATACGATTGGCTTTGATACTGCCGCTAATACCTGCATTTCCGCGATTGATAAGCTTCAGGACACTATGCAAAGCCACGAGCGTTGCTCGGTGGTGGAGGTTATGGGTCACAAGACCGGGCATCTCGCGGTTTACGTCGGGATTGCGGTCGGAGCTTCGGTGATTTTGGCTCCCGAGAAGCCGCTGGATTTTGAGCGGGACGTTTTGGAAAACCTCCGTAACGCTAAGATTTTGGGGCGCGAACACAGTATCGTTATAGTCGCGGAGGGCGTCGGGCGGACGCAGGAGCTTGCGGAGCAAATCCACAAGTCGCTTGGGCTTGATACTCGCGTGACGATTTTGGGACACATTCAGCGCGGCGGCAGTCCGTCTGCTCGGGACCGCGTTATGGCGAGCCGAATGGGCGAACACGCCGTTGAACTTTTGTGCGCGGGGCGCCGGAATCGCTTGGTCGTTACTCACGACGGTGCGATTATCGACATCGACATTGCCGAGGGCAGCGCGATGACGAAAAGTTTGCAGCCCGAGATGTACCGCACGGCGCGGGTGCTGAGTTTGTCGGCTCCCACTCGCTGAATATTTTGTACGATAGAGGTATTATAAATGTATGGATTTTTGGGCGCGGGGAATATGGGCGGCGCGATATTGCGGGGCGCGGCTGCTAAATTCGGCGCGGAGCGGTTTTCGGTATATGATTTGAACTCCGCTGTTAGTGAAAATTTAGCTGTTGAACTTGGAGTTAAGTCAGTTCAAAACAGTTCAACTTTGGCAGAAAATTCCAAATTTGTTATTTTGTGCGTAAAGCCGCAAACTTATAAATCGCTGCTAAGTGAGATTGCGCCTGCGTTGAAAAGTAAAGTTCTAGTCAGCATTATGGCGGGGGTGCCGATTTCCGATTTGCGGGCTGCTGTCGGGGAAGACGTTGAGATTGTCCGCGTTATGCCGAATCTTCCGGCTATGGTTGGGAGCGGCTGCACGGAGATTGCGTCCGATAGTCCCGCGTCCGCGGCTTCGCTAGAAGCTGTGCGCGAACTTTTTTCGTCTGTTGGGGAAGTTTTGCTGCTGCCGGAGAAACAGCTTGACGCGGCTACGGCTTCCGCGAGTTGCAGCCCGGCGTTTGCGTTTATTTTCGTCGAAGCTCTTGCTGACGCGGGGGTCAGCGCGGGTTTGGCACGTGCGGACGCTGTAAAAATGGCTGCCGCGGCTCTCGGCGGTGCTGCCAAAATGGTTCTCGCGGGTGAAGACCCCGCGGTGCTGAAAAATCGTGTAACTTCGCCGGGCGGTTCGACTATCCGCGGCGTCGCGAAGCTCGAGGAACTCGCGTTCCGCGGTGCGATTATGGCGGCTTACGAAGCAAGCTACGAGCGGAACAAAGCTTTGGGCAAATGAATACGCTTGAATGATAAATATGGGGGCTTGAACGTTGTTGAGCGTTTGAGCCTCCGCTTTTTGCCGCTAAATCGCTTGATGTTGTAAAATTGGTACTTGACAAAGGGCTTAGGTTGTGTTATTATAGAAAAGCTATATGCAGATATGTTTACTATGAGTTAAACGCTAAACCGCATATACATATATATTATAAGGAGAACTCAATATGGCTAACATTATTGTTGATACATTGACCGATTTGATTGGGCGTACGCCGGTGCTTCGTCCTAAGTCGTTTCTGAAACTTGCGGGGCTTGACGGCGCGGAACTGCTGTTTAAGCTTGAATACTTCAATCCTCTCGGGAGCGTTAAGGACCGTATAGCGTATGCGATGATTAAAGACGCGGAGGAGCGCGGAATTCTTACGTCCGAGAGCGTAATCATTGAGCCGTCGAGCGGAAATACGGGCGTGGGACTTGCTTTTGTGGCTGCCGCGCGCGGTTACAGGATAATCGTCGTTATGCCTGACACGATGTCGAATGAGCGGCGGCAGATAGTCACGGCGCTCGGCGCGGAGCTTGTGCTTACCCCCGGAGCGGGCGGAATGAAAGGAGCAATCCGCAAAGCCGAAGAGCTGCAGGTTCAGCTGGCTCACGGCGTTATTTTGCAGCAGTTCAATAACCCCGCTAATCCGAGGATTCACGAGGCTACTACGGGACCTGAAATTTGGGAGGCTACGGGAGGAAAAATCGACATTTTGGTCGGAGGAGTGGGAACCGGCGGAACGATAAGCGGTACGGGGACGTTTCTGAAAGCTATGAAATCCTCGGTGCGCGTAGTTGCGGTTGAGCCGGCTTCGTCGCCGGTGCTTTCGGGCGGTAATCCCGCGCCGCATAAGATTCAGGGAATCGGCGCGGGTTTCATTCCGACTGTGCTTGACCGCGAGATAGTGGACGAAGTATTTACGGTGAAGGACGACGAAGCTATCGACACCGCGCGGGTACTGGCGAGGAGCGAGGGACTGCTGGTCGGCGTATCCTCCGGAGCTGCCGCTTTTGCTGCCGCGCGGCTTGCTAAACTTCCCGAGAATTCCGGGAAGTCGATTCTCGCGATTTTGCCGGATACCGGCGAACGTTATCTTTCGGCTAATTTGTTCTCAACTGCTAACGATGACAAGAGCCGCTACTGGGGTTGAAATTATGACGTATAAAATTGCGGTAGGTTCGGGCGACGGCGTCGTTATTGACCAGCACTTCGGGAGCGGTTCGAGCTTCTACATCTATGAAATAAGTCAGGAAACCGATGAGACCGTCGTCAGCGAACATCGCGTATTCGACGGAAACGGAGATATTACCTGCACCGGAGCGCACGACCATAGCAATATCGCGGGTAAAATCGACGCTTTAGCTGATTGTCAGCTTGTGCTGGTAGCCAAAATCGGCGGGAAAGCGGAGAAGCAATTGACGCTCCGGCATATCGTCCCGCTTACGTATGAGGGGACAATCGCGGACGCGCTGGTCAGTATCAAACGTGCCTATAAGAAGCGCAAATTTGTGTAATAGCAATTGTCGCGGTTGCCGAAAACCCTCGTCCCGCGCTGTGCGGTGCGCCGGGACGAGGGTTTTTTGAATAGCTCTGTTTTTTTACGCGGGGAATTGGTTAATTCGGAACTGCTCAATCATTTCGGCGGTTAGGGCGAAGCCTACATCCTGCTTGGGGATTTCCTCCCGCGGTACCCAAACTCCCTCGGAGAGTTCGTCCTCCTGGAGCGTAATCGTTCCGTCGCCGTCTAAGTCGCAGTAGAAGCCCGCAAGCAAGCTCCCGGACATTGCCCAAGGCTGCGAAGTGTAGAAGCGGATATTTTTTACGCGAACCCCGATTTCTTCGTAAACTTCGCGCGCTACGCACTCCTCGAAGCTTTCGCCTATTTCCGCGAAGCCCGCAATCAGCGCGAAGTGCTTAGGTCCGGGACGATTGGCGTATTGCGTGAGCATTAGTTTGTCGCCGTCGGTTACGCCGACTATGACCACGGGGTTGATTTGCGGGAATTCCTCGGCTTTGCACTCCGGGCAGTCCATTTTGCGTTCGACTTCGCTGTGGACGAGCTTAGCGCCGCAGCGTCCGCAGATTCTGCGTTTATCGTACCAGCCGGCAATGTGCGAAGCCGTCAGTCCCGCGAAGCCCATATAGCCCGGCTGCATTGGGAACAGCGCGAAAGTAGGCTGCAGCTTGTACGTTTCCGGCAGCGTAATGTCGCCCTCCCAAGCTAAGTAGAACGCTATGCCGTCAATCGCGAACAGATAGCGCAGCTGTGGCAATTTTTGCTCCGCGAAGTCCGATAAAGTCGGGACGCGCGGGGCTTTTTCGTCCGTGCAGTCAAGGTAAAATTGACCTTTGGCGAAAATAAATATGTAGTCGTCGGCTTTGGGCGGACGAGGTTTGTATTGATTGTCGAGTTTGTGCGGCGCGATTTGGTGTACCATTGTTTTTTCCTCTTTTATTACTGTTTTTATAACTGATTAGTATAGTACGGCGCGGACAGGGGAACCGTCGCAGCCGCTCCCTAGGTTTAGCGGGAACGCCGACAGTGTGTATTCTCCGGGTTCTACGTTTGAAAGTACTATACCCTCGAGCGGTATTACGCCTGCTTTGAGCAGTATTAGGTGAACTTCGAGCGGAGCGCCCGCGGGTCCGACGCTTTGGGCTTCCACGCCGATGAGTTTTACTCCGGAGCGGACGAGAAGTTTCGCGTCCTCCGCGCTTAGCTCGTAGCTGCCTTTGAGCAGCAGACGTTCGCAGTTTGCGGGGATTTCGCCGTCCCACTCTTTGACGCAGCAGCCGCCGTGGAAAATGGAGAGCGGCAAATCTCCCGCTCCGGCTCCCTCCGCGAGGAAATGGCGCGGAGCGTCAATGTGAGTACCGTTGTGGACACAGAGCGAGATATTAGTGAGGTTATAGAGGTTATCGCCGGAGATAGTCTTTACGCGCTCAAATGAGGGCGCGGGGTCGCCCGGGAATACTTCGCAGCTGAACAGCGGCTGCGTTATGTCGATGATGTTCATTGCAGAACTTTCTCCAATTCGTAGTATAGGTCGGCGGTTTTTGTGCTTTCCTTGTAGCTGATGTAAATATTCCGTTCGTCTCCGCGGTCTATGAGAATGGTCGGCGAAGCGGAAGAGTCAACATAGAGCAGGTGTTTGCCGAGCGCGTTTGAGTTGTAGCTTCCTTTTTGCGTGTTTCCCGCCGCGTAGCCGTTGGTTCTGGTTCCGATGCCTATCTCGTTCATACTTTTGTCGAGGAGCGTGACAGACTTTACTTCGGACGTTGAGAAAGTCACGCCGAAGATTCCGCTGATTTCGATAGTATCCGCGGAGACGGTAACGACAGTCTCCTTGCCGCCGAGAATTATCAACGCGGCAACCAGTATTATTGAGGCAACGACTATAACAACGGTGAGAATAATTGCCCATTTCGGGGATTTGTTGAAGCTCGTCATAAGAATTTCTCCACTGATTCAGATAGCAGATATTAGATAGCAGATATTAGATATCAGATAGCAGATATTAGATAGCAGATATCTGCTCACTGCTATCTGCTATCTGTTATCTGTTATTTGCTATCTGAGTAAAGATGCCATTGTCATAAAGCAGTTAGCGCACCACGTTGTCCAGGGCCAGCCGTCCGTAGCAAAGGGCATAGGCTGGTCGGGAGCGGGTTCGCCCGTAAGCGGGAAATGGTCATAGGGAGCAAAGCCGAGAATCATTCCCTTTTCCTTGACGTTGTCGCAGTAGCGGCGCGCGACTTCGCGGGCTTCTTCGAGTTTCCCCGCGGAAGCTAAACCTACGGAGATTATCATATTCTGCGGTGCGACTACACGTCCGCAAACGAACGAAATGCCGAACGTGACCATTTCGGAGGTCATACTCTCCGACGCGAGACCGATTTCCGTGAGCCACTCGCCCGGGGTAAGGAGACGTTCCGCAACTGTGTCAATGATGTTCTGCGGTAAGCGTTTTCCGAGGATAATCGGCTGGAACGATGCGAGACTTTTTGCGTCTACCTTTTTGCCTTTTACGATTGTAGCGAACTTTTCACCGTCCCAGAATTCGTCGATGAGGGTTTGCGTGAGCTTTTTGCTTCGCGCTATCCACTCGTCAGCTTCGGACGTTAGCCCCGCGCCTTTCGCGAGACGCGCGCAATTTTCGAAGAGCAGTACAAGGAAAGCGGACGTATTCGGGTCATTCGCGGGGAAGCCGTCCTTGAAATTCGACGCGTCGTCCCAGCCGCTCTCGTGCGGTGAGTAGATTGCGGTTACGTCGTCGTCGCGGTTAGGGTCTTTGCGGTAGGTCGTCCAGTAGTTTGCCCATTTGGCGAACTTCGGGTACATTTTTACGCAGTCGGCTTGAGGAACGAGGTCGTAGAAGTTTTCCTCGCCGATACTGCGGACAATGAAGTCCAGCGCGAAACCCTGGAAAGCGGGCTGCATACCGGCTACGGCGCCGGTGTAGGAGAGCATTGCGGGTAAGCGTCCCGTGCGCTCGTCCTGATATTCGAACATTGTGCAGACCAATCGCCACGCTTCTTTGAGATCCTTCTGCATTGACATCGCGTTATACGATTGCTGCCACGAAGCGGCTACTATAGCCCAAGTTACGCTGAAATTGATTACCGGGGACTTAATCAGCCCGCGCGGGTTCACGCGATAGCTCCAAATCGTGTAGATTGCGTAGTTAGCGGCTTCCTTGTATTCGAGCGGAACGTCAACGTATTTCGCTTTGAAGTTTGCGAAGTCCGATTTGTTGTCGGCAACGAGTTGGTCAAAGGGTTCGTAAGTGCCGTAGGGCGCAAGCTCTCCGTCGTCCCATTCGTGAATAGCTCCGTCGAACGTAAGCGTTTCGGCGTTGGGGATAAATTCGAACTCGGCGCGTTTGTAGTAGCCGTTAGTCTCACAGTAGGGGGCTTCGACGTGTAGTCCGCCTACAATCGGCTGGAATTTGAGCTTGCCGTATTTGCCGAATTCGGTTTCCCAGCCGCTGTCTTTGAGTGAGCGCGTACCGCGCAGTGCCTGAGCCGGTGACTTCGCCGCGGGATTCGTCGAGTGCAGATTGAAGCGTATTCCCGCGTTATAGCCGCGGACGCGAATGTGCTGACGGTCGGTGAAAGCTATCTCAATCCAGCGGTAGCCGTGAGTCAGCCTGATGGACGCTTCGTCCGCGTAATACTCAAAGGGTACGGGGATTCCGTTTGCGAGGAAGTCAATGTCAAACATAAAGTCGCAGGAGGAGAGCATTTCGGCGTGTTTATGAGTTCCGAAGTGTAACTGACCGTGGTTTTCGAAGTCCTCATATATGTAGAATACGGAGCCGCGTCTCGCGAAAGGCACGCGGATAAGCTGGAATTTTTCATTTGTCCCAAACATAGATTTTTACCTCCTTTAGAATATCCGCGAAAAGTCCGCTTCCGGCGAATTGAGTCAGGTCAAGCGCGTTGTAAGCTTCAACGACGGGCTGAATGGCTTCGTTATAGACGCGCACGTTGTTGCCGTTCTCGTCGGACATTGTGCCGAAAACGCTGAAACCGCGCTTGTCCCAGGTTTCTTTGTAAGCTGTAAGGATAATTTTGTGCGCGTCAATCAGCTTCGCGAGAGTAGGGTCAGGCGCGAAGCCGTTATCCTTGAAGCCGGGAGGGTTCGGCAGCCCCGTCTCGTGGCGGTAGGCGTAGTAGTAACCTCCGGGGTAGTGACGGTTATCGTCCCACCATTTGAGTGCGTTTTCGAGTTCGCCTTTTAGTTCGCGCGTTTTATCGAAGAAGCTGTCGCCTAACGCGAAGATGTCATACAAGGCAAGCGCGGCGGCTCCGAGAAGCGGCGGGGAGGATTGCGGCAAACTCGTCATAACGTCTATCGCGGAGTCGCCGTCTTTGAACGCGAAGCTTGCGATTGCCTGTTCCGCTGCGTTAGTTGAGGAGGATTGCAGACGGTTCCCGACAATGGCGTAGTGACCGTTAGGCAATTTGCGGGAATTGAGCCAGATTTTGTATTTCAGCTCGTCCGAAAGGCTGTCGCGGAGCAGCTTTCCGGCGAAAGCTTCGTAATCTGTGCGGTTAGCCGCGGCGGCTTGCGTGAAGCTTTGCGTGACTTCCGGAGGTGCGGTGTCCGGAGCAAGTTCGTAGGCTATAAGCTCCGCGGCTCCGCTTGCGTCCGGAGCGACGTCGAGAATAGGCGTAACCGAGCCGAAGCTAGCCACGACCCAAGTATCGTCGAAGCTTATAGTGCCGGATTTCGCGATAAAGAAGTATTTGCCGCCGCCGATGTTAACCTCCGTCCCGCCCCAATGCGGTTTATTGAGCGAGGAAACGCCGGAGGGCATTTTGCCGTCGAGCCGGAGCGTTACTCCGTTCTGCGTTTGAATCCGCAGAGCGTTCAGCGCGGTATCGTGAGCGATTGCGGCGGACTCTTTGCCGTCCGCGAGATAGAGCGTAAGCAGGAAGCCGTCAGTCTGATAGGTGTAGGGCTGCGCTTTGCCGTCTTTCAGGAGCTGCAGCTCGAAAAGTCCGACGGGGCGCGGTTCCGTGGGTACGAGGTTCACTCCGCCCTCCTGAGCGAGTGCGAGCCATAGAGTGTCCCCCTGCTGCGTTACCATATGCCGGGAGTCTCTACGTCCGAACGGTGTGACCGCAAGGTTTAAGGGATTAGCCATAGTGAGTTCTCCTTTCGGTTGGTTATTTTAGCTACATTATACAATATCCGGAGCAAAATTGCAATAACTATTGACAATATTTTGCCGCGGTGATAGAATTAGGTAAGTGAGAGACGAAAGCGGTGACACTATGAAACGCAGAACATATAAGCTTGAAACAAACTTCATAGATTGCGGCGGTGAAAAGCGGCTGCTGGTCTTTGTACACGGAATGAGCGGCGGGGCTTGGATTTGGGACAATTTTACGGCTTTTTTCAGCGCGGCGGGTTACTCTTGTCTTACGTTCAGCGTGCGCGGTCACGGAGGCAGCGAGGGCGCGGGAGCGTTTACCGGAGTTCTGCACTCTTTCGACAGCTATGTGCGTGACTTGGAGCTTGTACTAAGCGAATACGCGGGACGTAAGCCGGTACTCATCGGGCACTCTATGGGCGGCGCGGTGGTTCAGCGGTATATTGAGCTTCACCCCGAAGAAGCCTCGGCCGCGGTACTGCTCGCAAGCGTTCCGAGATATCCCGGGAATCCGCGCAGAGCTTGCAGGCGGAGTATAGCGTTAAAGCTGCTCGGCTCGTCTAATTTGTCGATGACGCTGTTTGCGGTGTTCGGTATACGGCGAATATCCGGCTTGGTGAAAACTAGTTTCTGCGCTCATCTTGACAGGGACGCCGCGGAGAATTTCGCGCTGAAAATGTGCCGAGAGTCGCTGCCCGCCGCTCTGCGGATTGCGTTCGGACGTTTGTACGGCGAAACCTCGTACAGCGGGAAAATTCCCGTAATGGTTGCGGGCGGAGGGCTTGACTATCTCTTTGGGCTTGATGAGTTTAAGGCTACCGCGGAATACTACGGTACCGAAGCGGTGATTTTCCCCGAAATGTGCCACGAAATGGCTATCGCACCGAATTGGCGCGAAGCCGCCGAAGCTGTCAGCGGTTTTTTGCAATCGCTGTGTTGACGAAACGCCGTATCGGTGTTATAATGTATAGATAAAACATAGATATAAACGGAAGTGAGGTTACTACTTATGGTTACACTTGGACGGACGGGGATTACTTCGCGGAAAAACGCTTTCGGCGCGCTCCCTATCCAGCGGATTCCGCTTGAGGACGCGGTACGGCTGCTCCGCAAAGCCTACGACAACGGCTTTACCTATTTTGACAGCGCTGCCGCGTA
>JAISLB010000044.1 GCA_031260685.1 Oscillospiraceae bacterium | reverse complement strand
CGAGCTTAGAGCCGTACCCGCGTGATAGACACTTACATTCGAAGCATTGATGTCCGCAATCCCCGTGATAGCGAAACCTTTGGCGTAGTCACCGGGATAACCGCCGCTGGCTGCCACAACGCAGCAGCTGCACGCGTTTTTCCATTTGATTGTAAGCTCCGAGAGCCGCTCCTCCGTTACCGCGAGCATTACTTCGAGCAAGTCGCTTTCGAGCAAAGGCAGCAGCGTCTGGCACTCGGGGTCGCCGAAACGCGCGTTGTACTCAATAACTTTCGCGCCCTCCGGAGTTAGCATTAGCTCGAAGTATATAACGCCTTTGAACGTCCTGCCCTCTTTGTTGAGCGCGTCGATAGTCGGGTACGTTATAGTCCGCTCGATTTCAGACAGCAATTCCGGTGTAACGTCCGGAACGGGGCTAATCGCGCCCATACCGCCGGTGTTAGGACCTTTGTCGCCGTCGTAAGCGCGTTTGTGGTCGCGGGAAGCCGGCATCAACGAAACCGTCTTACCGTCGGTAAACGCAAGAATCGTGGCTTCTCTTCCGCTCATAAACTCCTCGATGACGATAGTCGCTCCCGCGGAACCGAATTTTGCGCCGGACGTTAACTCGTCGATAAACTCTTCGGCTTCCGCATAGCTTTGCGCGACTGCAACGCCTTTACCGAGCGCAAGTCCGTCGGCTTTGACGACTATCGGGAGCTTTTGCGTATGTACATAGAGTTTAGCGGCTTCGCCCTCCGTAAATGTTTCGTAACGCGCAGTAGGGATGCCGTACTTTTTCATCAAGCCCTTGGAGAATGCTTTGCTGGCTTCGATATATGCAGCAGCCTTAGTCGGTCCGAACGCCGCGATACCGTTCTCGGTAAGCGCGTCCACCAGTCCGGCGGCAAGCGGGTCGTCCGAAGCAACCACGCAGTAATCCACGGAGTTCTCTACGCAAATCGCGATAACCGCGTCAATATCAGTGGCTTTAACAGTCGGGAAGCAGACGCCAAGCTCCGACATTCCGGCGTTACCCGGGACAGCGAACAACTTTGAGCATTTCGGAGATTTAGACAAGGCAAAACAGAGGGCGTGCTCACGTCCTCCGCTGCCGACTACGCATATGTTCATAGGCTACGCCGCTTCTTCTTCGAGTTTGAGGATTTGCTTGCCGTTGTAGTAACCGCAATTGCGGCAAACTCTATGCGGAACGTGCGGCTCTCCGCAATGCGAACACGCAACGAGAGTCGGCGGAGTAAGTTTCCAATGCGAACTGCGGCGTTTGTCGCGGCGAGATTTCGATACCTTAGACTTTGGTACAGCCATAATGTCCTCCAAAATAACATTTATTATGTTACAAAACAGATTTTCGCGCACTGCGCGGGCGGTTACTCGTCACAGGTCGGGCAGAGTATCGTTGTAGGTTCTTGCAGTACGTATTCCGAGCGCAGGATTTCCGAGATATCGAGTTCTCCGCTCGTAATGAGGTAATAGTCGGGATTGTCCGTGTCTTCGAGTTCGTCCGTTAGAACCGCGGCAAGCGGAAAAATCCCCGCCTGTCTGAACGTAGCTCCGCAATGGTCACACGTGAACTGACCGCATATCGAAAGAGTCGCGGCAAGCGAAAAGCCCGAGGGCTTATGCGTGACGGTTCCCTTTGCGTACGGAAGCGAATTCCACGCGGTTGCGCCGATTACCTCCGACGGTTCCCAGTTGAACGTTTCCTCAAAGGAGACAACGCCCGGGTTGTCGAGGATTTTGCGTATGTCAAGTGCCATTTGCCACCTCACCTGTTTATCCGGTAACTCTCGAATTATAGCACAGTTCGCGGCGTTTGTCAAGACCTATTTTCAATAATTCGTATTACTTCGGCAAAATCTCCGCGCTTGACATTTTTGGTCAAAGGTTGTATAATTCTTATAACACGCTCGCTTGGAGGTATCACAATGTTAAAGCGAACTTTATTGCTCACGCTGATTCTCGCGGTCTCGCTGTTATTCACAGGCTGCGCTAAAACTGAAAAATCCGCCGGGGCAGCAGCGACAGCCGCTGTTACTCCCGCGCCTACTCCTACGGACATCGTTACTCCCGCTCCCGCTTCCGCCGTTGCAACGCCCGGTGAAATTCTCGAAACCGCGGATATTAGGCTTAATAAAGTCGAGGGAACCGCAAACGTCGAAACCGCGGACGGAGAAGCGCTTACGATTATTGACAATATGCAGCTATTCAGCGGTTACACCGTGGGCACCCGCGGCGGGAGCTTCGCCTATATGAGCCTTGATGCGCTGAAAGCCTTAAAACTTGACGCTGACAGCTCCGCTTCGGTAAGCGCAGCCGGAAAATCCTACGTGGTTACTCTTAACAGCGGCAATCTGTTCTTTAATGTTACGAAGCCGCTAGCGGAGGGCGAGACGCTCAATATTCGCACCTCCACCTTGACGCTCGGTATACGCGGAACCTCCGGAGTAGTACGCTCGGACGATACGGTTTACATACTTGACGGAAGCGCGATACTTACGGCACTCGGAAAGTCTTACTCCGTAAAGGCGGGTCAAAAAGCGTGGATACAAAACAATTCCGTCTCCGTAATGTCCCTGTCGGCATCAGAGATAGACGCGTTCGCGCTGGACGAGATACTAAAAGACGCGGAGCTTCTAGCCCGAGTAGAGAGCGCAACAGAGTTTGTGCTAAACTCCGCAGCCGCAACTCCGGAGCCGACGCCTGAACCAACGCCTGAGCCGACGCCTGAGCCGACACCGGAGCCGACGCCTGAGCCGACACCGGAGCCGACGCCGATACCAACTCCGGTACCTACTCCTGTACCAACGCCAGAACCGACACCGGAGCCAACTCCGGAACCAACTCCCGAGCCGACGCCGGAACCAACTCCCGAACCAACCCCCGAACCAACTCCGGAGCTTGTAGAAAATATTGACTACATAGTTATTAAAGGAGAGCAATACAGTACAAGCTTGGAAATTCTTGCATTGCAAAAACAACAGCTAAATTCCAACGATATAGAACCGCTGAAATATATGACAAATTTAACGTTCTTAGTTTTGGAGATGAACGACATCACTGATATCAGTTCACTGCAATACTTAACAAATTTAACCCAATTGTACTTATATGATAATCAAATCAGTGACCTTAGTCCCTTAAAAGAACTAACTACTTTGGAACTCTTGGACGTAAGCGATAACCCGCTGACGCGAGAGCAAACTGACGAATTACAAGCATTACTCCCGCATTGTACCGTAGTTTTTGATCTTGTCAGTGTGCCGTAGTTATAATGTTGAGTTGTAGCTTATTATTAGCGCCGTACGTGCGGGTTCGTCGAACCCGCACGATTTTTGCGATTACCTATTGACTTTTGAACAGTAGTGGTGTATACTACTGTTTATAGAACAATAAGGAGGTTTTACTATGAACAAGAACCAATTTCTCGCACAGCTTCAGGACGCTTTACGCTGGAAGCTCAAACCGGAGGTGGTCAGCGACATTATCTCGGACTACGAAGGCTTCTTCAGCGCGGACGATGGCAAATCCGAGGCGCAAATCTGTGCCGAGCTGGGCGACCCGAAGTCTATCGCGGAGGACATCATCGCGGAATCGGGACGCATCGCCGTCCGCAACCCTAAGAACTATTCCGCGCTTAAGTGGAAACTGCTGTTGATTGTGCTGGGTTTCGTCATTCCGGCGTACTACATCTTTTTCGCGCCTACGTACCCGATCTTCCCAAGCTATTTCGCCAGCGGAATAAGCAATCTCGTCATTTTCGCGGGGATTTTCGCAGTAATCCTCGCCCGCGGCGCGAACACTCCCTCGAAGCGGTTTCAAACCGGAGGAAAGTTTAAGTACATACCGCTTACGCTTTGCCATGTCGCGCTGCTTGTATTGGTAGTGATGAATTTCCGCCATTACAGCGATTTTCTGAACCATCTGCAAAGCGGTGACGCCTATATTTCGGGATTATTCGGCGATTGGTCGTTGTACTTGCGTTTAGGCTCTCCGCTGCTTGTCATTTTGTCGATGATTGGCTTCTACCGTTCGAGCCCGTACTACTTTACGGTATCGGTTCACGCGGTAGGCGCGCTGTCGTTCCACGTGGCACAGTTAGAAGCGTTTTTGCTGATTGACGACGATATAGGCGTTATGCAGTCCCGCAATTCCGCAGCGCTTATCGTCTACGCGCTTGCGCTTGTGCTGACGCTTGCGCTCGGAGTGTATATCCGCCGTCTCAAGCGGAGGGCGTAACTATGGAAGCTCAAATGAAAAAGGGCTTACTCGCGATGTGCGTTATATTCTCTATACGCAACGAAACGAAGTACGGCTATGACATAATGAAACAAATGCGGCAGTTCTTTCCCGATGTCAACGAAAGCACTTTCTACGCAATCCTGCGCAGACTTCGCGATGAGGGTTATTTACAGGTTACGCTGGGCGCGGAGTCCAAAGGTCCCACGCGCAAATACTACGGGATAACGGACAGCGGGCGCGAATACTTAGAAAACGCCATACGCGATTGGCGAAACATTAAGTCGGTAATACGGGCAATCGGAATAGAATAGGCTGCGGCGGCGGGTGACAAACCCGCCGTTTACGCCTTGATTCCACCTTTTTTCGTTAAAATGAAAAATACCGCTTGACAAAGAGACTGTAAGTGTGGTATAATTCCAAAGTTACGTTGAGGAGTGCGTCTATACGCGCTTCGGACGGACAAACCATTTAGGAAAGGAGGAAAGATATGCCGACTCTAAACCAACTCGTACGCAAAGGACGCAAAGCCGCGCAGTACAAAAGCACTACGCCCGCAATGCAGCACTCCCGCAATACGCTGAAGAATCAGGAGACCGATGTGTCAAGCCCGCAAAAGCGCGGAGTTTGCACCGCGGTTCGTACGCAAACCCCTAAGAAGCCGAACTCCGCGCTTCGTAAAGTTGCCCGTGTACGCTTGTCCAACGGTTACGAAGTAACCGCCTACATTCCCGGCGTCGGACACAACTTGCAGGAACACAGTATCGTGATGATTCGCGGCGGACGTGTCAAGGATCTTCCCGGTGTGCGCTACCACATTATCCGCGGAACGCTCGATACCCAAGGCGTCAAAGGACGTATGCAGGGACGCTCCAAATACGGAGCAAAACGCCCGAAGAAGTAATGACAGTTAACAATGAATGATGAATAGTGAATAATGGGTTCGCTTTCAGTTCAGTCTGTCAGTAGCCCCGAACATATAAATAGTGTTTCGGGCGCAAACGGGAGCATACGCTCTCGAGTACCAAAACCGCTAAATGCGGGTAATCATTGTCGTTAGTTCTTATCTGATATTTGCTATCTGATAACTGCTAACTGACATCAAGGGGGAAGTATTAGTGCCCAGAAGAGGAAAAGTACCCAAGCGCGAGGTTTTAGCTGACCCGCTCTATCGTTCGGTGTTGGTGAGCAAGCTCATTAACTCGATAATGCTGGACGGCAAAAAGGGCGTCGCGCAAAAGGTAGTCTACGACGCATTCGCGAAAATCGAGGAAAAGGCGGGCAAGCCCGCGCTCGAAGTATTCACAAAAGCGCTCGACAACATAATGCCGTCGCTTGAAGTCAAAGCCCGCCGTGTCGGCGGTGCTACGTATCAGGTACCGATTGAGGTTCGTCCGGACAGGCGTCAGACGCTCGGACTGCGCTGGTTGACAAACTACAGCCGCGCACGTAACGAGAAAACGATGAAGGACCGTTTAGCCGGAGAAATCCTCGACGCAAGCAACAACACAGGTTCAAGCGTAAAACGCCGCGAGGATATGCACAAAATGGCAGAATCCAACAAAGCGTTCGCGCATTTCAGATGGTAGTTTTCCAGTGAACAGTTAACAGATAACAGTGAACAGTTAACGGAGGCTGAACCAAATGACAGACGAGCAATGGGATGCTAGGATTCGCAGTATTCTGAATTTCTATGACGTCACAGAAGATAAAACGGTATTTAGAAATTTCGTCGTGAATATGCTTATCGACAATGAAACAAGAAACCTTTACGAAAAATACACGTTCCAAGAACAGTTGGAAAAGCATTTACCCAAGCCAACCCAAAAACAAAAATCTTCGGAAGCAGGCAGATAAATGGCACGAGAATTCACACTGGAAAACACACGCAACATCGGCATTATGGCTCATATTGATGCCGGAAAGACTACTACAACCGAACGTATACTCTACTACACGGGGGTTAACTACCGTATCGGCGAAGTACACGACGGCGCGGCTACAATGGACTGGATGGAGCAGGAGCAGGAGCGCGGAATCACTATCACCAGTGCCGCAACTACCTGTCACTGGCGCGACCACAGGGTAAATATCATCGACACCCCGGGTCACGTGGATTTCACCGTTGAGGTCGAACGCTCCCTGCGCGTCTTAGACGGCAGCGTTACGGTGCTTTGCGCTAAGGGCGGTGTAGAACCCCAAAGCGAAACCGTTTGGCGTCAGGCTAACCGCTACGGCGTCCCGCGTATTATCTATGTTAACAAAATGGACATTATGGGCGCGGACTTCTTTCGCGTTGTCGAAATGGTTCGCGACAGACTCAAGGCTAACGTAGTTCCCGTCCAGCTCCCTATCGGAGCCGAATCGGATTTCCGCGGTTTGATTGACCTCGTAAATATGAACGCCGTGATTTACTACGATGATTTAGGCAAGGACTACCGAGTGGAAGAAATCCCCGCCGAAATGGCGGAACTTGCCGCCGAATACCGCGCGAACCTCATTGAGAAAGCCGCGGACTTCGACGACGATATTATGGAGCAGTTCCTTGAGGGCAAAGAACCCGGAAAAGAGCAGCTTATGGCGGCAATCCGCAGGGGAACTCTCGCCAACAAGCTGGTTCCGGTATTCTGCGGTACGAGCTTCAAGAATAAGGGCGTGCAGCCCTTGCTCGACGCCGTAATTGACTATCTCCCCAGCCCGCTGGATATTCCCGCAATACGGGGCATTAACCCACGTACCGATGCGGAGGAGGAACGACCAGCCGATGACAGCGCACCTTTCAGCGCGCTTGCGTTCAAGATTATGACCGACCCCTTTGTCGGGAAGCTGACGTTCTTCCGCGTGTACTCCGGCTCAATCAAGAGCGGTGAGAGCGCGATAAACAGCGTCAAAGGTCACAAGGAGCGCTTCGGGCGTATACTCCAAATGCACGCCAACGACCGCAAGGACATCGAGGAAGTTTTCTCCGGCGATATTGCCGCCGCGGTAGGACTGAAAAATACTACAACAGGTGATACTCTCTGCGCTGACAGCGCACAGGTAGTTCTCGAAAGTATGGAGTTCCCGGAACCCGTTATCCGCGTTGCTATCGAGCCTAAGACTAAAGCCGGTCAGGAGAAAATGTCGCTTGCTCTCGCGAAACTCGTTGAAGAGGACCCGACGTTCAAAGCGTACACCGATGAGGAAACGGGACAAAGCATAATCGCCGGAATGGGTGAGCTTCATCTCGAGATTATCGTCGACCGTTTGCTCCGTGAGTTCAAGGTCGAGGCGAACATCGGAAAGCCGCAGGTCAGCTACAAGGAAACCATCACACGCGCCGCAAACGCCGATACTCGCTATGTGCGTCAGTCCGGCGGTAAGGGACAATACGGACACGTCAAGATTAACGTCGAACCCAATGAGTCTGGAAAGGGATTTGAGTTCATCGACAACATCAAGGGCGGCGTAATCCCGAAAGAATATATCCCCGCAGTCAAGGACGGCATAGAGGGCGCAATGCTCGGCGGCATACTCGCAGGCTACAACGTAGTCGACGTAAAGGTCGAGTTGTACGACGGAAGCTTCCACGAGGTTGACTCAAGCGAAATGGCATTCAAAATCGCTGGAAGTATGGCGTTCAAAGAGGCTTGCGCTAAAGCCGGGCCGACCTTGCTCGAACCCATTATGAAAGTGGACGTAACAGTCCCCGAGGACTATATGGGTAACGTCATCGGCGATATGAACAGCCGCCGCGGACAAATCAGCCGTCAGGAGATTGACAACGGCATTGCGGAAATCAGCGCAAACGTACCGCTAAGCGAAATGTTCGGCTATGCGACGGATTTACGCAGTAAGACGCAGGGACGCGGTAACTACGCAATGGAACCTTCCCACTATGTCGCAATCCCGAAGTCGATTCAGGAGAAGATTCTGACGAAAAAGTAAGATGTACTCTTATGGATGAAACGAATCTCGCCGAAATGTTTCGTAAAGAGGCAAAACAAAATGTTCTTCGTGCGCTGAAAATTAAGATTTTAGAAAAATTTTACAATTCAACTGACGAGGAATACCGCAAAGCTACGCAGGACGTGATAGCTGTAATTGATAACGCTATCAACAACGTACACTTATACTAAACAAACCAATATCTATCAAACAGGAGGACACCCAACTATGGCAAAAGCAAAATTCGAGCGGAACAAACCGCACGTAAACATCGGTACTATCGGTCATATCGACCACGGTAAAACGACTCTTACAGCCGCCATTACCAAGGTTATGAACTTCAAAAACCCCTCGAACGAAGTTATGCGCTATGACCAAATCGACAAGGCTCCCGAAGAGAAAGCTCGCGGTATCACTATCAACACCGCTCACGTGGAGTATCAGACAGACGCGCGTCACTATGCTCACGTCGACTGCCCGGGTCACGCGGACTATATCAAGAATATGATTACCGGCGCGGCACAGATGGACGGCGCAATTCTCGTTATTGCGGCTTCCGATGGTCCTATGGCTCAAACCCGTGAGCATATTCTGCTTGCGCGTCAGGTCGGAGTGCCGTATATCACAGTATTTATGAACAAAGTCGACCAGGTTGACGACCCAGAACTTCTCGAGCTTGTCGAAATGGAAATCCGTGAGCTTCTCAGCAAGTACGAGTTCCCGGGCGACGATACGCCGATTATCAAGGGTTCCGCGCTTGCGGCTCTTGAGAGCGAATCCACGGACATCAGCGCGCCCGAATACGCTTGCATCTTTGAGCTTATGGACGCTGTTGACAACTATATCAAAACTCCCGACCGTAAGCAGGATTTGCCCTTCCTTATGGCTATCGAGGACGTATTCACAATCACCGGACGCGGTACCGTCGTTACGGGTCGTGTAGAGCGCGGAACCGTCAAGCTCAACGAGAAAGTCGAAATCGTCGGAATCCGTGACACCCGCGAAACTACCGTCACCGGTATCGAAATGTTCCACAAACTCCTTGACGAGGCTCAAGCCGGTGACAACGCCGGAACACTTCTGCGCGGTATTGCCAAGACCGACGTCGAACGCGGTCAGGTTCTCGCTAAACCGGGTTCTATTAAGCCCTTGACGAAATTCCGCGGTCAGGTCTACGTTCTTACAAAGGACGAGGGCGGACGTCACACTCCGTTCTTCAATAACTACCGTCCGCAGTTCTATTTCCGTACTACCGACGTTACAGGCGTAACGAAGCTTCCCGACGGTGTAGAAATGTGTATGCCTGGCGACAACATCGAGATGGACGTTGAACTCATCACCCCGATTGCAATCGAGCCGGGTCTCCGCTTCGCAATCCGCGAGGGCGGACGCACAGTAGGTTCAGGCGTTGTAATCAGCGTAAGCTAAACGAACAATGAATATATAACAGAGAGCGGGTAACTAACCCGCTCTCTGTTGTTATCGCGCTTTCCGCGTTGTTATTGCTGCGCCAGCAGCTTACGTGCTAATTCGCTGTCGGCTTCGGTAAAGAGCGTTACTATCGGGTAGCTTTCATCGTTTATTTTCGGGTAACTTGGACTGTCCGAAGCATATTGACCGGACCTCGCAGCGTAGAACGTAAGTTCCCAGTAGCTTGAAGTTACGTTGTTGAGGTTGCGGGAGGCGGATTCTGCCGCAAGCTGCAATTTATCCCTGTCGGTTATGGTTACTCTTTCTGTGCCGGAACGTTCTGTATACCGAACGTCCACATCATTTTGACGGTTGTAGAGCGTCATTTCGAGGCGCGTAACGTTCTTGAACCACTCGTCGAGACGTTCTTTGTAGCCGGTGTTCTCAAGCCATTCGAGCGTCTTGGTGAAGCCGCTGCCGATATTCAGCTGATAGCCGCGGTAGCCCATATCGTATATCGCGCCGATAACCGACGACGGCTTTTCCGCGTAAAATTCTACTTCCACGTAGTATTGTCCGGAGGAGCGAGCTTGGTTAGCGAGATTTTGCTCCCAGGTTTGCGCCAGTTGGTCCTGTTCCGCGAGGTTCAGCAGCTCCGAAAACTCAGACGAGGAGAGAGTCAGCGCGGTTCCGACGACGTTATTGAGATAGACGGACTTCACAAGGCTCCTGTCGAAAGCTTGCAGCGTGAGCTGAGCGTTATACTCGTCAGTCCCGTAGATTTTAGCCGCGTAGGGTTCTACAAGGCTGTACACCGTACTCATAACGCGCTTGAGCGTTCCGCCGTTTTTCAGTTTGTACGTTACCGAGAAGTTGGCGATTGAATCCTCAATACTGTTTTTGTATCCCGCGACGTATTGAGTACTGTCATTGAAATTTACGGCATTGACCGGACGTTCCGCAACTACGCTCTTGTGAATCTCTACGATTGCCGCGATGTTTGCCGGGTCGCTGAACGTAACGTCTCCGTAGCCCGGTACGTCGTTTCGGAATAGACCGTTCGGGTATACGCTGACGCTCTCTACGTCCTCTGCGGCGGGAATCCGCGTTTCGTAGCCGAAGATGTCAAACGTAAACGCGCAGAAGATAACGAGGATTGCGGCGCAGATTATACCGAGCTGCCTGACATTGCTCTTGGTAAAGACACGGAGCGTTTTCAGCGCAATCATACTCGAGATAAAGAACGCCACTACCGCGCCGATTAAGGTGCCGAGGTTAAAGGGAAACGCTCCCGCGTTCATAACGGTGAATATTTCTCCCAGTCCTACCGCGCCGCCGAGTGTCAGCACAGAGGTAAACGCAACCTCCATAAAGCGGTACACCGTGCCGTCTCCGGCTTTCTCGTTCCTGCGTTTCGCGTAGAGCGCGGCTCCGGCTGCGAATAGTCCGATTGTGATTATTACGTAGCAGACGATGACTACCGGTTCAATCTGCGTAAACGCGGTATAACCACCGTTGTAGCTCGTCATCGCGAGATACAGCACCGGGGTCAGACGCAGCAGCATAAGCGCAAAGTCGTCACTCATAGCGAAGCCGAAAAGCATCTGCTCACTGAAAAGTCCGAACAGTCCCACAAGCGCGGGAACTACGAGCGCTAAGAACGCGCAGGCTATGATGTGCATAACGCTGTTGCCGGTGAGCTGTCCCGCAACGGTGCAAAGCCCGAAGTAGAAGCCCGTGAGCAGCAGGACGTTCCCGAGAGTTTGCGCTAGCCCTAGCGGAATTTGATGCAGCATCTCAATTTGATTGTCTACGAAACCCGGTCCGAAGACTGCTCCGCCGCGGATTTGCTCGTTGAGAGCGGCAAGTACGCTCTCTTCACTCGGGATAAAGAGGTACATCAGAAGATACGTGACAATCAGCGGGAGCCAGATTATCACTAAGCCCGAGAGTACGTTAGATGTATAGAGCTTCCCGCGTCCGAGCGGCAGAACATGTATAGCGTTTACGCTGTTCGGCGCATATAAGTAACGGTTCAGCGCGACGCTGATACTAAGCGTGAATACAGCCGCAAAGATGATTATTCCGGGCTGAATAGTACTCGCGTGGTTGTGCATAATCAGCACCAGCTGATACGGGTTATCATTGAGCATAAGCCCGAAGATTGCGGAAAAGAAGTACGCGATAAATGCCGCGACCGGAACTACCCAATAACGCTTCAGGTTTTCGAGAAAGAACGGTTTCGACAAGCTAAAATAAGATTTGCATACGCTCACTTAAACCACCTCCAAGTTCGTAAATGAATATTTCTTCCAGTGACAGCGGTAGCACGTCGAAGAGTAAGGGCGAATTCTTGTAAATAACGCTGTCCACGAGTTCGCGCGGGCTTCGGACGATAACTAAGTCGATTGAGCCTTTGCTCTCCTTATGGAGGACGTTCAAACCCTCGTAGCGTCCCTCCTGAGCAACTGAATCGGGGTAAGCGACCTGAATTTTGTGAATGTCGCTTTTCAGTTCGTCGAGTTCGCGCTCCATAAGCATTTTGCCTTTGTCGAGTATACCTATCGAGTCGCAGATTCCCTCCATTTCGCGGAGGTTATGCGAAGATACGAGAACGGTCATCCGCCGCGTTGCTACGTCGTCCACGATGTACTTCCAGACTAGCTTGCGGATTAAGGGGTCAAGACCGTCGATAGGTTCGTCAAGTACGAGAAAGTCGGGGTTTGAGGACATCGTCAGTATGAACGCAGCCTGCTTCTGCATCCCCTTTGAGAAGCGGTTGAGCTTGCGGTTCTCCGGAAGTCCGAACTTCTCAGTCATATCGCGGTAACGCTCCGCACTCCACTCGGGGTAAAGCTTTGAGTAGAATTTAGCGCACTCCGATAGTTTGTAGCTCCCGAAAAACCATAGTTCGTCCGGAATGAAGCCCATTCTGCGCTTTATAGCAAGGTTTTCGTAGACAGCTTCGCCGCCCATAGTGACGGAACCGCTGTCCGGGCGAAGTATACCCGTGATGATTTTAAGCGCGGTAGTCTTACCGCTGCCGTTGATACCGATAAGCCCATAGATAGAGCCTTGCTTAACGTTAATCGTCAGGTCTCCGAGAGCCTGAAAGCCGTCAAACGTTTTTGTCAGAGCTGAAACTGTAATCATTTTCTACCTCCTTCTGGATTTCGTCAAGCGAAAATCCCGCGAATTTGCAGAGTTTAAGAGCCTGCCGGAGCGCTTCAAAGGCATTTGCCTGAAGTTTAGGGTCAGGCAGCCGTCCCTCTTGATCCATTGCGAAGGTTCCTAAGCCGTGCTTAGTATAAACGTAGGAGCTGCGCTCCAGTTCTCCGAAAGCCTTGACGATAGTGTTCGGGTTAATCGTAAGCATTTCCGCGAGGTCACGTACAGACGGAAGCTTTTCGCCGGGCTTAATAACCCCCGCGTTGATAAGCTCGCTGAAATGGTCTACGATTTGCCTGTAAATAGGCGTCCGGGAACGTAAATCAATGATAAACAATAGGCCGGTCTCCTTCCTTGTTGTGTTCTAATTCAAGTAGTACACAGTATAACACAGCAATTCGCATTTGTCAAGCGGTATTTCAAAGATTTGACAAAATATTTTTCTGTTATCGCGTCAGCGCGTTTGAAATTATTGACGTTACACTTAACCTAAAAGATGTCCGCGTGTACGATTATCCGATTGTTGACGGAAAGTCGAAAGCAACCTTAAACCGCGACGAAACCACACTAGCGCAAAAAAAGCAGGAGCTAATTAAAGAACGCTTCAAAGACTGGATTTGGGAGGACGCGGAGCGCAGAAACGAACTAATCCGTATTTACAATGACAAATTCAACTCGACAAGACCGCGCGAATACGACAACAATTAGCGTCAGCAATGGTGTCTAAGCGGCTCGAATTGTCGCAAAAAGCCTTATTCGTCGTACCAAACCATATAACAGAGCAGACTGCAAGCGAATTTCTCCGGCTATACCCCACAGCAAATATTCTCGTTGTTTCTAAAAAAGACTTTGAGATGAAAAACCGCAAACGCTTTTGCGCGAAAATCACAACCGGGGACTACGACGCTATAATAATGGGACATTCGCAACTCGAAAAAATACCCATTTCCTTTGAGCGGCAACAGCGGCTAATGGAGGCGCAAATAGACGAAATAACTGTCGGAATTATGCAGTTACAAGACGAAGCCAGCGACAGAATTACAAATAAAAACTTAGAGCGTACAAAAAAATCACTTGAAGCAAAACAAGCGAAACTATTAGAGAGCAAAACACGCGACAGCGTAGTGACATTTGAGGAACTAGGTGTAGACAGGCTCTACATCGACGAAGCGCATAATTACAAAGATTTATAATGTAAAGGGTATTTCGGATAGAGATACTACTACATTAACGCGCAACCGACCTGTTTGCAGACATTTCCGCTTGCGCGGCTGCGGCTTGAAGCCACAGAAAGGACAAGCCTATGGAACAACTGACCTACACTCGTCGTTGGGAATCTAATATCAATAAGTGATAGTCAAAGCTACAAAAAAATTATCGTAAGAAAATGTCGATCGTACCGGGCGTTCGCGGTCGCTCTCGCGTAAATACTATACGGTCTACGAACGTCCTTAATAGGGCGTTTTTTTCGTCTGTAGTTACTTCTTCGCTTCGCAATGCTTGGACTATGTTCATTCTCTGCGACATCAGTTTCTTTTTTCGCTCGGCGGTATCAGGCTTTCATTTGCGCTGTTACCTCTAACAATTCATCAAGTACGGATTGCTCTTTGACGAGTCATTTTTTCATTTCGGAAACATCATATACACCCGCCTCG
>JAISLB010000133.1 GCA_031260685.1 Oscillospiraceae bacterium | reverse complement strand
AGCGACGATTTTTGTGTGGTTCACCTCAAGTTTCGGTTGGGTAGACGGCTCGTTCGGAATGGTGGATATGTCTGAGAGTATGCTTGCTATCGTCGGTTCATTTATCGCTCCGATATTCTCACCGTTGGGCTGGGGCGACTGGAAAGCGGCGGTTGCAGCGATTACGGGCTTAATCGCTAAAGAGAACGTAGTCGGTACGTTCGGAATCCTGTACGGGTTTGCCGAGGTCGCGGAGGACGGCGCGGAGGTTTGGAGCGCGCTAGCCGCGAGCTTCACGGCGCTTGCCGCGTACTCGTTCCTGCTGTTCAATCTGCTGTGCGCTCCCTGCTTCGCCGCTATGGGCGCAATCAAGCGGGAGATGAACAACATCAAGTGGTTTTGGATAGCAATCGGATACCAGTGCGGATTCGCGTACATCGTAGCGCTTTGCACATATCAGCTTGGAAATTGGTTTTCCGGCGGAGGATTCGGGGTCGGAACGATTGTAGCGTTTTTGTTTATAATCGCGTTCGTATTGCTATTGCTCCGTCCGGCGAAAAAGGCAAATCAATCGGGGCTACGCGTACTTGGGGTTGAAGCTTAGTCAAAATAAGGGGGTAATCATAATGCTTACGTTTATAACTCAAAATTTAGGAACGATTGTAATTAGTCTGGTATTGCTCGCTGTTGTCGCGGGGATAGTTGTGAAATTGGTTCGCGATAAGCGGCAGGGCAAACGCCTCGGCTGTGACTGCGGTTGCGGAGGTTGCGATGGTTGTTCGGAAACGCCGGCAAGCAAATAACGGCGAACGCTACGAGCGACTCAAAACCGGAGAAAACCGACAGCTTTACGGCTGTCGGTTTTTACGCGCTCTGTGGTAACCCGTCAAATAGCAGCCGCTCGGAAACGACGGTCGCACGAATAAGCTGAGGTAGAGGTTAGCATAAGAGGTCACCTCAAGCGAGGCAACTCACGAAACATCTCCCACTAACACATCATAGCCATTCTCGTAAAAATAAGCGTAACTCCGCGCGAGCGTCAATCGGTCTAGCCCCGAAAATCGTAAAATAATAGAAAAAGTCAAGCAAATCCGTACAAATTGTGTTATATTATACTTGGGTACCCGGAAAGGAGTCGGCGAATGAGGAACATTTACGCGTTGTTAAGCGTTATTGAGTACATCGAGCAAAATCTGACGGAACCGCTTGAGCTTGAAGAAATCGCAAAGGCGGCGTATATGTCGCTGTCAAATCTGCACCGAGTGTTCTCAAAGGTGTTCCGTAGTTCGCTTAGAAATTACGTCACCAAACGTCGAATATGCAGAGCGGCGTATGACCTGATAAACTCTGACGAGAGAATTACGGACATCGCGCTGAACTACCAATACGAAAACACCGAGAGTTTTACAAGAGCTTTCCGGAAACAATTCCTTGTAACGCCCTCGGAGTTCCGCGGAAACAAACGAACATTCTACAATTTATATCCGAAATTACTTTTGAGCGATTACACGAAAGGGGATTTTGAAATGCAACCGAGAAAATATGACATAAGCGAGCTTAGCGCTCAGATACTGTCGGCGAAAGGAACATACATTTTGTACATCGACATTGACCATTTGAAATTAATAAATGATACGATGGGGCACGACGCGGGTGACGCGGCTCTGGCTGAAACAACGGCGAGGATAGAGCGCTCCATCTCACCCGGAATGACGTTCTTTCGCACGGGCAACGATGATTTTACCGTACTGACAGGTTCGGACGATTTAGCCGTCGCGGAGGAAGTCGCCGCGAAGTTAATCTCGTTCGCGGACAACGACGTAACATACAACGGAGGAAGCCTAAAGTTCTCCGTAAGTGTCGGAATCGCGGCGATACCTAAAGAAATAAGCGACGCTAAAGACGCAATAGCCAAAGCGGACTCCGCAATGATGGAGGCAAAACTGCAAGGTCGCAACCGTTACCGCGTATTATAATTGATAGGCGCGAATAAATTGTTCGCGCTTACTTGTTTTCCGGGTATTCTCGGGTTACTCTTTCAACGCGGCGAGCATTTTGCAGGACTCGGAGTTGCTGAAGTATAAGCTGAAAAGCCGAGCGTATCAGTTTGACCTGTGTACCCTCCGCCAAATTGGAATCGGCATCCTGTAAAGCTACAGGCTGTCATTCTGACTTTTGGCGCAACGCGGCGGAGCGCCCTGCCGAATATTACCGTTATGTTACAATTTTGTATTTGCTATTGACAAATTGATGCGCGGTCAGTATAATGATGGCATAGTTGATTTACGGTAGCTTAGGTTTACGTAGACTTCGTCCTTATCGTCTTGCTCGATACCGAGATAGCATTGGGTGATTGAGAACGAGCTGTGAGCGTAAATCGCCATTATCACCGCCGGAGAAACTCCATTTTTCTAGGCGTGGTAGCCGAAAGTCTTACGAAGCGAGTGACAACTTACGCGTCCGAGTTCCAACGCATCCGCGGCGGTCTTGATTATACGGTACGCTTGTACTCGACCGATGGCTTTACCGTAAAGCCCTTCCCGACTGCACCATAAGCTGAATTCGCGGAACACCTTTTTCAGTGCGGCGGAATTGTCTTTGCGGAAGTTGCATATCGTTTTGTCATCCGGAGTGAGCTTCTCCAACAGCCACATTACCTCGATATTCCGCCGTGTTTCAGCTTCAAGCCGCCGCGACGAGCGTATGCGATTCATATATCCGTACAGATACAGATCAAGCAGCATTTTCGGGTCATATGGAGGCCGCCCGTTGTCCTTTGTTTCCGCGTACTTGAACCCCAAAGCCGCCATATCAAGCGAGTTGACAAACGCGTCTATTACACGGCAAATACTGTCCTCCCCGATGTAAT
>JAISLB010000055.1 GCA_031260685.1 Oscillospiraceae bacterium | reverse complement strand
GACGAAAGCTACGCGTATTTAAGTCTCGATGCGACTAAAGCGCTCAAGCTAGACGCCGTAAGTTCAGCCTCCGTAGCACAAAACGAAAAAGCCTACGAGGTAACTCTCAAAAGCGGTAACATCTTCTTCAACATAACTAAGCCGCTTACGGACGAGGAGACGCTCAACATCACGACCTCAACGCTCACAATCGGCATACGCGGAACCTCCGGAGTTGTACGCAGCGACGATACCGTCTACGTATTGGACGGCAGCGTCGAAGTCACGTATAACGGCGAAACCTACACTGTAAACGCCGGAGAAATCGCTACACTTGCAGACGGCGTAGTTACAGTAGCTCCGCTGAAAGAAGCGGAAGTCGGCGAGTTCGCGATTGAAGAATTACGCGCTGACGAAGCTTTGGAAAACCGTGTGCGTGAAGCTTCGGACTTAAAAGTTGACGTATTGCTCGGTATTGTTCCGCCGTCTGTCTTTGATGAATTAGGCTACACTACTATATCGGTTGCAACTGACGGAACATACGATTATACAACGAGTACGTACGATGTAGTCGGTCAGACAATTGGACAAATAACATTTACGGGATATGAAGTTTTCGAAAGCGACGCAACACACGAAGCTAAAGAGGGCTACGAGTGGAGAGCTGTTCATCTGAATATGTTTTTCAACGAAGACAATGCATCATACTACGGTGTAGTGTACAGTTTTCCCAGTGTTGATTATTATACCGGAGAGTTCGTTGGAGATGAGCTGCTTTTAATTTATAATGGTATAGAATACAACGAATGTCTGACACAAAAAGAGAGAGTGCCGCATCCGCCTGAGGAAGTAGACTATGAGTATTTCCAGTATGAATGGGACAAATATGCGGTTCGGGTACCAATAGGCTACGACGGCTATACGCTAATGTTTTATAACGGAAAATATTATTGGGACCCCGATACTCAAACAACCGCTGACCATTCAGCATGGGAATACATCACGGATGGGCAGGAAGTAGCAAGCGACCCCGACACGCTGTTCTTCAGGTTCGACTAATTAGCGTATACGCGCAACACAACGCCGGGGACGATGTGAGCATCGTTCCCGGCGTCTTTCTCACCACTGCAAACGTTTACGATTTCAGCTTCTTGATTGCCGCGGTCAAGGCGGGGAGAACTTCTTTCAGGTCGCCGACAACTCCGTAATCCGCAAGGTCGAAGATTGGCGCGTCCGGGTCACGGTTAACTGCGATAATCGTGTCAGAACCGGACATACCCGCCAAATGCTGGATTGCGCCGGAGATTCCGCAAGCGATGTAGAGCTTCGGTCCGACGGTTTTGCCGGTTTGACCCACTTGGTGAGCGTGGTCAATCCAGCCCGCGTCAACGGCAGCACGTGAAGCACCGACTACGCCGCCCAGTGCGTCCGCAAGTTCCTTGACGATAGAGAAATTCTCCGGCTTGCCCAAGCCGCGTCCGCCGGAAACTATGATTTCCGCTTCCTCGAGGTTGACCGCGCCCTCCGCGGCTTCCTGAATCTTCTCAATGAGCGCCGTGCGGACAAGTCCCGCGGGAACGGGCAGCGCTTCATTCTGAATATTCGCCGTACGTCCCGTTTCGGGCGGAGTACGCTTAAACGCGCTCGGACGAACGGTGCCGATTTGCGGACGAGCTTCCGGACATTCTATCTCCGCAATGAGCTTTCCGCCGTAGGCAGTACGCGTCCACTTGATTGTTCCCGTAGCGGCGTCAATATCAACCCCGGTGCAGTCCGCGGTAAGTCCGGTGTTGAGCCGAGCCGCAAGCCTCGGAGCCAAATCGCGTCCGATACCCGTTGCGCCGAGGAGAATTGCCGCGGGGTTGTACTTTTTGACAAGCGTCTCGAGCGCGTACGTATACGCGTCAGTAGTGTAATCCGCGTAATCGGGGCTGTCAACCGCGATAATCTCTTCCGCGCCGTAGGATACAGCCGTTTCGATAGCCGAACCGATACCGCTCCCGATAACTACCGCAACGAGCTTTTCACCGGCTGCTGCGGCAAGCTCTTTACCTTTGACAATCAGCTCCGAACTGACGATTTTCGGCGTACCGTTGACAACCTCATAAAATACCCAAATATTTTTGTTCATCTTTTCGCCCCCCTTAAATGATTCCGGCGTCACTAAGGAGCGTCGCCAGTTTTTCAGCGGCTATTTCGCCATTTTCTTCTTCGAGCTTTACTCCGCCGGTTTTACGCTGCGGCACGTAGGTGTTACGGAGCTTAGTGGGCGAACCCGCAAGCCCGATTCTCGCCGCGTCAAGCTCTAAATCCGCAACGGTCAGGACGGGGATTTCCGCGCGGTTTGCCGCCATTTTCGTCTTTACCGAGGCGTAGCGAGGTTCGTACTCCGTCTTTGAAATGGTAACAACTGCGGGAAGCGCGGTTTCGACAACTTCAAAACCGTCGCCGGTCTCGCGGCGTGCGCGGACTTTTCCGTCAGCGACCGAAATTTCAAGCGCGGACGTAATCTGCGGATAGCCCAAGTGTTCCGCAAGCTGCGAACCTACCTGCGCGGTATCGCCGTCAGAAGCTTGCTTGCCGCAAAGGATAAGGTCAAACGTCAAGCCCTCGCGAGCTTCGAGAGTTTTCGCCGCGCTTGACAGCAGATAGCTCGTCGCAAGAGTGTCAGAATCGGCAAGCGCGTCGTCGCCGACTCGGTAGGCTTTATCAGCTCCGACCGAAAGTGCGCTCTTGAGCGCTTCTTTCGCGGATTCCGAACCCATAGTCAGTACGACGATTTTAGTCGCCGCGTCAGCGTCCTTTAGGCGTACCGCGGTTTCAAGCGCGTAGGCGTCAAGAGTATTTACGATTTTAGGCGCTTTATCAATCGGCAAAGAGTTTGAAGCGGTATCAGTCTTTAACTCGTTGATGTCCGGCACCTGTTTTACGCAAACCAAAATGTTCATCAGAATAATTCTCCTTTATTTACCAATTACAATTCCGGAAATGACCATTTGCTGAATCTGTGAGGTTCCCTCAAAGATTGTCAGCACGCGTGCGTCGCGGTATAAGCGCTCGATAGAGTATTCTTTGATATAGCCGTAACCGCCGTGCATTTGAAGCGCGTCGCTGACGATTTCAAGCGCGGATTCAGTCGCGAAGAGTTTCGCCATAGACGCTGCTTTCGTAACGTCCTCGCCTTGGTCCATAAGATAAGCGGCGTTATAAACAAGCAGACGCGCGGCATTGAGCTTAGTTTCCATATCCGCGATTTTGAATTGCAGAGCTTGGAAGTCCGCAAGCCGTTTGCCGAACTGTTTGCGCTCGCGAATGTACTTGACTGCTTCGTCCATAGCTCCTTGGGAAATCCCGATTCCCTGCGTTCCAACCCCGATACGTCCGATAGACAGCGTTTTCATAGCCGTAATGAAGCCGCGGTCAAGTTCGCCGAGTATCTCACTCTTTGGGACGCGGACATCTTCGAGAACTATATCGCTGGTCGCAACTCCGCGCAGCCCCATTTTGTCCTCGTGTTTACCGACAGAAATTCCGGGGAGACTCATATCCACGATAAAGCTTGTAATCCCGCGGGAGCCTTTCTCGGGGTTAGTCTTTGCGAAAATAACGGCGTGCTTAGCAAAAGGTGCGCCCGTGATAAAGCACTTCCTGCCGTTCAGAATGTAGCTGTCGCCGTCCTCAACTGCTTTTGTCGTCATTGCTCCCGC
>JAISLB010000043.1 GCA_031260685.1 Oscillospiraceae bacterium | reverse complement strand
CTTGTTAAATTGCTGCGATTGGCTCCGGCATCTGCCATATCAACCACACCTTTGGCAAATTGAAGCCCACCTGTGAAAACTCCGAGTCCCGGGATTACTTGCGCAGGCACATTCGCACCAATCGTACCTGCAATCTTAGCCGCACCTGTAGCCGCGCCGCCCGCCGCCTTGAATACGTCAACTACACCGCCTACCGCTCCGGAAGTATTACCGCTTTTTCGCGCCTTATGAGCGGCGTTTGCGGACAAAGCCATTTTTGTCAAGCCGCCAACCGCGCTCATTGTACCTCCGAAAGTATCAAGTGCAAGATTTCCGGGAGCCGTATCACCATCAACGCTCATAGCGGATAGAACGGGATTCGGCGTACCCTTACCGTCTACAGCTTCCGCCATTTTACCGGGGGTTGTAAATACATTATTGAGTGCCAAACCTAGGTAATTGCTAGTATCAGCTACACCGCCTGCTGCCATTTTGGCAACTCCGCCGGGTGTTATATCTTCATCGGGGACTGCTCTTGCTTCCGGCTCTAAAACATCAGCAGCAGGCAAGTCAGTTCTCTCGTAAAATCCTTTCATAGTTGCATCGTCCGACTTCTTTTTCCCGTGCCAAAAACGTTTTACTGCTTTGCGGGCATATTTTGCCATAAAGGTAATCGGATTCCAACCCTGTATAGGACCCTCGCCCGAAGTCGGCATAGCAAAACTGCCAACATAGCTTTTAGCGTTAGCCTGTGCTTCAAGCGAACTGTTTTGCAGCAGTCCGCTTCCCTGCGCTAAGCCCGAACCTTGCTGAACAACGTGTGTAGCTTCGTGCAGCATAAGCCGCTCGTCCGAAGCAGACTCGTTACCCGCGATATGTATTTCGTTTCCGCGCGCAAAGGCACGCTGTCCCATATCCTCAAGACCCGAATCGCGGAATACGCGCAAACCGTTAAGCGGTGTTCCGAAGCGTTCGTTTATCTTTGCCGTCATAGCCGCCGACAAATCAATTTCGCGTGACGGCAATTCGCCCAAAGTGTTGAGAATGTCCGAGTTAGAAAGCCGCGGAGCTTTAGACATAGCTCTATTGCTTGTTAACGGCGGAGAAGCGGTTTTACGTGTTGCATACGTTTGCATAATAAGCACCCCTTATTGTATATTGACATCATTATACACTATATCCGGCTCGATTGCAAGCGGCGTTTCCGTTACCGGGCTTTGCGGAATACGCGCAAGCTCAAAATCATCTGCTTGGAAGCGTTTGCTTGCTTTTTCGGCGTTGTCGCGCATTTGAGCGATTTTTGCCGCGAAGCGTTCCCGTTCGGTAGTTTTGCGCTCGATTACGGCTTCAAGTTTTGCGGAAGCGCGGAAAAGTACGCTCTTTTTCTCCGGGTCTGAAGTGTTCTCCATTTGCGTTCGCATATCTGTAAGCCGTTCTTTGTCCTGCTCAACGCTTAGAAACGGGTACATTCTCTTTATCGCCGCTCCTGCGTTGGGGTTATCAAGCAAGGCTTCAAGCTCATTGACATAGCTGTGAGCGGAACGCAAAATATCGTTAACCACTAATCCCGAGGCACTCATTTTTTCGCCGCTGTTAACTAATACTTTATCTTTATGAAACCCGGGAACATTGCGGATTTGCGAACCGTCGAACAATTTGCGCTGCCGCGCGTTCTTAGCGGAGTTTGAGTCTGCCGAATTTTTCAGCGCGTTCAGGAGAAGCATTTCGCCGCTCCCGTCCAG
Organism: Oscillospiraceae bacterium; assembly: GCA_031260685.1. Classification (GTDB taxonomy): domain Bacteria; phylum Bacillota; class Clostridia; order Oscillospirales; family Oscillospiraceae; genus JAISJH01. The sequence continues at coordinate 4,351 of JAISLB010000043.1, read as the reverse complement.
TACCGAACAAATTAGCTTTCCGCGCTTCATATTTAACGTACCTACCTTGACAGTATCAGACGGGAGCGCGTCACGTTCAGCTTCCGGCATATTCGAGCGAAGGTCGCCGCTTTCTATCAAACGATATACCGGGTCAACCTCTTTATAGCCCGGGTCCCCGACAGCGGCAAGAGTTTGCAGTTTTTGTTCCCGTTCAAGATTTTCAGCTTTTTTAGCAGACGGAACACTGTATAAGCGTCGTTTAGAGATTTTCATTCGACGCTGCTTTCACTGTCCGGAAGTATTACTCCGCTCGAAACCAGCTCTGTGCTTTCCTCCGCGCCGAAGTTAACAACGGATCTTGCAAGTGTCACGATGTTCGTACTGAACGAAGCTTCGTAATCCAGCGTACAACCGAGACTGCGTATAAATTCAAGTGCCGAGGTTTCGCGAATATTTTCCGATTCCAGCGGACTTACAACAGCGCCTTTGAAAATTAAGCGCACCGAAACAGCGCCGGGTACCGCGGAACATTGAAGCGTTATCGTATTTCCGCTGCCCTGAATCCTGTGGGCGCAAATTATGAACAGTTCTTCAAGCGATACGGCGTATTCGGCATAGAACGCTTTTCCCATTCCGTTTGCTTCAAGGAGTTTCTTAATTTGCGGTAATATTTCAACGCGAAAGCTCTCGGAACGGGGCTGAACTACAAGCTCAATGCGCGATTTCCCATTGCCGTAGTATACAACTGACAGCACCGTCACATTTCCGGAACGTTCATCGGTATACTTGTCGAATACGTTCATTAGCTCCGCCGTTACGGTATCGGCGGATTTTACTCCGCGCACATTATCCAGTGACAACGGCAGCTGACGTTCCGCAAAACGTTTGCCGTCGTGCTCTGCTTCAAGCATATCACGGGTTAACAGCAATAACCTGTCGCCCTCCGCGAATTCGCGTACCATCTCCCTAAACGACACATTCCGGTTAACGGCAAGCGCTTGCGACAACGACTGCGGCAAATACTCAAATGGACCCGTAACTTTCTGATGTATTGGATTCGCGAAATCCGCGTTGACATAGTGCAGCACGCCCTTTGAAAGGTCGAGAACACCTAAAAACGCGGAAATACTGGCTTTCCCCTGCCAAGCGTCGTACATTTCGGTGTTAAGAGCTTTTACGGATTCTCCGATTTCACTTGCCCGCATCATCTCCATTTTAATCATTGTTTTGGCGGCAATCATATAGAGCGCGCCCGAAATACCTTCTGACTTCATTTCCGCCGCGACAATTCCAAGCCTGTCGTTATCAATGTGAAAATAATCGTAGAAGCTGCTGCCGATATCGTGCGAGGGGTGAGTAAGCCCCGCCGCTGAATAGTCGTCGCGTTCAACAATAGGTTTAGGCAGTACGGAATCCTCAATGCTTCGCATAAGCGTCATTTCGCCGGCAATGCGTTCTTCGTCAGCCGCTACATTAACCATACGGTTCATATATTCCTGAATATCGACCGCAATTTTCGCGAAAGCCTCGCTGAGTTCCTGTATCTCATCGCCCGTTTTGACGTCCGCCTCAAATTTCAGTACATCACCCTGCACGAATTGTTCAACGCCGTACGTAATTACCGCGAGCGGACGCGAAACCTTACGGTTGATAATAAGCCCGAGTGCGATGATAAACAGTGCGAACATAATTATCAAAGCCGGCGCAAAATACAGCAGTGCTTTGAACACATTGTGAGATATATAATCTACGGACATATCAGCCGCCGCAAACGCAACTGTCTCTCCGTTCGCGTTAAGAATCGGCATCTCCGCGTGCGCCAATTGCCCGAATTGAGCTATACTTTCCGCTTCGCTTGATACCTCGTCAAAGCTGAAAACATCGCCGAGTTTGCGGATTAAACCTTCACCGCTGATTTCCGCAGCATCCGCTACAAAGACAAGACCGGTTTCGGTGGGAACATAGATGTAGAGATACTTGCTGCCTATCGTAGATTGCAGTAAATACATATCATCCAGCAGCCCCGCGTATTCGTCGTTTGTATCGCGCGTTTCAAGCCAATAGAGAATGTCATCACCTTTAACCCGCTCCGCAATTTCCCCTGCCGCGGTTTGGGCTAACTCGCCGAAAAACGTCAGATTGTCCTCGTATAAGCCAAAGATTATTACTCCGCTTACAATGAAAATGAGTATCAGTGCAAACGCGGTAAATATAATAATCATCCTTCTGCCGAGCTTACCGCTTTTTGTTTTCATTTCGTCTGCTCCAAATCTTCGAATTCACCGGAAAGCAAATCCGCGTATTCGCGATAGTTTTCGCGGACTATCACTATATCGTTTTTTTTGAGTTCACGCAGCGCGGCGATTAGCAAATGCTTCATACTAAGCGGTTTATCGTCATTTGCAGCTCCGAAAGCCGCGCTGAGAACTATGTTCTTTATATAACCGCCGGACAGCGGAAACTTCTCCGCCAGATAATCCCAGTCAATTGCTTTCGCAAGCGGAAGCTCTTTCGGTAAAAGCTTTAAGTAGATAGCTTTCCGCGCCGGAGCTTCGGGAAACGGAAACCTAACAGCGTACGTTATACGCCGCATAAACGCAGGGTCAATGTTCTGCTTTATATTAGTAGACATCAGCGTTATGCCGTCGTGTTCCTCTATCTGCTGCAAGAGATAGGCAACTTCAATATTGGCGTTTCTATCGTGGGAGTCTTTAACATCGCTGCGTTTACCGAATAGCGCTTCACATTCATCGAAAAAGAGTATGCCGCCTGTTTTTTTAGCCTCGGAGAAGATTTCCGCGAGGTTCTTTTCCGTTTCTCCTATGTATTTAGAGACAATCCGCGAAATGTTAATGCGGAAAACGTCAAGTTTCAGCTCGGAAGCGAGTATTTCCGCGCACATAGTCTTTCCGGTTCCCGGCGCGCCGTACATTAGGATTGATAAGCCCGTGCCGTACGAAAGGTTTTGCTCAAATCCCCATTCGGTATAGACTTTATGCCGTTTGCTGATATGAAGGCAGGCGTGTTTCAAGATATCAAGCTGAGCTTTCGGAAGTACAATATCAGACCACGAGTGTTTAGGCGAAAGTTTAGTCGCGAGTTTGTCAAGATTGGTGGTTACTTGCGCCGAACAAATTTCGTTTAGTTCTCTTAACCCAAGACTGCCGCCGAGTTTACCCGCGGAGAGGATTTGACGAACCGCGCTCTTGATTTGTCCCGGCTCAAAGCGATATGTTTGTGCGAGAATTCCCAAATTATCGGGCGTAACAGCGTCCCCGGCAAAATCGCTGAACATCGTAAGCCGTTCCGAGGCGGTCAGCGGCGCTAAAGCTATAACTGCCGCGGTTTCAGCCCCCGCGATTTTCTGAGGTTTTGAAGCAAGCAGGAACGTAACAGGTTTTGCGGCTTCCAGCGCAGATAAGTCGTTCAACAGCAGTACGTCCTCAACACGGTAATCTTCGCCGAGACTAATTTCCTTTTCAGCTTCAAAACTATGCAAAGCTAGATACGCACCGCACAAACGTGCCAGCATAGCACTTTCGCGAAGGTCAAAGTCTTCCGCTGCTGATACATCGGCAAACAGACACTTTGCACCGTTTTTCTTAGCCCAGCTGCGCAATAGGAAGCGTTTGCCGCGTCCAACCCCTCCGCAAATCTGAATAAACGAACCGCGTTCAGCTGTCTTTGCAGCAGAACTCAAAGTTTCGAGAGCGGAGGCGTCAATTTTCTCCGCAGTAATGAATTCCGCCGCTCCGTCAAATAGTTCGTAGCCTTTCGGCAAAACCGTTTTGCCGCTTGTAATGAATCCCGCTGCCGAAGGTTTTAATGTCAGGACGCCGTTTTTGAACTCCCGCATATCAAAGAGCGACGCAAACAGCGTACCGGCATCGAACCTAAGCGCGTATTCTTCCGCTGTCGCCGGACTCCCGTCCGGGTTAATCTCCGGCATAAACAGCGCGATTGCAAGCTCGCGGGTAGGACGTTTCAACGCTATATCGTCCTGCAAATAGGCAAAGAGTTTGCCGTATTTTGTGCTATCCTCCGAAGCATACGCGAGAAGCACGCAGTTCCGTTCAAACTCGTCAAGTCCGATACTCTCGAACAAGCGCGAGAGCGGTATTTCCGCTGTAGTCTGACGCAATCTAAGCTCAATAGCGTCCGACATCAATTGAACTTCGTCCGCGCTTTCGGGGTCAATCAGCGCTAATAGGCTTTTGCGCTCGGATTTTGTGAGGTTATGTTCAAACTCCTGTTTACTTAGCGCAATCCCGAGCATATCTTTCAGCTGACTGTCAGGACCGAGCCACCTGTGCGTATTGTAGTAAAAGAAAATCTTTAAATCAAGCAACGCAAGCAAATCGCGCAGATA